>CALVJT010000035.1 GCA_944332315.1 uncultured Clostridia bacterium
CTAGCTGTTTCTGCATAACTCAAATCGTTCTTACGCATATCTATTATACACGAAATTTTAAATTCTGGACTATATTTTTTGTATTTTGTTCTCTTTTTCCTCATTATATGCACCTCTTTTTTGTCCAGCTTTTGGGGTTCACATCAGTATTAAACTTAAAAATATTTTATAAAATAGAAAAATTATTTATATTTAATTCGAGCTAATTATTTTATTAAACTTATGCAAGAAGTAAAAAAACACAAAATCCACCCATACCATAACAGTACGGATGGACAAGTTCATGGCGGAGAGAGAGGGATTTGAACCCTCGCTACGGTTTCCCGTACTAACGCCTTAGCAGGGCGTCCTCTTGAGCCTCTTGAGTATCTCTCCATTATTCTATTTGTCATTTTATAAAACAATCGATAAATAACATCATTTTTAGCTGTATTTGCGTTTCTACAATCTATAACTATTGATATTTTATACGATGTTTTTTACTAAATAATTTTATATTTTATGTCACTAATATATTTGCACGTAAACTTTTTATAGTGACTTTATTAGTTTAGCATTTTTTTTTATAATTGTCAATTATTTTTATGTTTTTTATTCAATTATTCTAGTTTTTATTGAAAAATTAATTTAAGTTAGAATCAAAGTAAAAATCTTTTAAGTTTACTAATCTTATACTTATTGAAAATTTACTTAAAAATTAAATATGTTTTATGAATTGATTATTTCTGCCCAAGAAAGAAAACATAATATGTTTAGCATACTTATTTCGAAACTTTAAGATTATTTTTTTATTATTATCTAATAGCATTATCATCTTCAAAGTTTTGAAAATATAGTACTGTTATATTGCACAAAGTTTTTAATTTAGCACAATGATAGTTGCAAATAATAAATTAATTTTATATAATATATATTATGAATATTTTATTTTGGTTTCTTAAAATTATTACATGGCTTCCTATTAGGATAATGTACCCTACTGTAGTTAAAGGTAGAACAAAGTTTATAAAAGGCAAGGCTGTTGTTGTGGGCAATCATCAATCCAATGCAGACCCTGTGCTTATTTTTACGGTATTTTGGAGGCGAATGCATTATCTGGCAAAAAAAGAATTAATGAGCAACAAACTTACTAATTGGTTTTTTTCTAAGATGGGCGCAATTTCTGTTAACAGGCAGAGCGTTGATTTGAGCAGTATTAAAAAATCCTTGCGCGCTCTAAAGGAAAACAAGGCTCTTGTTGTTTTCCCTGAAGGTGGACGCAGGGAAAATTCGTTTACGGACGACATTAAAAACGGCGCGGCAATGTTTGCACTAAAGGCCGATGCACCTATTGTGCCCATGTACTTTGTAAAGAAACCTCGTCTATTTAGGTTTAATAAACTTATCGTAGGCGACCCAATTTACCTAGACAAAAAGTTTATTGGAGATACTTCAAAAGAAACACTGGAAATTGTTTCCAAGCAAATAGAAGGTGTTATGCTTGAAATGAAAGAAAATTATACGCACAATGCTAAAAATAAAGACTAGTTATACATTTTTGGGCTGACTTTTATCAAGACATTATGCCCGCTATTTGAAATGGCATTTTGCCATAAAATAAAATAAAACTGCAAACTTTCGATTTGCAGTTTTTCTAAAAACGCATAAAGTTAAAAAACAAGAAAACGCTACACTATTCGTAAACCCCATACCATTATCAAATAAAATATATTGATAAAGGCAAAACAACTAGATTTAGCCATAGATATTAAAGTTAATAGCAAGTGTTGAGATGAAAATTTAGTGCTTTTCTAAACTTTATAAAGTGGGGCCATCGTTTACTATTTTTGTGGTTTTTATGCTTGTGTTATTATCTATGTGATCAAGTTCTTGTTCAACAACTTTGTTTAGTCGCATAGTTACCTTATAAACTTTACCAGATTCATAGAATTTGTAGTACCCCTGTCCATGTTTATACCCGCTCTTAAATTCTCCTTTATATATATCTCCATTCTTAAAAACTACAGTTCCAATACCATCTAATTTATCTTTTTTCCATGTACCAGCTTGATACATCCCGTTATCGTAGAACATTTCCCCCTCACCTTCTCGAGAGTAATATTGTATGCCATCTTTTTCGTAGACGAACTGTGCCTCGCCTATATAGTACCCATTGGGATAATTTATCTTAACAGATTCCTTCATTTTATTACCTCTACTATAAAAATTTTACCACACTTATATTCACTTGTCAACAATCACAAAAAAAGAAATTGCATTTTTGTTGTATATAAACAAACTTGCAACTTTATAGATTTTATAAAAAATGTGGGCATTAAGTTAGCTACTTAAGTTTATCTTATAATACGCCAAAACATTCATAAATCTTTAGTTGCAATTTAGTAGCAAACAAAATATTTGAAAAATTCTTTATAAAAAGCCAAAAAGTAAATAAATTATTGGTATTGAAGCCCTGAAATATCAATTTCGGCACTAACTGGATAATGGTCACTACAAAAAACATCGTGTAAAATTTTGCAGTTACGCACGCTATGCATCACATTTTCTGTTGCAAAGATATAATCAAAAGTATAAAGGTTGCCCCATTTATCACCTGCGCGCTTTGATGGATACGAACTCCATGTATAGCGTTGTTTTTGAGGATACATTTCGCGGTACACATCGTAAATGCCTATATCCAACAAATCATCAAAAAGCTGTCGTTCCTCGGGCAGAAATCCAGAAATTTGAGCACACTCCTTTGGATTAGATAAATCTAATTCGTTATGAGATATATTAAAATCTGTACAAACAATAAGTTCCTTGCCATCGGCTACAAGTAAATCCAAGTCGTTAATTAGTAGTTTAATAAAATCGCACTTGTATTGCAGACGCGAGTTACCATTAGGGGTATATAGATTAATTAATGTAAAACTGCCATAATCTAGAACTTGCAACCTACCTTCGTTATCAAAATTGACATATTTTAGTGTTTCAATATAATCTAAAGGTTGTTGCTTAGTTAAAACTGCAGTTCCGCTATAGCCCTTGCGCTCGCTTTCGTTGACAAATAAATTATAGCCCTGTACACCACTCAATTCTTGCTCTATTTGCTCTTTGGTAGCTCGCGTTTCCTGAAAACAAAAAATATCCGCATTTTCGTTATTAATAAAATCTAAAAGCCCTTTTTTGTTCGCGCTACGAATTCCATTTAGGTTATAAGTTATAATCTTCATAGCTCATATTATAGCATAAATTAAACAAAATTGTAAAATAAACAGACATATAACACAAATAAAAAGTAATGAAACGATGTTCATTACCTGAATTTTTTATACCATATTAAAATATATCAGTTAAAGTTGTATCAGTGATTGGGACAATTTCGTCTGGAGCGTTTGCGTTATCTAAATCTAAAGGAGCATCTTGGTAGTCATCTAACGCACTATTTGTAGCGTTATTATCTTCAGCTAAAAATGCATCTTCTTGAGGGGTATCGTAAGATTTTGGCATACTGCGTTCCAAATCAGCCAAATCGCTATCTTTATCCATATTTCTAAAGGTAGCATTTTCGCCAACCCATTTTAGTTTGATATTATCCAATGCCCCGTTTCTGTGCTTTGCTACAATAAGTTCAGCAACAGTTTTTTCGGCTTCAGATACCTGTGTATCGGCATACATAAAAGGTTTGTGCAAAAACATTACAATATCCGCATCCTGCTCGATGGCGCCACTTTCACGCAAGTCAGAAAGCATAGGTCTATGGTCGGGACGCTTTTCCACAGCACGAGATAACTGTGATAGCACTAGTACAGGAATATTAAGTTCGCGCGCCATAACCTTTAGTAGCCTTGACATTTCGCTCACTTCATTTTGTCTACTTTCGCGCGAATTTCCGCTGTTCATCAACTGCAAATAGTCGACCATAACCAAGTCTAGCCCTTTTTCGCGCTTAAGCCTACGACATTTGCCTAATATGTCCATAGGCGTATTCATAGATGAATCATCCACAAAAATATCGCAATCCTGAAGCAAATTTTTTGCAGCCCAAATCGCCTTCCACTCTCCAGCAGACATTTCGCCTTTCATAGCTTTTGACATACTCACTTTGGCTAGCGAACACAAACTGCGTTGCGCCAACTGCTCTTTGCCCATTTCTAGCGAGAACACGGCACATTTTTTCTTTTCGACACTGGCTACATGCTGTATTATGTTCATAGCAAATGCCGTTTTACCAACACTTGGCCTTGCTGCGAGCAAAATTAAATCGCTGTTTTGCAATCCGTTAGTCAATCTATCAAGAGCATAAAATCCTGTTTTGATACCTAAAAATGCATTTTTATCTCTTGCAATTTTATCGAATCGATCTACTACATTAGGCAAAACTTCCTTTATATGCACCAAAGATGAGGTACTTTTTCTTTGCGAAATATCGTATATTGTTTTTTCAGCATACTGCAAAACATTTTCGGCATCTATTTCACTATAACATTTTTCTGCAATGTTTTGGCAAGCCTCAATTATTTGCCTTAAAATAGAATCTCTTTCGACTAATTCGACATACTGAGTGTAGTTTGCAGAACTTGGCATTGAGTGATTGATACTTGTGATATATGTAATTCCGCCAACAGAATCTAATAGTTCCTTTCTTTCCAGTGTATCTACAAGCGTTACAAAATCTACAGGTTTATTGCTATTGTAGATATCTAGCATTTCCTCGTATATTGTTCGATGTACATCTGCATAAAAATCGGTGGGCTTTAGGCGCGAAAAAATTTCGTGTTGCACATTATTGTTTAGCATAATACATCCTAAAACGCTTATTTCTGCATCATCGTTATGAGGCATTACTCTAATTGCCATATGTTACTCCTTTGCATGTTTTTACACTTTAGCTATATAATTTTTTACGGTAAACTACTCATTTTTATCGTTTTTACCATCTTTTTTATCAGTTTGAGGGTTAGCTACATCGTTTTTATCCATATCAAGTACATCTGTTTTGGGGTTAGCGTCATCCATATTTGAAGGTGAAAAATTATCTAAGTTCTGTTCCGATTGCATTTTAACTTCTTGCATGTTTGAACTTTGGGCAACTTCCATGTTTTCATTTGCCGAGTTTTGATTATCAATACTTATTTCTTTATTATTTACTATGTTATTTTTATTTTTGCTCCTATTCCTTCTCTTGCCCATCTTTTTAGAAGTGTTAGCTTGATGATTATTGCTAACATTGGTATTCTGAGCCCGCCTTTCAAGTTCGCGCTGTTTGCGTAACTCCTCTCGCTTTTCCTGCTGTTTTGCGCTAATAGTGTTCCAAATTGACCCCGCCACAAAAACAAAGCCAAGGCACAGCACTACATCTAAAAAAATCATCAGTACACTTGACATTTGTGCAAACAATGTAAAATTTAATAAAATTAATATAGGCAAAAAACAAACCATCAAAATAATATATTTTTTTAGACTTTGTTTGACAGCCTTTTTATCATACATTTTTTTAGGGTCTTTCATAGGTCACCTTTGGTGTATTATATCACAATCATTTCAAAAAAACAAGCGCCTATTGGTTTAGATGTTTAATTAATAATTAAATATAAATTGCAATTGGCTTATAATGCACGAATTAAATTAACATAAAATGCACATAAACCACTTAGCATAAGTTCATAAAATGTTTATTATTAAGCCTACTATAAAGATACTAAATTACGCATAGCATTAATTTACATCTTATGCTTAATAGTTTGCTCCATAAATTTTAAGGATTCAAACAATATAAATAAGGTTGCAAAGCAATAAAATTCCTTTACAACCCTTTAATTATATAAAATTAATTAAAAATTTATTATAGACTATTGCGATATGCAGCAGACTTGCGTTTGCCGTGGTCTAGTTCTTTTTTACGAATTCTTATAGATTGTGGTGTAACTTCCAAAAGTTCATCGTCATCCAAAAATTCGAGAGCTTGCTCTAAGCTCATATTTATAGGCGGAGTTAGGCGCAATGCCTCGTCACTCGAGGTAGAGCGCATGTTGCTCATAGCCTTGCGCTTACATACATTTACAACCAAATCCTCGCCTTTAGGATTTCTGCCAACTACCATACCGGCATATACTTTTACACCTGGGCCTACAAAGAGGTCGCCCCTCTCTTGCGCATTAGCAAGCCCATAAGTGATGCACTCGCCCTCTTCAAAGGCAATCAATGCCCCATAGTTACGGCGCTCAATTTCTCCGCGATATGGTTGGTAGGAATCAAATACACTGCTCATAACGCCTTCACCGCGCGTATCGGTCAAAAACTCTGATTTGTAGCCAAAGAGCCCGCGTGATGGCACCAAAAATTCTACTCTCATACGACTGCCTTGAGGGTGCATCGATACAAGTTCGCCTTTACGGCGCCCCATCTTTTCCATAACAGCGCCAACGGAATCCTCTGGCACATCCACAACAAGCCTATCAATAGGCTCAAGTTTTTTGCCATCGTCATCGTATTTATATAAAACTTTTGGCATAGATACCTGAAATTCGTAACCTTCACGGCGCATATTTTCGATTAAAATAGAAAGGTGCATCTCGCCCCTACCGCAAACACGGAAAGCCTCGGTACTATCGGTATCACTAACCCTTAAGGATAAATCTTTTATGGTTTCTTTATAAAGCCTATCTCTTAAATGTCTAGATGTTACAAACTTACCCTCCCTGCCGGCAAATGGACTATCGTTTACCATAAATGTCATTTCAACACTAGGTTCCGATATTTTTACAAATTGTAGGGCACTAGGGTTTTCGGCATCACACAAAGTATCACCTATCATAACATCCTCGATGCCTGCTATACAAATAATATCACCACACGATGCTTGTTGCGCTTCAATCTTTTTGAGCCCATCGTAGGTAAACATCTGTTGTACTCTGCTTCGGCGAACTTTTTCGGGCGTAAAGAAATTATCTACCGCTATGGTTTCGCCAACTTTTACGATACCATTCTCTATTTTACCAACAGCTAGTTTGCCTAAAAAGTCGTTATGCTCGGTACTAGATACAAGCATTTGAAATGGTGCATTTTCATCCCCTTTTGGCGGCAAAATGTGCTCGAGAATTGTTTCGAATAGTGGTCTTAAATCCTCGCCCTGCTTGTTAGGGTCCAAACTTGCCACGCCGAGCCTTGCTGAGGCGTACACTATTGGGCTATTTAATTGGTCATTGGTTGCATTTAAGTCGATAAGCAACTCTAAGACTTCATCCACAACTTCGGAGATGCGAGCATCTGGCCTATCTATTTTGTTGATTACTATAATTACCCTTAAATTTAGCGCAAGCGCTTTTTCTAGCACAAAACGCGTTTGAGGCATAGTACCCTCAAAGGCATCTACTACAAGCAAAACGCCATCTGCCATTTTAAGCACTCTTTCAACCTCTCCACCAAAATCGGTGTGTCCTGGGGTATCTATGACATTAATTTTATAATCTTTATAGTGAACTGAAGCATTTTTTGCTAAAATAGTTATTCCTCTTTCGCGTTCAAGCGCATTAGAATCCATAACTCTATCCACTACTTCTTGGTTTTGGCGAAAAACGCCACCTTGTTTTAGCATTTCATTGACAAGCGAGGTTTTGCCGTGATCTACGTGCGCAATGATTGCTATGTTCCTTATCTTATCCTTTGGATATTGCATTTTATCCTCCTCTTTTTATTAAGCAAAAAATGAAACGCCACAAACGCTTCATTAAATAAGTAATTTATTATACCACAATTAAACATATTTTACAAGGGTTTATGTAATATTTTGAGAATTTTATAATACGAAATTGATCTTAGTAAAAAATAACTATAACTCATTTGCGTTTTTTTTGGGGGTGGTCAACAAAAATAGAGAAAACCCTAATTAACAATATGCCAATTTTATAACAATTATATATTATAAACATATTAGTAGATTTACAATCGCAATAGGAATTAACGCGTACTATAAATTTATAAAAGACTTATCTTTTTGCTCTTACAAATGAATTTTTAATCAATATATTGAATTCCCTAGATTTTATGAATTTATCAAACTTATAAAATTATATGTTTTTGGTTGACATCTTTTATGTTTTAATATATAATATAAATTCGTTAAGTTGTTTACTTTATGGAGGAATAAATGTCATTAATAAGCGAAAGATTGTTCAAAAAGCTCAATGAAACACTGGAATTGCTAAAAAGGTACATATCGTCTACTTGGAAAGGGCTTGATATAAATTATAGTGAAGCTTTTATACTTTACATTATAGATGAATCTGAACACATAAAAGTTCCTATTCATAAAAGCCAAATTGCTAAGCGATTAAACATTACAAAGGCAGCAGTTACACAATTTTGCAATAAGCTAGAAAAAAAAGGTTATATAACAAGTTATGTTACTGACGAAAATAAAAAAAATCACTATTTACAGTTGGAATCTAGCTTAAAAAAGAGTATTGAAGCACGCTGTGAAATTATGCACAACAATTTACAAAAATTTGTAGATAGCGTTGGCGAGGAAAACATAGTATTATTTATGGATTTATTGAACGAATTTGATAAAACTTTAATAAAAGTGTAGAAGAGAAATTATGTTAAAACTTATTGATATTAAAAAAGAATACAAAGTTGCCGATAATTCTGTAACGGCTCTTAAAGGCATTAGTTTGGAATTTAGACAAAATGAATTTGTCAGTATACTTGGTCAATCAGGTTGTGGAAAAACCACCCTACTAAACATAATTGGCGGTTTAGATAAATACACCTCGGGCGATTTATTGATTGAAAATGTTTCTACCAAAAATTTTAAGGATGCGGACTGGGATGCTTATAGAAACCACAAAATAGGTTTTGTTTTTCAAAGTTACAATTTAATTTCTCATCTAAATGTGCTGAACAATGTGGAGCTTGCACTGACAATATCGGGCGTAAATGCAAGCGAACGCAAAAAGCGCGCGCTTGATGCACTTTGTAAGGTGGGGCTAAAAGACCATGTTAGCAAAATGCCCAACCAATTGAGTGGCGGACAAATGCAGAGGGTTGCCATTGCAAGGGCGCTAGTAAACAACCCAGAGATACTACTTGCCGATGAACCCACCGGGGCACTAGATACTGCAACTTCCATACAAATAATGGAGCTTATAAAAGAAATTTCGAAAGAACGCCTCGTTATTATGGTTACGCATAACCCAGAACTAGCACAAAAGTACTCTACAAGAATAGTCAAGTTGCTGGATGGCAAGGTTGTAGAAGATTCTAACCCCTACTCCTCAAGCACCGAAAATGTAGTTGAAAATGAACAAAATAAGTTGATTTCTAAACCAATCGACACTGCAAACATCGCTTTAGCAGAAAGTGATACTTCAAAAGATTTATCCACTACACAAAATAATAAAGAGTCCGCCGTCAATGCCGAACAATCTACCGATGCTCAAAACGACAATAATAAAAAGCGGAAAAATAAAAAGAACTCGCCTTTTCAAAAAACTTCGATGTCGTTTTTTACTGCTTTATCTTTGAGTTTTAGAAATCTGCTATCAAAAAAAGGCAGAACAATACTTGTGAGTTTGGCAAGCAGTATAGGCATAATAGGCGTAACGCTGGTGCTTGCGCTTTCTAACGGTTTTAACAGCTATATAGGTAAACTACAAAGCGATATGCTTTCGACATACCCACTTACAATAAGAGGTGCTACTATTGATTACGAAAATTTGATGTCTATATTTGATGAATCTGATTTAGATAAGTATCCTAATATTAAAGAAGTAATTGTAAACGACATCATCGAAAAGCTTTCTGGCTTAACAACTGGCGCTGATATCAATCAGGATTTCATAGAAAAAGCAATAAATACACTGGACCCTACTTTGTACTATGATATAGTTATGCAAACTGGGCAAAGGCTTAATGTTTATACACAAAGCGCGTTAACTCAAAACTACATTAAACTAAATGTAAATGACTCAAACTCTATGTACTCCTCGTTTGACGGTGATGTGGCATGGCAAATTTTGCTAGACAACCAAGACTTTGTACTTACACAATACGAAGTTATTGAGGGACAATATCCAACTACTCAAAACCAAGTAGTTTTGTTTGTAGACGAATATAACCAACTTGCTAATACAATTATTGCAAGTTTAGGTTTAGACAGTTCTCAAGATACTATAGATTTCAGTCAAATTGTAGGCAAAACATTTTATATTTTGCCTAATGATGTGTTTTACACACAACAATCAGTTAACGGAGTTACAAGATTTACTGAATTAGGGAATAGTATTGCACCAAGCAATTTTGATAAGACTCAAGCAATTGAAGTTAGCATTAGTGCCATACTAAGACCAAGATCAGATACACAAAATATGTTATATAGTTCAGGTATTGCATTCCCTAAAGCATTGCTAAATACCATGCTTGAAAGCAATATGGATTCTCAAATAGTAAATTTTGCTAAAGAAAATCCTACTATCAACCCACTTACTGGTGATACCTATGATACTTCTACCGTGACAATGGATGAAGCTTATGATACAATGCTACGACAACTAGGTGGCATAGACCTACCTAATTATATATCTATTTATCCTATAAACTTTGATACCAAAAACGCTATTAAGGCGCACATAGATGCCTACAACGCACAGTTGCCACCCGACCAACAAGTTCATTACAACGATGTAATGCAGTTGTTTATGTCGGCACTGACTACTCTTGTAGACATAATAAGTTATGTATTGATTGCGTTTAGTGCGATATCGCTCATCGTTTCGTCAATAATGATTGCTGTAATTACTTATGTATCCGTAATTGAACGCACAAAAGAAATCGGTATTTTAAGGAGTATTGGTGCCCGCAAAAAAGATATTTCGCGCGTATTTAATGCTGAAACATTTATTATAGGCTTACTAAGCGGGCTAATTGGAGTTGTAGTATCTTGGATACTAACCATACCAATAAACCTAATAATAAACAGCCTTGCTGATGGCATAGGTAACCTAGCTGTGCTATCGCCACTAACAGCTCTTATTATGATTGTAATAAGTGTAGGGCTTACAATGCTTTCTGGTCTAATACCATCTCGAATGGCTGCAAAAAAAGACCCTATAACCTGCCTACGAGCTGAATAAGGCAAAAATATTTATAAACTAAAAATTAAATTTTATAAAAAAGAAAAATGGCCTATTTATAGACCATTTTTTTTAGATTATTGGACAAGTTAAGATATAATTAGAGGCTTTAATTTGCATATCAAAATTAACATAAACTAGATAGAATCTACTGTTCAATTCGATAACTATCTATAACCGTATTGACAGCCTGTTTTTGCACTTTGTCAAGCAATTTGTATTTTTCAACAAATTCCTTAACTTCAGGTGTCATTTCAACTGGTTGGTTATCATCATCGGCGAACAGTTCGCCCAATGTTATGTTAAAAGCTTGACAGATTAAATTTAGAGCAGATAATGATGGTTCGTTGCCTTTATTAAACCAATTTCTTATAGCCCTATCATTTACTCCGCTTTCTGCAGACATTTTATAAATTGTCCAGCCTCTTTCAATCCTTAACTTGTCCAATTTCTCTGCTATAGTCATATTGAACTCCCATATTTACTTGGAATTACAATTCCATTATAGTAAAAAATGTGCAATTTGATATAGTATTAATATTGTACTATTTTAAGGCAACATATTATAAGTGTTTATTTCATTGCACACTTTCATTATAGTATATTAAAAAATTCAAAAAAAAATTAACTTTTTTTGAATTTTTTTTAAAAATTTATGATATTAATTAATATTTTATGGTAAAAAATCCTGTACTTGAGTAAAAATCGATGCAATTAACCCGCTTCAACATAAATTTAACCATTTTGTAAAGTTATAAAAATAAATGAATTTTTGTTTATCTAACTTAAAATTCTTTAATTTTTTATTCTTACCTATTGCTCAAAAAATACTATACCTGCACAACCTGGGCCCGCATGCGTACCTACTGTTGACCCAATTAAAGAAATTTCCTGCACATCAATATTAGTAGTTTCGTTTAATTTATCTCTCAAATCAATACAGCGGTCCAAGCAGTTGGAGTGCCCTAAAATTCTAGGTTTTGTCATATCAACATTAGATTTTTTAACTAAATCGCAGATTGTTTGAATGCCCTTTTTAATTCCCATTGTTTTAGCAACTGCGTGTATTAACCCGTTTTTTATAGTTATTATAGGCTTTATTGCAAATAAATCACCCAGCACTTTGCCTGCCGCCCCAATTCTGCCCCCTAACCTTAAGTACTTTAAGTCGTCTATAACAGCAAGTAATATTACTTTTTCTTTAAGTCCGTTAAGGCTACTTTCTATCTCCTTAAGGGGCATACCAGATTCTATCATTCTCATTGCTTCGTATATAAATGCTCTATATGCAAATGTCACAAGTTTTGTATCAACAATGGCTATTTTATCTGTATTCAATTCTTTTTTTGCCAATTTAGCTGAATTGATTGTGCCAGACATCTCACTAGATATAGTTAATATTAAAACTTCATCCCCATTTTCTAGCATAGGCTTCATAACATCCACAAATGTTTGAACGTTTATTTGACTTGTTCGAGGAAGCTCTTTTGTTTTGCTCAGTTTTTCGTAAAACTCCTCTGTTGTCAAATTTTCGTAAGGTATGTAATCTACCCCATCAATATTAACTTTTATTGGCAACAAGGTTGCATATTCTGGCATTTCACTTGGTAGCATATCGCAACTTGTATCTACTATTAATTTAACTGCCATATCATTCTCCTAATTATTTTTCCTATTAAGCACATCATTATAGCATATGCAATTTTAATTTGCAATTATTTTGATAATCAAACATTTATTTTGTGTATTTTGCACATATATAAAAACACACACGCAAGTGTGTGCAACAAAGATATTAGTTAATTTTTTTATTTGTAGTAAATATATCTTTTCTTTTGTGCTCACACAAAGGTGTGTTTTTAGATTTTACGCTTTACTGCGATGAGAAACTAATACATTTCGGTTATACCGAATTTACTTAATAGTGAATAGGAATTAAACAAGGATGTATCTTTCATAGAATTAATCATACTTTGGCAATCTAATTTATTATAAAGCTCAAAACCAGAATCTTGCATAATATTTTTTAGGTTAAACGCAACTTTGCTGTATAGGCGCTGAAACGATTGTGTCATAGAACACAAAACATTTACATACACACTATAAACATATCTTGTTTTATGACTATTGCGAGCGGGAATTCTCGAAATAGCCTTGGAATATTCATTAAAAGTTGTTGCCTTTTCTACTTCGCTATCAAGTATAAACAGCGGAGAAATTAATTCGTTGCTAAAATACATATCATATAGTATTGATAACATTTGAGAATAAACAAAACATATTTTATCAAATTCATCAAACATCTGCACATTCTTATTCAAAAATTGAAGTGTTAGATAGTAGTTATCTAAAAATGGAATTCCTTTACCTTTGCCATATTGCACAACAAGTATTAAATTTAATTCTCGCAAAAAAGCAATATTATTAGGTTTGCCGATATTGTTTATGCTCAGTATTTCTAGGTATGTATCAAATATTCTTTTAAGGTTGATATTTTTTGATTCCTCAAAAAACTTCTCTCGCAAATAAATTTCTAGACACCCAATGATATTTGATACGATTTGTGCGTATGTATTTGATAAATCGTAGGGCGCATTTTTATCTATAATTATAGCCTTCAACTGAGTATTTATTTTAACTGGACGCAAGTCCTGCACTGCGTAGTTGCACTGCGAATAAATGCTAACAGTATTTGTAGCTATATAGCAGTATGGAACATCCATCTTATTTGCAAGTAGTTTTGCCAAATTTAATGAATGTTGACTGCCGTATGCCACAATTAGGCGTGTATTTTCCTTTAATTGTATGCGCGCCAAATTTATGCCACAAAGACTATAGCAGAGTTCTTTTAGTACATTTACAGTGGTAACCCTATAATCTCGGCGGAGCAACCGCGCAAGATTATGAGCATCCTCACCTATTATAGCAATTTCTTGAAATTTATATTTTTCAAACACATTGCCGAATACTGTAGCAACATTGTCGGTCAAATAAATTCCATTTTTTGATAAAAATTCTCCAAAGTTCCTCATACGCAAATTATACTACACTTATTTGTAAATATTTTGGCACATTGTGTCGATTTATGAGAACTTATGTCGAATTATGTAGAATATCCAATCGTATTGCTTTTTTATTGTTAATGCATAATACATATTATCACAAATACCAGATAAGCAAGTAGTTAGTGCTGTCCCCTTAAAGTATGTTCGCCTACTCGTTGCTCCTAAACTACTTTTTAATATTTTTATTTGCTGACAATAAAAAAAAACTTGCATTTGCAAGCTTTGCTAAACATATTTAATTTGTATTGGGCAACCTATTTATATAAAATAATACAGCATAACTAAAACTTATAATTTATAATTTGTTTGTTTTTACCTTTAATTCACCCCCGCGAAAAGATATTACTATTTCGCAATAACTTTTTAGATGCATATCAATAGGTGTGTTTTTATCTTGATTAATTTTGAAGCATACATCAAATTTCCTTGGTGGCCTGCCCTCAAACTTCATATAGACATTTTTAAGAGTGCTTCCCAAACACTTGCTAGCTTCCACAGCCTTATAAAATATAACATCGTATATGGTCGTCAATTTGTTGAGCGCATACTCTATTCCACTTTCCTTATTAATTTTTACTAAAATTTTGACAAGTTTATCAAAAGGTATTGCTTTACAATTTTCATTTTGTCCGCAATCAAAATAAACACATTTACAGTTCCTTATCAATTCATCCTTCCTTCATTAACTAAACTAATTTACTACGCCACTATTTTATAACATTTTTTTACATAAATCAATACCTAATTTCAAAAAAACTACATTAAATTGCAAAATATTTTGTACTTTATTGTCATATTTTAGTATAAGCTGTCGAATTGTGTCATTTTAAGAATATTCAACTAATAATATCAATATTATCAATTTTGTTATCAAGCATTAAAAGCTTACATATTTTGGATGTATAATTATTGCCATCTCTATATAAAAGCAATACGCTAGATAAATCTTGAGTGTATATATTTTGTCTAACTTCCTTAAAATCACCAAAATATGCCTTAAGATGCGCATCATCAATTGCCTGATTTAATTCTTGCGTCATAAACTCTCTAGCCTTATTTATATCCCCTACGAGTATAGCCTCAAAGAACGCATAAGGTACAAGTTCAGTGGCTATTTTTATATCCTCATTTAGCAAAACTAGATAATCCTCTTTTTTATATAACTTTCCATTTTGTACTTCGTATACATTTACTTTAGCGTGCTTATTTATATCAAAACATTTTGTCAATGTCTTTATGCAGTCCTCGTGAACTTCTACTTGATGTGCAAGCAACTCCATATTCACTTCTACACTTTGTCCACAATTAATGCACAACAAATATTGATAGCTCTCCACTTTGCCTTGAATTAATATAAAATACTCGTTGTTTATGTAGTGCCCCGTTATATCGGCATCACAAATTGTGCTGGACATATCGTACTCCAACTTTAGTTCGCCCCCAACTAAAACCTGTACCTTGCCACCAGCCACTTGCATACCTTCATCAAAAATGCGCACCTCAGTTTTCCCCAAAGGTGTTTCCAAGGCGTTTGTTTTTTGTAAATTCGGCCTACGATAGGACAATAGATATGGCACAAAGTTTAATTCAAAATTGTTATTTGGCAATTGTACAAAATGGCATAACTCTGATGAACAGTGTAAAACTCCGTTTTCAAAGCCAACTTTACACGAATATGGTAAAGTTTTGTTATCTATAGGGAAAAATGTTAACACAAATTTATTTGGGCGTTCAAAATACAACTCTCCCCCATCAAGAATTCCCAGTTCTTTACCATCCAAAAGCACAAAACATTCAAAGTCCGCTTTAATTACAAAATTTTTCATACTACCCCTCAAAGTAGTATATGTCTGCATTTTTTTATTTATGATTGATAATCATTCTAATGAAAACGACATAAAATAATAATTTTATAACTGTTTTGTTTATATTTGCATAATCATTTAGTTTTTTTCTACCTGATATCAATGTAAAAGACACTAAACTATCAAAAATATACAATATACATTATTTTCTTGATAAATTTTGAATTTTTTTGTATAATAATTGTGGGAGAATTTATGTTAGACGAACTGTTGGCAAATCCACTATTTATTATAACTGTTATAATTATAGGATTATTTTTAATAGGTTTAATAATTGCTGGAACCGCACACAAACACTACTATAACTTAAAAGCAAAGTATGACCAGATAGAAAATACAACAGGAATGCCTACTTTTAAGGTACTTGAATATGGAATAAGAGAAAATAAACAAAAAACCAAGTTATATATTGCAGGCGATAAAGTTGAGGACTGTTATGACTATGTAAACGATAATATTATACTTAAAGAGGATATTTTTTACGGCACAAGCGTGGCATCGCTTGCAGTTGCAAGCCACGAATTTGGGCATTCTATGCAAAGATATAGCAACAGCTTTTGGTTTGCTATGTGCTACTTTTTTAACAAACTAAATTCATTTTTTTCTGGATTATTTTTCCCACTCGTGCTAATTGGTCTAATTATTTGGTTAATTCCTTTTGAATTGAACATTATTGGCGAGGTTATGATATATGCGGGGCTATTTTCGTTTGCTATTACATTACTTACAAAAATATTTTTAATACCACTCGAATTTGGGGCCTCCAAAAATGCAAGAAAATTCCTTAAAAAGCAAATAGGCATTAAGGGCAGAGAGCTTAACCAAGTGCGTAAATTGCTCAATGCTGCCGGTATGACTTACGTTGCCTCTCTATTTGCAACACCATACAAAGTTATAAGGTATATTGTAAAGGGCTATTGATTTCAATATTTTACCCTATATTATATAAATATTAGTCAACAAAAAATCACAAGTTTTACGATATGAATATACAAATTTGTGCAAGTTTTTATAGAATACTTGTTAAACTCATAAAAGCAAGATTCATAACTCTGCTATTCCGTCCAAAAATTAATATAATAAATTAATGATATAATTTTTGCCTTTTGTGTGCATAAATTATATATTTAATACAGTTTATTATAAAATGAGGTGTTTTAATATGGCTATACAAAATTTTTTATCCGAACAAATTAACTCGGTGTTCGATGATTGCTGTGGCATTAGAATATATAAAAATGGCAAGGTTAAAGAGATAAAGAAAGATACTCAAGAATTTAGCAAAATTTTGCAAATGTGGCAAATTACTATTAATGGCGGTATAG
>CALVJT010000036.1 GCA_944332315.1 uncultured Clostridia bacterium
GATGAATTTGAAGAAGTCCAGAAGTATATAACCGATAATGGTGTTTATAAATAAGAAAAAGCCACATATCTAAAAAATATGTGGTTTTTTTTGAAAAAACATACTGTCCTAACTTGACATCTACTCCACCGTGTCCCGCATCTAGCACCACCACAAGTGAGGTGCGCGGAGAAAGCGATTCCACCGCTTGTCCGCTAGGCAAAAGCGGAATTAAACAACAAAACAAAATTGAAGCTACTATTATAAATGCAATTTGACTTTTCATACTATCTTTATTAATATATGACATAGAGTTTTCTGGTATGTTATGAATTAACTTTATCTTAAAAACTTTATTTTATTAAACTCCTTTATTTATAAACATAGCCTTGCAAAAGATAATTTATTATTATAAAATTTTGCAGCTTTTACATTATAACCATACATTATTTATTATCTCAAAATGCAACGCGTAGCAAAAAATCAAATGCAATATTGACAAATCTAATTATTTGTGGTATTATAAATTTAATGAGGTATAGTTTATGAAAACAAATAACACAACAAAAGACAAAAAACTACTTGATTGCGATACTTTTGAAAATACTTATGTGGTAAATGCTAGCAACAAGGGTAAATACAAAGATCTAGTTAAAGTGCCATACAAAAACGCCACGATGGATGCCTCGGAATTTTACTTTGTATACAACCCTCTAAAGTGGTTAAATAGCAAATGCTTATCTACAATGCTAAAAAAACCATTGATGAATATAAGCCACGAATTAAACTACATTGCAAAAGAATACAAATTTATTTTGTCAAAAAATTTTGAAAGCCCACTTTCAATTGAATATATTAAAAAAGTCGAAAAAAAAATGAGCAGTCTTGGTTTGGACGTAACAGCATTAAAAAAAGAAGCTTTAACAACAAAGCTAACTAAACAAAATAAGTTACAAGATGATAAATTAAAATAAATTGCAACCACTAGTTAATTGCCTTCCTCAAATCAAACTTAACTATACAAAAAAACAAAACAAAACAAACAAAGGTTTTACAAACTTGTAAAACCTTTGTTTTTGGTAATTCTCATTGCTCATTGAAATTTACCAATTTAGCCACTATAACAAAAACTATTTAGAAATAAACAATATGCCTAGGGTATTTAGTCCGCAATGGCTAGATATTGTAGCGCCTGCAACTGTATCGTAGATATTATCAAACTTATCTTTTAACTGTTCGCGCACTTGCTTGCATATTTCGGGGTCGATAGGGGTATGAGTTATAAACACCCTCTTTCTATCGTACTCGGGATATCTAGCAAGGGTATCCTCTACATACGATTCAACTGCTTTATCGAGTTTGCCCATATACTTTTTGCCTACTTTCATTTCTCCATTTATAACCACAATTTCGGGCTTAATACGCAAAAACTTGGCACTCAAACGCATTGCACCACTGCATCTACCGCCCTTGTGCATATAGTTCAAGTCTCCCAACACAAAGGAAGCCTGCACCTTTTTAGTCAAAAGCCTGCACTCCTCGACAATCTGCTTTGGCTCTGCGCCCTCTTTTGCTCTATCCGCAGCATAAAGCGCAAGCAGTGCAATGCCCGTGCTTAGCGAACGAGAGTCTACAACAAAAACTCTTTCGCCGTACTCCTCCGCCGCCTTTTGCGCACTGCTGTAGCAACTAGATAGCATACCCGATACAACAAAGTGTATAACGCAATCGGCATCCTTTAGTAGTTTATCATAAAATTCTTGATATGCCACTATGCTAGGCGAAGCGGTTTTAGGCAACTCGCCGGTTTTATCAACATAATCGAACAGATCTTGCGTTGTAACCTCCACTCCATCTAGTTTAGTTTCATCGCCAAGTGTTATAAGCAAGGGCATTATGCTAATATCGTACTTATCAATAAGTTCTTGGCTTAGATCAACAGTACTATCTGCGGAAATCTTTATCCTCATAGTATTCACCTCTAATTAGAGTATATATAAAAAAACATTTTAAGTCAAGTACATTTGCTTGAAAAAAATTTGCTTTTTGTATATAATATTCTAAATTATTGCTAGATTTTCTCCGACACTTTTTAATTACAATACACAAAGGACTACTTATGATAAAGTTTAGACGATATGGCGATATTAGTTTTTTTTCGTATTTTTCAATAATGAACTATGTTGCACTATTGTGTGCGCTTTTGAGCGTATTTTTGCCAACGCTACACAACCGAACTGATAATGTATTTTATAACCTATCCGACCTGTTGGGGCTTGGATATACTAGCATAAGTTTGATTATAGTTTTTATAATATTTTCGGCTTGCCTACTGTTTGTACTAAATATGTTTTTCCAACCCTCTTGGATGGTATTTTTTATAGACTTTGTACTAATTGTTTACCTATTTATTAGTCCCGTACTACTCAACTTCAAACTTCTGCCCCTGCTAAATTTAAGCAACAACTCCCTACTTCTATATGTAGGTGGCATACTTATAATGATAAGTGCTATGCTATATACTGCAATAGAAATTTACAAAGTATCTATAATGGATATGTTTGTAAACCGCGAACTTACCGAAAAAAAAGAGCGCGCCTTACAGTTATTTATGAACTCTAGACGATATCGCATAATCGATAAAAAAACAAGAGAACAAAAAAAATCTACATTCAAAAAGCACTACCAAATAAAAAGACCTCGCCTAAAATCTTGGGTACATCATAAAAAAGCTAAACTGCAAACAACCGCAGAATACACAAAGTACCTAGACCAAATTTATAAAATATAAACTATAACAATCATTTTTCAAAAAGATAAAGCATTTTATATGAATTAATATGATTATAGCAGATATAAACAAAACACTCATCATAAAAAATAATTTATTATACTCCGTATTTAGATGTCGATGAAGTTAATTTAGGTAAACTATTATTTAGAATATCCCCAACATTTTTTTATAGAATTATTGATAAATGGTTTTTTATTTGCGAAATCTGTTTTTCATTATAATATAAATACAAGGTTCTTTATTTTAATGAGGAGGTGGTAAGTTATAAATTCAAACTTTTGCATAACTCTTTCAGCTAAATTTTTAACTACCCCCCACTAATAGTATAGAACCTATATAAAAAGAGTCCAAATTGATTTTTGAACTCTCAGCCTGTAGACAAACTACAAATAGAAAACGCTATATAATTTGTAATTTACTTTTTGCGAAAGCAAAAAGTAAATTATTATTGTGTTTTGTACACAAAAACATATTTTTTGTTGTTTTTTGACCACGGGTCAAGGGCGAGAGCCCTTGGACTGGGGTTCTAGGGGATGGAATATTCCCTAGAATTTAAGATTCCAACATTTGCTAAACTAAAATATATAAATATTTTTCACATAAAGCTACTATATATCTTTTGTGATAACAGTGCCATCATCAAAAGTATAGCTTATAGAGTTGCCATCCGAGCTTACAGTAGCGCGGATATAGCCAGAACCTGTACTATCGCGGTACATAATTCTCAAAGCATTGCCCTCTCTTTCAAACTTATACGAAATTTCTACACCATTTTTGCTGTACTGCATTTCAACTTCAATTTCATTTCTTTCAGTTTCCACTTCAACACTCAATTCGTCAGTCATAAAACCATTGTTAAATATAGAGTATTGAAACTCCTGTTCGCCAGATTCGGTTTCCTGCTCAACAAGTACACGGGTGTTTTGATTGATATAGGCTATAAACTCTATTTCAACCTCATCTCTTTCCACTTGCTTTTTACCGCTAATTTCGTACTCCACCCCATTATATGTCATAACACCAGATAAACTTGAAGTAATCTCATCACGGTCATCGTCAGTTACAAGTGTATTATCTTGCTTAACCTCCTTAAACTTCATTTCAAAAGTCTGCTTGCTACCATCTAAGTCGGTTATTGTGGTAGTGATTTTGTAGTTGTAGTTTACATCATCTAAATGCTCTTTTGTGCTTGTGATGGCATTGTTGCCCACCACGCTATCAAAAATATCGATATATTTATTTAGTATATCCACCTTTTGCGATTGGTCGGCTGTTGCCACTTGAGCTGAATCTGCAATATTAACAGCACTGCTACTTGCAACATTTAGTTTGCTCAAAAACGCCCCCGCTGTTGCCCCCGCAAAACCAAAGGCATCCGCAGATGTGCTAAACACCTGCCCCTTGCCATCACTTCCACCACAGGCAGAAAGTACAAGGCAAGTTACGGCAAAACAAATGGTCATTAATAATGTCATACATATTGTCTTGATACTTTTTGTCATAATAAATCCTCCTTTACTAATTATACATTATATTTATGCTTTTTACAAGCATTTAAGTGCAATGCTAAACACAAATATGATTTTGCCAAATATAAAAAACAAACTAAAAAAATTAGCAACACATCAACAATGGTATTACATAAAACATAAATTATGTATATTATAGCAATAATGGTAAACCACTATTTTAATAGGTTCTTTATTATTAATGGGAAGGTATAATAAGTTATAAATTTAGATTTTGCAAAGTCCTTTCTACTAAATTTTTTACTCCCCCCCACGAATATTATAATAATGATAATTTAATAATAAAACTAAATTCCCCTAAATTATAAAAAAACACAAACAAGCACCCCCATTAAATTTTATAATAAAAACAATCTACTTGACTAAAATTTTATTATAGGTTATACTATGAAATTAAGGAGATTATTATGGAAAATAAAGAACAATGTACTTGCGCACACTGCGCAGAACAAAATGCAAAAAATGATAGCATAAACGCAAAAAATGATGGTAATACGCAAAAAAATGAGCAGGAAAATGCTCAACACAAGCCAGAAATTACTATAGACGACTTTGCAAAACTTGAATTTAGAGTTGGCAAGATTTTAGAGTGCGAAAAGGTGGAAAACGCCGATAAATTATTAAAATCGCGCATTAAAATAGGTGATGAGGTGCGCACCATAGTAAGTGGCATAGCACAGTTCTATAAGCCAGAGGAAATGGTGGGCAAAAGCGTAGTAGTTGTAGCCAATCTAAAACCTGCAAAACTGCGTGGCATTATGAGCGAAGGTATGATTTTATGCGCACAAGATGAAAACGGACTTAAAGTTGTCAATCCCGAGGGCGATATTGCCGATGGCGCGGAGGTAAGATAGGTGGTTGATAGCCATTGCCATTTGTATGACGAAAAAATTGCCGATAGATGCAACGATATAATATCGAACTTTGAAAAAGATGGCATAGATTATGTTATTGTGCCTAGTTGCGATTATGATAGCCAACAAAAAGCTTTTGATTTATCTAAAAAAAATGATAAAGTTTACTGCGCACTTGCAGTGCATCCACATGACGCCAAAAATTTTAATGAAAACTGCCAAAACTTTATTATTGCCCATAGCAGTGACCCCAAAGTTGTTGCTATAGGAGAATTTGGATTTGATTACTTTTATAATTTTTCGCCCTATCGCACACAAATTGAAGTTGCAGAAAGACAAATACAATTATGCAACTCGTGCAACCTGCCTGCTATCTTTCACATACGCGATGGCAACCCAAACGAAGTAGAACACTACAATGCCTACGCCGATTTTTTTGCCCTCGCGCGGGCATATCCACTAAG
>CALVJT010000037.1 GCA_944332315.1 uncultured Clostridia bacterium
TTTATCAAGAAAAAAAAAAGGGGGGGGGGGGGGTGGGTAGATAGTTCTTATAGAACTACCCAAAATGCAAATAATAATGGTGCAAACGCACAAACTAATAGTATCATACAATCGAAATTAGATTGTCCTACACAATTGTGCGAAAACTACACAGCAAACATTTCAAAACTTTATAATAATCATGCTAAAAACATTGCTTATAAGTGCCAAAATAATGAGCAATCGCGCATAAATAATAGTAAAAACGCAGTAAATAATGCTCAAGGTGATGCGCACATATATGATTTTTCAGATAACGCGAAAACTAGTATTAAAAGTGCTAAAAACTGCGCACATGAGGGTGTATACAAAGAGCAGTCGCGCGCAGATAAAGCAAAAAATGCAATAAACTGTGGCGATGTTAGCAAGGGAATTTGCGTCAAGAACCAACTACTAAATATAGGGGATGCCGAAAATGCTAGATATATAAATAAGGCGAACTTACAAAAACATACAAACATAAAATTTAATAAAAAAGATAAATATGCACAAACTACTTTAACTAGACTTGCAGGCGACAAGTGCATAGGTAAAGGAGCGATGTATATGAATCTAAAAAACAAAGTTACAAACAAAATAAACAATAAAGCACTATCTACATATAAAGAAACCGTGCAACACAAACACGCTACATTATCTATCCTAATGTGGCTTTTAGCAATTTGCATAAGCTTAACTATGCTAATAATGTTGCCAACAACAAACTACAAAACAAACACAATGGCAATAGGCACAGCAGGTGAACCTTACACAATAGATAGTGCAACTGACTTTACGGCATTTGCAAATAAGACTGGTGAATTTGCTGGCACATGGAGTTCTACAAACTCAAACAATTATTTTTTGTTGACTCAAAATATAATATTGAATAACACATCTTGGTCAGGTATAAGTGGTTTTTATGGGCATTTTGATGGCGGTGGACACACCATAACATTTTCACAACCCATTGTGATGAGTACAAGTGGGACAACGCAATGTGGCTTATTTTCCTCCATAAATAGTGGGAGCATTTCTAACCTCAATGTAAATTGGCTTGGAGGAGTAACGAAATCAGATGGTTGGCATGCTTATTTTGGTGGAATAGTTATCACTGCAACTGGTAGTGAAAATAATACTATTATTATTGATAATTGCTGTGCATATGGAAATATAGACCTAAATGTTGGCTACGAAGCTGATATTGGAATAGGGGGCATTGTTTCTAGCGCCAATCAATATGTTACAATTAAAAATTGTAGCAATTATTCTACTTTAGCAGCTTCTAACGGCAATGATGCGTCATTTAGCATAGGTGGAATATCGGGTAATGGTGGCATTATTAGCAATTGTTATAATTATGGTACTATAAATGCTAACCCAGCAGGAGATACTGGAAATAGTTATGTAGCAGGTATAGTTTCTACGAATAGTTCCATTGTAAGTTATTGTTATAATTATGCTAATGTTTATTCGAGTGGATTCTATGTTTATGTGGGGGGTATTGCTGGCAGTACTTGCGAAATAAATTATTGTGTAAATATTGGCGACATTACTGGAGAGTCTAGCTATTGGCCTTGTGTTGGTGGAATTATAGGTTCTGGAGGCACTATAAGATATAGTTATAATTTGGGCAATATTTCAAGCATTAGCAAGAAAACAACATATTCTGGCGGTATAGCAGGTACTGATGCAATGGTACAAAATTGCTTTAATGCTGGTGAAGTATTGGCACAAAGTAGTGGTATAGCGTGGGGCACTCCTTATGCTGGGGGAATATCCGGTTCTGGAGGCATTATAATCAATTCTTATAATATAGGCAATGTAACTGCCTTATATACATTTTCTGAAACCTACTACAATATAAATGGAGCAGCTGGAGGAATTATGGGAAA
Organism: uncultured Clostridia bacterium; assembly: GCA_944332315.1. Lineage (GTDB taxonomy): Bacteria > Bacillota > Clostridia > Christensenellales > UBA1242 > CAKVOD01. Next base: position 1,914 of record CALVJT010000037.1, read on the forward strand.
CATGTCCAGTACTAGCAATTCTATACAAAATTGTTTTAGCGCTTTAGGCACGATATCAGCAACATCACCAGATTTTGATGAGCAAGAAACGGTTGGCGGAATTGTTGGCTATGTTTCAAATGCAGGAACAGTGAATAATTGCATTTATGATAGTAGCACATTAGATACATCGGATGCAACAATTGTTGAACAAGGGTCACCAGTTGATAATTTAACAAGTAGTATAGCGGGCGAAGCAAATATTGCTTATTTTACAAGTACTTGGCAGAGTACATGGGATATTGCGGCTAAAGAAAACTTTGAGCGAGATGATAGTGGAGTTTCTCAGAGTGACGCCCTTTGGACAATTGCGGATGGTATAAACAATGGGTTCCCAATTTTTACTACATCTTATGAGTACTATGACATATCAAATATAAACCTACAAGGCGATGGCTCAGCAGATAATCCATATTTAATAAACAATGCAACCGACCTAAAAGAGTTTGCGATGGGCACAAATGCAAGCGGTAGCAACTACTGGGGTGCAAGTGATAGTTTAGTTTATGCTGTATTAGCGGATGACATAGAGTACAAAGACTCTTGGTCTCCAATCGGCGTAGATAGTACAAATGCCTTTTATGGGGTATTTAATGGAAATGGTCACGAAATTACTTTTACCAATAACATTGCATTAAATAGCCAATATGGAGGACTGTTTGGGTATACTAATACTGGCTCAGTCATTCAAAATATTGGTGTGAATTGGAAAACAGGATTAGTAGTCAGCAATAGTAGCGGAGATGCTTATGCGGGTGGCATAGTAGGTTATGCAGATGCAACAATAAGTAGCTGTAATACCAGTGGTGCTGTTTCTAGTAAAGGTAGTGCAAGAGCTTATGCTGGTGGTATTGCAGGAACTGGTAACGGGACATCACCAATAACAAATTGTTATAATACTGCAAGCATAAGTGCATCTACTATTGAGGGGGCTAGTTCAAATCCCTTTGCAAGGCTGACCGCTACTGCTGGGGGTATTGTAGGTCTTTATAACTCTCAACAAGAAATTAATAAATGCTATAACACTGGTTCAATTAATGCTAAAACACAAATTGGCGGTATTAGAGGGGCTTACTCAGCCGCTGGCGGTATAGTGGGGGAAGAGATGGAGGCAACTGTTATAAACTGCTATAACACAGGTACATTATATTCGGAAAGTAGTTCAGCAGATGCGGGCGGAATTATAGGTAGGGCTCATGGAACTATTATCAAATGCTATAATTTAGGGCATATCAGCTCCAAAAATATAGGCGGCACAGGAATGACGGGGGCGTATTCAGGCGGTATAGCTGGTGATAGTTTTGCAACTATTACAAATTGTTTTAGTGTAGTGGAGTCAGCGGATGCTATTTCTGCAACAGGCAGTACAACATATGTAGGCGGTTTAGTTGGCTCACATGATACAGGGTCTACTGTTAGTGCAAGTTACTATGATGTTGCTCCTACAAATAGCAATAATGATGTAGGTTCTTTGCAAACTAATTTAGCACAACTTGTCAAAGTTCAAACTAATTACGAAAATGGAACATTGTGGAGTAGTGCAGATGCTAATGCTTGGAATTTTTCTGCTGTTTGGGGCATAAATGCGGATATAAATGATGGCTTGCCTGTTTTAAGGGTATTTTACCCAGTAGATTATGTTGTAACTTATCAGTACGATAGCACTGGAGAAAATGTCGACCAGCCTAACGTTGTAATAAACTTTCAAACATTATTTGATGGTTCGGCACCTTATACTCTTACTTTAGAGGGTGATGATTTGTTTACGCGGGAGGGCTACTTCTACTCGCAGTGGACAAATGGTAGCACTCTAACATATACAGTATCTCAAGAAATTTCAGTCACCGAAAGCTTAACACTTTATCCAGTTTGGGATAGTTTGGCTGTGGAATTTACTATTCAATTTAATAGTAGTGATACTGCTAGTAGTGTAGGCAACATATTTGTATATATTGTAGCAGGCGATGCAATTTTGCAGCAGGGTATGCTGGGCAATGGTGCAACATTTAATGTTTCAGTAGAGCCAGCAGCGCAAGTATCCGTTATAGTGACGGGCGGATATATGACAAACATAACGCTAACGGGTGACGATGGCACACAAGTAGGCAATAAGTTTGAGTTAAATATGTCTGCAATTACAAGTAATGATGCAGTTACTATCACCTACACCGTAACCGCTCCATCTAGTGGTTCAAACTTTAACAACTCAATTGTAATATAAATAGAGAATTATATTATTTGTCAAATAAATAAGTTTATCTATTCTGCCCTGCGCGTAAGCGAGTAAGATATGTGAATAAAAAAAAATTAGATAAACTCAATCACTTGCCACATGGTGGCAAAAATTAAATTTGTTAATATTATTGATGTCGAACATTTTTGTGGTCGTTTGATTTAGGCATAAAAACGATAAAAGATAAAACAAATAAAAATCAAAAACATATTCTTAAACTATTAAACATACTAAAAAATACTATTTTGTAAAAACAACTATTGTGTTAAACAATAGATCACCTAACAAATTAAGCATCACTCCTTTTCGCTTGTAAATAGGTATATAAAATCTAAAAGTCTAAAAAACAATCACAAAAAGGTTTAACATTATAATATTAAATATAGAGTTAGCAAACAAACTATGTTTTGCTGACTCCACAAAATAGATAGCAAGTTTTTGCTATCTATTTTTTAGTGGTTCTATAATATTCGTGGGGGGGGGGGGTATCAAAAATTAAGCGAAAAGAGCTTAGCAAAAGTTTGAATCTATAACTCACTATACCACCATTAATAATAAAGAACTTTTTTAGTTAAGTGAGTTTAGCAATTTCTTTTTGTTCATAATAAGCACCATAGTAAAATGCGCATAAACTATGGAAAGGTGCTAGGGGAATATGAGGTGGCAACTGATACTGTGCAGAGGGGTAACTATTATTTTGTGGCTGAATTTATGCCTATGTATTAGGGCAAGTTTAAGCCCACAAAATACTATAAAAATAAGTAAAAAAAGTTGTGTAAAACTGTTGACAAAAAAATTAGAATAAGATATAATAAGAACACTGTGAATGGGATGAAGTTGGAAGTTACTGCTAAAATACTCGTTTTAGCAGAGAATTTCAATGGACAAATGTCTAGAAAAATTTAGGCGACTAGCTCAATAAATATTTTTATTTTTTTTAATTCACAGATAGATACACACGGGCAAGTGTATTAAAAATAAAATATTAGCCAAAATTGAGTTAGGTATAGGAGGAATTTATATGGCATCAACAAAAATAAGAATCAAGTTGAAGTCTTTTGACCACAACTTGATTGATGCGGCTGCTAACAAAATAGTAGATGCCGCTCAAAAATCGGGCGCACAGGTTTCAGGCCCGATACCACTTCCTACGCAAAAAGAAGTGGTTACAATCATAAGGAGCCCATTTAAGTACAAGGACTCTCGTGAGCAATTTGAAATCAGAACACACAAACGCTTGATTGATATCTACAGTCCGTCATCAAAGGTAGTTGACAGCTTAACTAGAATTGAGTTGCCGGCTGGCGTTGATATCAAGATAAAGCTCTAAATTTTAGAAGGAGAGAATTATGGAAAAAGCAATTTTAGGAAAAAAATTGGGTATGACTCAAGTATTTGCTGATAACGGCACTGTAATACCAGTTACAGTTATTCAAGCGGGCCCGTGTTTTGTTGCTCAAATAAAAACTGTTGAGAGCGATGGCTACAATGCTATAGTAGTTGGCTTTGAAGATAAGAAAGAAAAACTTGTAAATAAGCCAGAAATGGGTCTATTCAAAAAAGCTGAAATCACACCAAAGCGTTACTTGCGCGAATTCCGCGTTGACAATGCAAGCGATTATAAAGTTGGGCAAGAAATTACTTGCGATATCTTTAATGCTGATGAGCTTGTCGATGCAAGCGCGGTAAGCAAAGGTCACGGATTTAGCGGTATGATTAAAAGATGGGGTGCTCATCACCAACGCAACACTCACGGTGGCAACAAGGTACATAGAGCTGTAGGTTCACTCGGCGCTTCTACCGCAGTTGCAAGAGTGCGTCCCGGCCGTCATATGCCAGGGCAATATGGTAATGTGCGCAAAACCATACTTAATCTAAAAGTAGTAAAAGTCGATAAGGAACGCAATTTGATTTTAGTCAAAGGTGCGGTACCGGGCGCTCGTGGTGCATTGGTCACCTTGAGGGATGCGGTAAAGGCATAAGGAGATTATCACTATGGCAAAAATAGATGTTTATGACCAAACCGGCGCAAAAGCGGGCACAATGACACTAAACGATGCAGTGTTTGGCGCAGAATATAACGAGCCACTCATTCATCAAGTTGTAAAGGCATACCTAGCAAATCAGCGCCAAGGCACAAAGAGTGCTTTAACCCGCAGTGAAGTGCGTGGGCATGCTAAAAAACCATGGCGCCAAAAAGGCACAGGTCGTGCGCGCCACGGTTCTACCAAGGGGCCACAATGGAGAGGCGGTGGAGTTGTATTTGCTCCAAAGCCACGCGATTTTTCTCAAAAAATCAATAAGCAGATGAGAAGGGCTGCATTCATAAGCGCAATTAGTACCAAACTTGCTGAAAACAACATCATTGTGCTTAAAGACCTAAAACTTGAAGCACCTAAAACAAAGCTCATGAAAAAGGTTCTAGATGATCTAAAGCTCAACAAGAGTGTGCTACTTGTAGTTAAAGGATATGATGAAACTGTTGATAGAGCTAGCAGAAACATACCTAAAGTTAGTATGTGCGATAGCGACTTATTAAATGTTTATCAAATAGTGGCTACAAACAAATTGGTCATCACTCAAGATGCAATAAAATCTATTGAGGAGGCTTATAAGGCATAATGAACGCTTACGATATTATTAAAAAACCGCTTTTATCCGAAAAGACTTATGGCGATTTTCCTAACAAAAAATATTGGTTTATTGTGGATAAATCTGCTACTAAAGTGGATATTAAAAATGCGGTAGAAAAGATTTTTAATGTTAAAGTACAAAAAGTTACCACGGCTGTTATGCCGGGTAAACCTAAAACTCAAAGAGTAAATGGTGGTAGAAAGTCGATAGACACTAAGACAAGCGAATACAAAAAGGCTTGCGTTGTGTTGACAAAGGACAGCAAGGCTATAGAATTCTTTGAGAGTTTGAGTTAAGGAAGGAGGAATAGAAAATGGCAGTTAAAAGACATAATCCGACTACTCCGTCAATGCGTTTTGTTGTTACTTCTTCCTTCGAAGAAATCACAAAAAAGACGCCGGAAAAGTCCTTGCTAGCACCTAAGAAAAAGCGTGCCGGCAGAAATAATCAAGGCAGAATAACTGTGCGCCATCATGGCGGTGGAAATAAGCAACACTACAGAATCATCGATTTTAAGAGAAATAAAGATGATGTTAAGGCAAAGGTTGTTTCAATTGAATATGATCCTAACCGCTCTGCGTATATTGCTTTGCTACAATATGTAGATGGCGAAAAGAGATACATTCTTGCGCCTCTTGGCTTGCAAGTTAATGCAGAAGTTATGAGCGGTGAGAATGCTGAAATAAAAGTTGGCAACGCATTGCCACTATCAAAAATACCAGTTGGTTCTATAGTGCACAACATTGAATTGCACCCTGGCCGTGGCGGACAATTTGCTCGTTCGGCAGGAATATCTGCTCGTTTAATGGCAAAAGAGGGCAATTATGCTACTCTTAAAATGCCATCAGGCGAAATGAGAATGGTGCTTGCAAGTTGTCGAGCAACGCTTGGGCAAGTTGGCAATATAGATCACTCAAATACAAAAGTCGGCAAGGCGGGCGCAAATCGCCACAGAGGCATTCGTCCTACAGTGCGCGGTTCTGCGATGAACCCTGTAGATCACCCTCATGGGGGTGGTGAAGGTAAGGCTCCAATAGGTAGAACACATCCATTGACACCTTGGGGCAAACCTGCATTGGGCTTAAAGACTCGCAAGAAAACAAAATCCAACAGATTAATTGTTAAAAGGGCTAAATAGGTGACAATATGAGCAAAAAAATACCTTATGTGGAAAAAAGATTGATGGATAGAATTCAAAAAATGAATGTTAGCGGTGAGAAAAAGGTTATTAAAACTTGGTCAAGATCCAGCACAATCTATCCAGAATTTATCGGACACACTATAGCCGTACACAACGGTAAAAAGTTTATACCTGTATATTGTTCAGTTGAATTAGTTGGGCACAAGTTAGGCGAGTTTGCACCTACGAGAACATTCCGCGGTCACGCAGGCGATAAAACTGCGAAAAAAGGTAAATAAGGAGAATAAACAATGGCTAAGAATATTAGAGAAAGAGCCCTTAAACGCGCCGAAAATAAAGATAGAAGGCCTACCGCTACTGCAAAGTTTGTACGCATTAGCCCTAGCAAAGTAAATCGTGTTCTCAGCGCTATAAGAGGCAAAAAAGTAGACGAGGCTCTTGCCATTCTCAAGTACCTTCCAAATGGGGCCAGCGAAGAGGTTTACAAAGTTGTAAAGAGTGCAGCAGCCAATGCGGAAAACAATATGGGAATGAACAGAGATGAGTTAGTTATCAGCGAAGCATATGCTAACGCTGGACCTATCCTAAAAAGAATTTTGCCACGCGGGCGTGGCAGTATGGATGTTATTGCTAAAAGAACAAGCCATATAACTGTTAAACTAGCACAAGAAGGAGGTTCAAAGTAGTATGGGACAGAAAGTAAGTCCACACGGACTCAGAGTTGGAATTAACAAAAATTGGAGTTCAGTTTGGTACGCAGATAAGGACGAATTTGCTAAGAATCTCCTAGAGGATAACAAAATTAGAGAGTTCTTAAAGAAAAAGTACTACAATTGCAATATTCGCAGTATTGAAATTGAAAGAACTGATTCAAGAATAATCGTTACAATAAATACTGGCCGTCCTGGTATGATTATCGGGCAAAAAGGCACAGGTATTGAGCAAATTAAGAAGGAATTGAGCAAATTGACCAATTCTAAAAACTTAATTTTGAATGTCAAGGAAGTTAAAAAAGTCGACCTTGATGCACAACTTGTCGCAGAAGGAATTGCACTGCAACTTGAAAAGCGCGTTGCATTTAAGCGCGCAGTTAAGGAAGTGCTTCCTCGTGTTATGAAAGCAGGCGCACAAGGAGTTAAAATCATTGTTGGCGGGCGTCTTAATGGCGCAGAAATCGCACGCAGTGAGCAATTCCACCTAGGCTCTCTTCCATTGCACACTTTAAGAGCTGATATAGATTATGGCGTAGCAAGTGCATTTACAACATACGGCGTAATCGGCGTTAAAGTTTGGATATATAAAGGCGACATTTTGGGGAAAAAGAAAATGCCAAAATCTAGCGATATGGGAGGAAATGACTAATGTTAATGCCCAAAAGAGTAAAACACAGAAAGCAATTTCGTGGAACAATGAAGGGCAAGGCAACTAGTAACAACAAGATTGCCTATGGCGATTATGCATTAGTTGCACTTGAACCTGGCTGGATAACCACTAACCAAATCGAGGCAGTGCGTGTAGCAGCCAATCGTTATATGAAAAGACAAGGTAAATTGTGGATGAAAATATTCCCACATAAGCCTATAACAAGTAAACCTCTCGGCGTTCGTATGGGTGGCGGTAAAGGTCAGCCTGAACAATGGGTAGCAGTTGTAAGACCGGGCAACCTAATCGTAGAAATTGGAGGCGTTTCCGAGGAAATTGCTAGAGAAGCTCTGCGTTTAGCAAGCCACAAACTTCCAGTATTAACAAAGTTTGTTAAGAGAGAAGACGAAAATCTACAAGAAGGTGGGAGAGCGTGATGAAAGCAAAAGATTTGAAAGAAATGACAAACGACGAGCTAGAAGCCAAATTGAAAGCGCTTAAAGGCGAACTTTTCAACTTGAGATTCTCTCACGCAACAGGGCAACTAGCTAATCCCATGCAAATAAACAACACCAAAAAGGATATTGCAAGAGTTTTGACTATTATGAAGCAACGCGAAAGTCAAAATTCAAGCAATAACTAATGGGAGGGTCGAAAATGGAAAATGAACAACAAAGAAACAGTCGCAAAACACTCATAGGTATGGTGGTAAGCGATAAAATGGACAAAACCATAGTTGTTGAAGTTAGAAGTAGCAAGCGTTCAAAGTTCAAAAAAGTTGTAAAAGTTACAAAGCGCTATAAGGTGCACGATGAGAACAATGAATGTGAAGTAGGCGATAGAGTCGAAATCGCTGAGACAAGACACTTAAGCAAAGATAAGTACTTTAGGCTTGTCAGAATTGTCGAGAAAAAGAAATAATCTACTAGGAGGATGAGGTTATGATTCAACCAGAAACAAAATTGAAAGTAGCCGATAACACAGGTGCTAAAATTGTAAAATGCATTCGTGTATTAGGCGGGTCTTTTAGAAAAAGTGGAAATATTGGCGACATCATAGTTGCAGCAGTGCAAACTGCTACTCCTGGTGGAGTTGTTAAAAAGGGCGATGTTGTTAAATGTGTAATTGTGCGTTCTGTAAAAGGCACTCGCCGTGAGGATGGCTCTTACATTAAATTTGACGATAATGCCGTTGTTTTGATTGACAAGGATAAGCAACCGCGCGGGACTCGTATTTTTGGCCCCGTAGCAAGAGAAATTCGTGACCAAGGATACTTAAAAATAAGTAGTCTTGCACAAGAGGTACTATAAGGGAGGAAATGATGGCAAAATTGAATGTTAAAAGAGGCGACACAGTTGTTGTGCTTGCTGGCAAAGATAATGGCAAAACAGGCAAAATTTTGGTTTCTTACCCTAAAAAGAACCGTGTGCTTGTCGAAGGCGTTAATATAATCACTAAAGCTAAAAAACCAAAAAATGCGCAGGAAAAGGGCGGAATTTTTAAGGAGGAAGCTCCTATCGATGCGTCTAATGTAATGATTATTTGCCCTAATTGTGGCAAAGCAACAAGAGTGGCTCACCAAGTGGTAGATGGAAAGAAAGCTCGCGTTTGTAAAAAGTGCGGTGCTACTCTAGATGCCAAAGCAAAGAAAACCACTAAAAAAGAAAAGTCGAAACAGGCTAAAAAGCCAGCAGAAGCAGTTAAAACTGAAGAAGCTAATCATGAATAATAGGAATCAACCCTAGGAGGAGATAATGGCAAACACAGAAAAGCCAAGATTTCAAGTGCAGTATGAAGAAGTCAAAAAGGAACTTATGAACGAGCTTGGCTATAAAAATATCAATCAAGTTCCTAAACTTGAAAAGATTGTTTTGAATATGGGGCTTGGCGATGTTAAGGATAATTCAAAATCGTTCAATATGGCTGTAGATGAACTCGGACTAATTACTGGGCAAAAACCTATTGTCACAAAGGCAAAGAAATCTATCTCAAACTTTAAGTTAAGACAAAACCAAAGCATTGGTGCTAAAGTTACCCTTCGTGGTAGCAATATGTATGAATTCTTTGATAGATTCATATCGGTAGTACTTCCACGCGTTCGTGACTTTGATGGTGTGTCCACTAAGTCATTTGATGGTAGAGGAAACTACAACATAGGCATCAAGGAACAGTTGATTTTCCCTGAAATAAGTTATGAAAATATCGATAAAGTCAGAGGACTTGATATTTGTTTCGTTACAACTGCAAAATCTAATGATGAGGCAAAGGCATTGCTTACAGCACTTGGTATGCCTTTCAAAAAGTAGGAGGAAATAATGGCAAGAAAAGCGTTGATTGTTAAACAACAAAGAAAACAAAAGTATTCCACTCGTGAATACACTCGTTGCGCTATTTGTGGGCGTCCTCATGCAGTTTTAAGAAAATATGGAATATGCAGAATTTGCTTCCGAGAGCTCGCTTATAAGGGCGAAATTCCGGGAGTAAAAAAGGCAAGCTGGTAAGGAGGATAATGTAAAATGACGACTAATGACCCAATAGCAGATATGCTCACTAGAATTCGTAACGCACTCTTGGCTCACCACGAAAGCGTTGTAATACCTAGTTCTAATATAAAAAAGAGCATTGCCGAAATTTTGCTTGACGAAGGATTTATTCAGGGATTCAAAATTGATGAAAAAGATGGAAAGGCAAGCATTATTATCGAATTAAAATACAGTGACAAGCGTCACAGTGTTATTAGTGGATTAAAAAGAATTTCCAAGCCAGGCTTGCGCATTTACGCAGGTGTAGACGAGTTACCAAAAGTTCTAAACGGACTTGGAATAGCTATTGTATCAACTAATAAAGGATTAATGACAGACGAGCAGGCAAGACAAGCCAAATTAGGTGGCGAAATTATTGCCTATGTGTGGTAATGGGAGGAGAATAATATGTCAAGAATAGGTAGACATCCAATCGCTATCCCAGCAAACACACAGGTTGAGTTCAAGGACAACAACGTTGTCACTGTAACTGGACCGCTGGGACAGTTGGAAAGAAAATTTAATAAAGAAGTATCTTTTGAAAAAGACGGCGATAACATCATTGTTAAGCGTTGCGATGATTCTAAAACCGCGCGCTCTATGCACGGCCTTAGCAGAACATTGCTGAACAATATGATTGAAGGCGTTACAAAAGGTTATACAAAAAAATTGATTGTGAATGGTGTCGGCTTTAAGGCTACAAAACAAGGTGATAAGTTAATTCTAGATTTAGGATTTTCTAAGCCTAAAGAAGTTTTAGATGCTGATGGCGTTACAACAAGTTGCCCTAGCATAACCGAAGTTGAGGTTAAGGGCATTGATAAGGAAAAAGTCGGTCAATTCGCTGCGAAAATACGCGATATAAAGAGAGTTGAGCCTTATCACTTATACGGCATCCGCTATGCAGATGAAGTAGTTATTAAGAAAGAGGGCAGTAAGACTGCTGGTAAAAAATAAGGAGAGTAGCAAATGATTATTAAACAAGATAAAAATCAATTAAGAAAAAAGCGTCATTTGAGAGTGAGAAACAAAGTTAAAGGTACTCAGGAACAACCTAGACTAAATGTTTATAGAAGTACTACTCACATCTATACTCAAATTATTGACGATGAAAGAGGCATTACACTAGCAAGTGCTTCTACAGTCGAAAAAGCCCTAGCAAGCGCACTAAAAGGTAAAACTAAGTTAGAGCAAGCAAAAATTATTGGCGAAACAATTGCAAAGCGTGCTTTAGATAAGGGCATCAAAAAAGTCGTATTTGACCGCGGTGGATATTTGTACACTGGGCGTGTTAAAGAAATCGCTGAAGGTGCAAGAACAGGAGGTTTGGAGCTATAATGGAGGAAAATATGGAAAACAATGTTGAAAACAACGAAGTTATCAATGAAACCGTTGAACAACCTAATGTAGAAAGCACAGAAAAAGTTGAAAATGGCGATGCAAAACGCGGTGGAAAACGCTTTGATAAAAACAAAAAATTTGGCAAGCGCGATGATAGAAAGCGCCGTGATGATAGACGCCCTCGTGATGAGATGGAAAGCAGGGTAGTATCAAGGCGCAGAGTGCAAAAATCTGTACAAGGTGGTGATATCACTACTTATTCAGTACTAGTAGTGGTTGGCGATAAAAAAGGAAGAGTTGGCATTGGTCGCGGAAAATCTCGTGAGCAAACCGAAGCCGTAGATAAGGCTATAAGAAATGCTAAAAAGAATGTAGTTACTATTTCTATGGAAGGCACAACAATTCCTCACGCTACCGAAGGCAAGTTTGGAACAAGCAAAATTATAATGTTGCCAGCTAAAGATGGTAATGGTATCATAGCAGGTGGCGCAGCTCGTGCCGTTATAGAACTTGCAGGTATACGCGATATTACCACTAAGTTGCACGGCAGTTCAAATAAAGAAAACTGCGTTAAGGCAACTTTGCAAGCGCTTATAGGTTTAAGAACGCTTGACCAAGCTATGAAATTGCGTGGCAAAAACGAAAATACAGTGGAGGGCAACTAGTTATGGCAGAAACTAAAGATGTTGAGGTTGTTGAAAACAAAGAAGTTGTAGAAAAAAAGCCAAAAGCTACCTCCAAATCAAAGAAAAGTAAGAAAGAAATTAAAATTACTTTAATAAGAAGTGCTTGTTCTGCTAAACCTAATCAACGCAAAACTTGCGAAGCATTGGGTTTAAGAAAGTTAAACGCAAGCAAGGTAGTGGAAGATACTCCAGCTATTCGCGGAATGATTTTCACAATCAAACACCTTGTTAAAGTAGAAGAACTTTAAGGAAGGAGGGCGAATTTATGAATATACACGAATTGAGTCCTGCTCCTAATTCTACGAAAAAAGCAAAGCGCGTTGGTCGTGGTGTGGGTAGCGGACTAGGCAAGACTTCTGGCAGAGGACAAAAAGGACAAAATTCACGCAGTGGCGGTGGTGTTAGAATAGGTTTTGAAGGCGGACAAATGCCTTTAATTCGTAGACTACCTCGTCGTGGATTCAACAACAATGAGTTCAAAAAACAATATTCTATCGTCAATGTTTGTGACTTAAATAAGCTTGATGATGGCACTGTTGTAGATATTGCATTGCTAAAAGAAAAAAGAATTATAGGCAAAATTGAAAAATTTGGCTTAAAAGTTCTTGGCAATGGCGAATTGAATAAAAAATTGACTGTCAAAGCCGCTGTTTTTACGAAATCTGCTCAAGAGAAAATCGAAAAAGCAGGCGGAAAAATTGAGGTGCAATAATGTTTGAAAACTTGAGAGATGCCTTTAAAGCAAAGGATGTGCGAAAGAAAATTCTTTGGACACTCCTAATTTTGCTTATATATAGATTAGGATGCTGGCTTCCTATTCCTGGCATTGCATTTGATTATTTTAGCACTAATGAAAGTGATTTCTTATCGTTAATGAGTGCAATCACTGGTGGAGCGCTCGCTAATGGAGCATTCTTGGCGCTGGGTGTAATTCCGTACATCAGTGCATCAATTATAATGCAATTGTTAACTTTTGGTATACCTGCCTTGGAAAGATTATCTAAACAGGGTGATGCAGGTAGAAAGAAAATTGCGTTCTATACAAGAATATTAACATTTGTTTTAGCGCTAATACAAAGCATTGGTATTGTGTATGGCTTTGGGGTACAAAGTTTCTTAAATGCGGATGCATTAGGTGGAGCGCCACTATGGCTTGTTGGCACAGTTGTTGTACTGTTGCTTGTAGCTGGTGCAATGTTTACTATGTGGTTAGGTGAAAAAATTACCGATTTAGGAATAGGTAACGGACTATCACTTCTCGTGTTCATAGGTATCATCTCAAGTGCTGGCACTGCATTAATTCAAAGTTTTGTAGGTTTAGCAGATAATATTGATTATCTTTGGGATATATTAATATTTGTAGCTTTACTTTTAATCATATTCTGGTTAATGACTTTTGTGGACCTATCTGTAAGAAAGATTCCTGTAAACTATGCAAAACAAATTAGGGGCAGAAAGATGTATGGTGGACAATCTACCAACATACCAATAAAGGTAAACAGTTTTGGTGTAATGCCTATCATCTTTGCAATGAGTTTTATAATGTTCCCGCAATATATAATTCAAATTTTCTGGCCGAATTCTGATGCAATGTTCTGGTATCAAGATTGGTTAGGTGCTGGTACTCCAATTTACTTTGTTTTATCTGCTATTTTAATACTGTTTTTCTCGTATTTTTACGGAAGTATGGTATTTAAGCCAGACGAAATTAGTAGACAATTACAACAAAATGGTGGATTTATTCCTAATCATCGAGCAGGCAAACAAACTGCCGATTATCTCAAAAAAATATCCAATAGAATTACATTATTTGGAGCAATATATCTAACACTTGTTTTCATAGTTCCTACACTTATATTCTCATTTGTAGCAACTGGTGGACTTGTAAATGCATTTACAGCAACAGGTATGTTGATCGTTGTCAGCGTTGCGCTTGAGTTTGATAAACAACTTGAAGGACAGTTGATGATGAAAAATTATAAAGGATTCCTAAAATAATGAATTTAGTACTATTGGGGCCACCTGCAAGTGGCAAGGGTACCTGTTCCCAATATTTGGTTAACAAGTACCAATTTACCCATATATCAATGGGAGATTTGCTCCGCAAATTTGCAGAGCAATCTACCAATATGGGCATGATGGTGCGCGAAACTCTTTCAAAAGGTAAAATTTTGGAGGAGAGCGTAACTACAAAAATATTACACAATTATTTAATAGAAAATAATCTATTTGATAATATACTGCTTGATGGGTATCCGCGCGGACTAAAGTCTGTTAACCTAATGCAAGAATTTTTGAGTATTAAAAAAGTAATTGTACTTGAGGCGGAATTTGAACTAATCAAGCAACGCATCCTCAATCGTCTAATTTGTCCTAACTGTAATAAAGTGTTTTCAAAACTTGAATACAGTTTGGATAAATGCGATGTTTGTGGTGCTACTCTTACTACTCGCAGTGATGATAATATTGAATCACTTACAGTTAGAATGCAAGAGTATCAAAATTTAACTTTACCCGTTATAGAATACTACCAAAAATTGGGTTTAGTATATAAAATCAATGCTCAAGAGAACTATAAAATTCAATTAGATAAACTTATGGGATTATTAAAATGAACATTCTTTTAATTGGGGCACCTGGTAGTGGCAAAGGTACACTATCACAAAAACTTACCAAAAAGTATAAACTAAAGCATCTTTCTACGGGCGATATTTTTCGTGCCGAAATTGCAGAAGGCACCGAGCGCGGTCAGATACTCAAGCAGGCGATGGAGCAGGGATTGCTTGCACCGAGCGACATACTTCTTGAGGTTATGAAAGATAGATTGTCGAAAAGCGAGTGTGCTGATAATGTGTTGTTAGATGGCTTTGGTAAGACGCTTGAAGAGGCAAAGGAACTCCATTCATTTTATAAAATTGATAAAGTTATATTTTTGGATGTAGATTACGGTACAGTTCTTAAGAGAATACTAAAACGCCGTATATGCCCAGATTGTGGTTTTGTTACAACAGTTGACCAATCTGGCGAAGTTTGTGAAAAATGCGGGTCTAAACTAATAAGTCGAATTGATGACAATGAGCAAACCTTTAGCAAGCGCTATCAAGTTTTTATGGAGCAAACTATGCCTATTGTCAAATATTTTGATGAAGCAAAAATTCTTACAAAAATTAATGCAAACGATTCAATTGACAAAATATATGCCAAAGTTTGTAACATTGTTGAAGGCAATACTAAAGAAATAGAAAAATAAGTATTGAATTTAATATTTGATTGTGATATAATTAAAAAGAAGGAATATAAATGGAAGCTCATATTAAAACGCCTAGCGAAATTGAACATATGCGTGAGGCTTGTAAAATTACAGGTGATGCACTAAAAGTGGTAGAGGAAAAAATACGCGCTGGTATGACTACTATGATGATAGATAACATTGTGCGCGATTATATTCATTCTTGCAACGCAAAGTGTTCTTTCAAAAATTATCAAGGATATCCTGGCAATGCTTGTGTTTCTATAAATGACGAAATTGTACACGGCATACCTAGTTCTCATCGAAGGATTGAGGAAGGGGATATCGTTTCGGTTGATGTAGGCGCATATAAAAATGGCTTTCATGGGGATGCGGCGCGCACATTTTTAATAGGGAATGTGAGTGAGAATAAGAAAAAACTTGTCCGCGTAACCGAGGAATGTTTCTTTGAGGGTATCAAAGGCATAAAAGATGGAAGTTTTGTCGGAGATATCTCTTGTCAAGTGCAAGCACACGCCGAAAAAAATGGCTTTAGCGTGGTAAGGATGCTTGAAGGGCACGGTGTAGGTAGAAATTTACACGAATATCCTTCTGTTCCTAATTACGGCAGGGCAGGTAGCGGTGCAAAATTGTATGCAGGTATGACGATAGCGATAGAACCTATGATTAATATGGGCAAAAAAGAAATTGTGATGCTTGATGACGATTGGACTATTGTTACAAAAGATGGTTTACCAGCATCTCATTACGAAAATACCATTTTGATAACTGCTGATGGTGTAGAGATTCTTACACTTTGATGGTGATGTATGGAAATAGGTGACGTTGTTAAGTCCTTAAAAGGACGCGATACGGGCAGGGTTTTTGTAGTCTGCGAACTTGTAGATAATAACTTTGTAAACTTAGTTAATGGTGATACAAGAAAGCTCGAAAACAAAAAAAGAAAAAGATTAAAACACATCGAAGTTATCGGACATACACAAGTATTAAACAAACAAAATTTACTTGATGCTGATATTAAAAAAACATGTAAAACTTATCTAAATGGAGGTAAAGATGCCTAAAGGTGAAGGTATTGAGGTTGAAGGCGTAGTTGTAGAAGTCATTCGAAACGCTGTATACAAAGTAAAATTGCCCAATGGTCATATAATAGATGCTTATTTAGCAGGACGCCTAGTCGTTAAGCATATAAGCGTTTTGGAAGGAGATGAAGTTACGGTAGAACTATCTCCATACGATGTTAATAGAGGTAGAATTGTTTATCGTGATAAAAAAAAGATACAACAATAAAAAGGAGCAAATAAAATGAAAGTAAGGTCATCAGTTAAGCCTATGTGCGATAAATGCAAAGTTATTAAACGCGATGGTAAAGTTATGGTAATTTGCCCTAATAAAAAGCATAAACAAGTACAAGGCTAATAAAAGAATATTTTATTTGTCCATACATAAATATAAGGCAAAAGCTTTGCGTGCATATTTATGTATAGACAAAACTACTAAAAATCCACAGACTAACGCGGCTACACAATTTTATTGTGATTTAGTTTGTGTCTTTATATAAAAATAAATCGGAGGAGAATATGGCAAGAATTGCTGGTGTGGACCTACCTAAAGAAAAAAGAGTCGAAATAGGTTTAACCTATATATACGGTATTGGTCGCACAACATCAAATAAAATTTTGAAAGAAACCGGCGTCAACCCAGATACTCGTGTCAAAGATTTGACCGAGGATGAGATGGCGTCTATCAGAAATTATATTGACAATAACCTAAAAGTCGAAGGCGAACTTAGAAACGAAGTTATGATGAACATCAAGCGCCTACAAGATATTGGGTGCTACCGTGGTATTCGTCATAGACGTGGTTTACCAGTTCGTGGTCAAAGGACAAAAACCAATGCCCGTACGAGAAAGGGACGCAAAAAGACTGTATCTCGTGGTAAGAAATAGGAGTGAATAATGGCAACAACAAAGAAAAAGAGAGCAAATAAAAACCTAGATAAGGGTCAAGTACACATTCAATCTACATTTAATAACTGCATTGTTACAGTTACAGATGACCAAGGCAATGTTATCTCTTGGTCCTCATCGGGTAGTTTGGGATTTAGGTCAAATAAAAAGGATACCCCTTATGCAGCAGCTCAAGTAGCCGAAACAGCAGTAAAGGTAGCTAAAGAGCAAGGCTTAAGGTCAGTCGATGTATTCGTAAAGGGCGCAGGCCGTGGTAGAGAAGCGGCTATAAGAGCGCTAGGAAACGCGGAAATACAAGTTACATCCATAAAAGATGTATCTTCAATACCATTTAATGGTTGTCGTCCGCCAAAGAAAAGAAGAGTATAGGAGGGAAACATAAATGGCTAAATACACTGATGCAGATTGCCGTCTTTGTAGAAGGGAAGGTTGCAAACTTTTCTTAAAAGGCGATAGATGCACAAGTCCAAAATGCGCTATGGAAAGACGCCCTGTAGTTCCAGGGCAACACGGCGCTCAAAATACTCGCAAAAAGCAAAGCGAATATGGTATGCAACTTCGTGAAAAGCAAAAGATTAAAAGATATTATGGTTTGCTAGAAAAGCAATTCCACAATATGTACGAAACTGCTGATAGAATGAAGGGCAATACAGGTGAAAATTTGCTTTTCTTGCTTGAAAGAAGGCTTGATAATGTAGTATACCGTATGGGTATAGCTTCAAGCCGTGCTTTGAGCCGTCAAATAGTAAATCACGGACACATTACAGTAAATGGCAGAGTAGTCAATATACCTTCATATATAGTAAGTGAAGGCGATGTCATTGCTATTAAAGAGGGACATTCGGATAACGGACTATTCAACGAATTGAGCAAAATGAAGATAACTACACCTAAATGGATGGAGTTTGATACAAAGTCTTTGACAGGCAAGATAAACGCAATGCCACAAAGAGATGATATCGATATGAACTTCGCAGAGTACTTAGTTGTCGAACTTTACAGTAAATAATTTAATAAACATAATTTTAGGAGGATTTGTAGTTTATGATGCAAATCGAAAAACCAAAAATCACAGTTGAAGAGAACGCTGATGGAAGTTTTGCAAAGATTATTGTGGAACCATTGGAAAGAGGGTTCGGCACAACACTCGGCAACAGTTTTAGACGAGTACTTCAGGCATCTTTGCCAGGTATTGCGCCTGTTGCTATTAGAATAGCAGGGGTTGCTCACGAATTTTCTAATGTCAAAGGGGTTAAAGAGGATGTTTGTGATATCATTTTGAACCTTAAAGGCATTGCTTTGGCTACCACTAATACAGACCTTGATTTTAAGACAACTCTTAGACTCAACAAAAAGGGCGCTGGTGTGGTATACGCTAAGGATATTGAGTATCCTATTGATGTAGAATGTAAAACTCCTGACCTTTATCTATGCACGCTAGATGATGATGCGGATTTGGAGATGGAAATCACAGTGGCAAGAGGCCGTGGTTATGTGCCTTCAGCACAAAATAAGAGTGAAATTGAAAGTATTGGATACATTGCTATCGATTCAATTTTTACTCCCGTTAAAGCCGCTAACTTTTATGTTGAAGGTGCAAGAGTTGGGCACAATATGGCTTATGACAAACTTATTTTAGAGGTTACTACTAACGGCACAAAGCGCGCTGTAGAAGTAGTTAGTTTGGCAGGCAAAATTTTGCAAGACCATACACAACTTTTTGTTGATTTAGTGGATGGTATGGCTAATACAGAAATTTTAGTTAGCCCAGAAGAGGATAAAAACACTAAAATTTTGAGTATGAGCATTGATGACCTTGAGTTATCAGTTCGTAGCCACAATTGTCTTAAAAGGGCTAATATCAATACAGTTGAAGACTTGGTTAAAAAATCAAGAGAGGATATGTTAAAAGTCAAAAATCTCGGTGCTAAGTCCTTGGAGGAAGTCATTGAAAAAATCAACAGTCTTGGGCTTAAATTGAGAGAAGATGAGGAATAAATTAGGAGGATAAAATGGCAATAAACAAATTAGGTAAAAGAACAGATTTGCGTATGGCTATTTTGCGCGGACAACTTACCGACTTTTTATGGAATGGTTCCATAGAAACTACGCTTGATAGAGCTCAATCTGTAGCGCGCCTAGCAGAAAAGGTTTTGACACTTGCAGTTAAAAGTTATAAAGATACTATTGAAGTTGAAAAACCATATGTGAACGATAAAGGCGAAAAAACTACAAGAAAAGTGCTGAATGATGGCGTTAACAAGTTGAATGCTCGCCGTAAAATAATTGGAATGGTCAATGATGTTCAAGAGCAACGCATCGAGGGAGAAAAGAAAGAGGATTTCAAAGTGCGTACAGAAGATGTTGCACATCCTTTGCTCGAAAAAATATTTAATGTTTATGCACCTAAATATGGCGCTAGGGCAGAAGAACTAGGACAAATGGGTGGATATACAAGAATAATAAAACTTGGCAGACGCCGTGGCGATGCTGCTATGCTTGTTAAACTTGAACTTGTTTAATAATAAATACTGATAATTTTATATCGGTATCCTGTAAATTTAACAGTTTACAAAAACATATTTTTAATTATTAAAATATATAAAAGCAAATCAAAGACATCACAAAAATGCAGGGAGTGATAGAATGAGATTTGCTTTTTTGTTCTATTTGGTTGATATGTCCGTATTTTTATGATATAATAATTCTACAACCAATGTTGGGGCAGTTTTATAAATTATTACGTACCAATATAATACATATTTAATATTTTTATTTATTTTTGTAGATAAGGTTGCTTTTATCTTAAGTGTGGGTGCAAAATATTTAATATTTAGCCATTGATACTTAATTTAAACATTTTGAAATATATTTGAAAAATATAGTTTATAATGTATTTTTATGTGTATTAGGAGTTTATATGCGAATACCAAAGATAGTGAAATTTAGTAATGGTGCTACCTTGCTTTATTTCAAAGGAAAGATGAAAAAGGCATCTGCTTGGAGATTGTCATTTTTGGGTGGCTCTACTGAGGACAGGAAGGAAGGAACTGCTCACTTTTTAGAGCATATGTTATATAAAGGCACCCCAAATAGAAGTTTTGAACAAATAAATAAGGATAGGTTTGAGGTTTGTTTTGCTGATGCCAAAACTAGTGCTTACTACACAGCTGTTGATACCCGTAGAACAAACAAGTTAACAAAAGAATCGCTTTCTTTTTTGGCCGATTTATTATTTAATTCAACTTTACCAGAAAATTTTGTTGAAAGCGAGAAGGGTGTTATTCAAGAGGAATTGCATCGACATATTGATAGAAGTAAGAGCGATGTATATTACTATCACTTTCCACAAATATTTGAATCCAATTTTGATTACCCTAAAACATTGGGTTCTGTAGAAAACATTGCATCTATGACAAAACAAGATTTGCTGGAGTACAAAAATAGGGTTTATGTATCCCAAAATTTTATAATGGGGGTGGTTTCTCATATTCCACTATATAAGGTAAAAAGGCTTTATAAAAAGTTAATTGAACCGCAGTTGACAGTTGCGGAGAATTATGTTCCTATTAAAAAATTGTGTAGTGAACCTTGTAAACCAGAAAGTTTGCGCATTATAAAAGAGGAAAGCATTGAACAAGTGAAGTGTGCTATTAGCATTGTGTTTGATGTGGGATATGATGACTTTCAAAATAAAACTGTTGGCAGTTATATACCTACTTTGATTGGCGCTGGTACTAGTCCGCTTTTTAATGCGTTAAGAGAGGCAGGACTCGTATATGTGTTTGATAAAATGACGCTTGATAAATATGATAGTTGTACGGTTGCTACATTTGGTTTTAATTCGTCAAAGGATAAATTGAAAACAATTGTAGATAAATTGGGTGAAATATTTAGTGATATTTATCAAAATGGAATGGATGAAAAAACATTTGAACAGCGCACCTTAAACTTAAAATATTTGGATGATGAGACCGCTGAGGCTATTGACATTTCTAGAACATTACGAAATATGTGTTCTAACTACATAATAGATGGAAAATTCCATAAACCTTATAAGTGGAATAAAGAAAATAAAAAACTCAAGCTTGAGTATGTTAACAAAGTATTTAAGCAAATTTTGAGTAAATCAAATAGAATGTATGTTACATATTTGGGCAACATAAATGAGGATGATGTTTATTCACTGGATGAAATAAAATCAAAGCTGTTATTTTAGGAGTAAAAATGAAAGATTACAAAATACAAAAACTAGAAAATGGTGCCACTATTGTACTAAAGCCCATTAAAGGATTAAAATTTACGACGGTTAATGTTGGATTTAAGACGGGTGCAAGTTTAGATGTTGTACCTGGCACGGCTCACTTTTTGGAACACAATTTATTTTTGGGGACAACAAGTAGGTCGCGTGACGAAATAGATAAAGCAAACTCCGAAATTTGTGAACTCAACGCATCTACAAGCTTGTATTATACTTTAGTGCGTTTTAAGAGAGCTAATAGCGAATTAGATAGCGCTTTTGAGTTTGCAAGCGATGTGTTGCTTAATACAAAGTTTAATGCAAACGAAATAAAAAAAGAAAGAGAAGTGGTTAGAAATGAAATTGCAATGAGCCGAGAACGCGATAAAAGAAATATTTATGCATACCACAATACTCTTTGGAGTCCTTATATGGATAAGCCTTTGTGCCCTATAATTGGTGAGGATATTGATAAGGTCACAAAAAAGGATATGGAAAATTTTCGCAATAAAAATTATGTTGCTAAAAATTTTGTTATGTATGCCATATCTAGCTTACCAATGGCCAAAATCGTGGCGTTATACAAAAAGCACATTCAACCTAAATTAAGGGTTAGTGAGGATGTAAACAACATTGTGTACGATATGACGCCAAGCAAGCCAAGCAAACTGCAGGTGATTGAGCTAGACCAAGAAAAGGTTGATGTAGCAATATCAATCAACATACCATTTGGCATATTTAATTCGCAAAATAGATTTAGTAGATTAATTTTATCCTATTATTTTAATTTAGAACAACCTTATAATACTTTGAGAAAAAAGGGGTTAGTTTATGCTAGTACTGCATACATTGCAGAATGGGCATACAATTCTATACTCACAATCAAATTTTCGTGTTCTAAAGAAAATATTAATAAGATAATTGACGAATATGCTAAAGAAATGCAAGAGCTTTATAAAAATGGTATGAGTGAGGATAAATTTAGAAATTTATGCAAGCAAATTGTAATTGCCGAGGATGAAAAGGAACGCGATTTAAGTTTGTTTGAAATCAACGATACGGCTTTTACGCATATTACAAGAGGGCTTGTTGATGACTTGGATGCTAAAAAGGAAGCTAAAAACACTACATTGCAAGATATAAACAAGTACATAGGCTTTTTTAACAATTCTAAAAATCAATTATGGGTTACAGTACTAGGAAAAGTATCCGAAAAAGATGTTTATACACTACCTCAAATACAAAAAAAGTTTTTTGTTAACATAAAATAATATAAAAATAATTTGAATTTTGATTATAATTTTGCTATAATTTTTTTGCAGGTGAACACATTATGAAAAATTTGAATGAATATATAGATTCTACTTTATTAAAACCAACAGCAAAAGTAGCTGATATTGAAAAGCTTTGCCAAGATGCAATGGTGCATAATTTTTATGCTGTATGCGTAAATCCAGTATATGTAGGCTTAGCTAAAACAAAGTTAAAAAGTTCCAAAGTTAAAGTATGCACGGTAGTAGGCTTTCCGTTGGGACAAAACGCTACAACTACAAAAATGTACGAGGCAAGATTGGCAGTAGATGCTGGCGCTGATGAACTTGATATTGTTATAAATGTAGCAAAACTGCTTGATGGCAACTATGAGTATGTAGAAGGCGAGTTGGGCGCAATTAGAAAATTGGTTGATGACCGCATCACCCTAAAAGCTATAATTGAAACTTGCTATTTAAGCGAATCTGATATTAAAATAGTTGTACCATTGTGTGAAAAAGCAGGTATTGATTATATTAAAACCAGTACAGGCTATGGAACACGCGGTGCAAGTGTTGAGGATATAAAAAGAATAAAAAATGCTATTAAAGGCAATATCCAAATTAAAGCGAGCGGGGGAATAAAAACTAGAGAGTTTGCGGAACAGTTGATAGAGGCTGGAGCAACTAGAATTGGCACTAGCAGTGCAGTAGAAATAATAAATCAATAAGGGGGCAGTTTATGTGCTTTTTTAAGAAAAAGAAAAAAGAAAATAAGACTTTTCAGGATTGGAACAACAACGCTAATAATTTTGGCTTTAATGATAGGGCTAGCAAATTGGAGGGAGATTTTCAAAAGACTTCTAACAACAAAACTAGTGATGGGCAGGATAGTAATGCCCAAAACTCAAATACACAAAACAAATAAAAACAATTGCATTTGCAATTGTTTTTTATATGTTTTGCTTTTAAAGAAAAGTTGTATACTCTATTGTTATTTAAGCAATTAACTTGTATAACACTTGTAAGCCTAATTTATTTTTAATATTCTTAATAAATATGCTAAAAATGTGAATTTTAGTGGAATATTTCAAAGCGATAATTAATAAAAACGCCATACTTACCTGCTAATTATAGCATTTATACTACCTTAAAAGGTTGTTAAATATGCAATATTATGTTATAATATTGTTATATTTTAGGGAGAAAACTTATGACAATTGTAGAGACTTTACGACAAGAATTTTCGATGACAGAAAATCATGTCAACAATATTATAGGCCTAATAGACGAGGGGTGCACCATCCCGTTTATTGCTAGGTACCGTAAGGAAATGACTGGTTCTGCTAGTGATGAAACCTTAAGGGCTTTCGCTGATAGGCTGAATTACTTGCGCAATTTGCACCAAAGGAAGGAGGAAGTTTTTAGATTAATATCTGAACAGGAAAAAATGACTCCTGAAATTGAACAAGCGCTTAATGAAGCTAAAACTATGACAGAAGTAGAGGATATCTATCGCCCATTTAAGCCTAAAAGAAAAACTCGCGCTTCTGTTGCCATTGCAAAAGGGCTACAGCCACTTGCCGATTATATTTTTAATCAAAAAGCCGAAAAAGATTTAATGGAATATGCTAAGGAATTTATAAATGATGAGGTTAAAGATGAGCAAGAGGCTATTGCGGGCGCTAAAGATATAATAGCCGAAATGATATCAGATAATGCCGAAATGCGCAAGCAACTGCGCAAATTGTTTGGTAAATATGCTAAAATCGCATCAAAGCTTACCGATAGCGATACTGCTATAAAATATGAAGTTTATAAGGATTTTAGTGAAAAGGTGGATGTAATTCCAAGCCATAGAATTTTGGCGCTAAATCGTGGCGAGAAAGATGGCGGGCTTAAAGTTGATATCGTTATGGACGAAAACACATCAATTAATTTTCTAAAAGATATGTTTATACACAAAAACGGCGACTATGCTGACATTATGGAGCAGGTTATAGTAGATTCGTACGAAAGGCTAATTGAACCTTCAATAGCGCGTGAAATTAGAAATATTTTGACAGATGATGCAAACGAGCAAGCCATTAAAATGTTCGAACTCAATTTAAGACCGCTTCTTATGCAACCGCCATTGAAAGGTAAAACTGTTTTGGGCTTTGACCCTGCGTATAGAACAGGATGCAAGCTTGCAGTTGTAGACCCAAATGGAACTTTGTTAGATTATGGTGTAATTTATCCAACACCACCTCAAAATCATATAGAGGAATCAAAACAAAAGTTAAAAGAACTAATAAATAAATGGGGCATTGATGTAATTGCAATTGGTAATGGAACTGCTAGCAAGGAAAGCGAAATTTTTGTTGCAGGGTTAATTAAGGAGCTTGATAGACCGGTTACTTATGCTATGGTAAACGAGGCGGGGGCATCAGTTTATAGTGCATCTAAACTTGGAACGGAGGAATTTCCTAACTACGATGTGACAGTGCGCAGTGCTACAAGCATAGCGCGCAGACTTCAAGACCCGCTTGCCGAACTTATAAAAATCGATACAAAATCAATAGGTGTGGGCCAATATCAGCACGATATGCCACAGGCAAGGCTAGGTCAGGTACTAGATGGTGTTGTTGAAAGTTGCGTTAATAGCGTAGGCGTAGACCTAAACACTGCTTCCTATGCATTGCTATCAAGAATATCAGGGCTAAATATGGGTATTGCTAAAAAGATAGTTGAATATAGGCAAGCTAATGGTGCATTTAAGACAAGGCAAGAACTACTAAATGTTCCTAAACTTGGCGAAAAAGCATTTACGCAAAGTGCTGGTTTTTTGAGAATAGTAGGTGCTGATAATATTTTAGATAACACTGCTGTGCATCCCGAAAGTTATGAATCGGCAGAAAAGCTACTAAAAACACTTGGTTATACTGATGCAGATGTAAAAAATAACGAAGTGGATTTATTAAAAAAGAAAGCAGAACATTACGGCATAGAAAAACTTGCTCAAGAATGTGGTGTTGGTGTGCCTACTTGCGAGGATATAATAGATGAGCTTATGAAACCTGGTAGAGATATTCGTGATAGTTTGCCTCAACCTATTTTACGCAGTGATGTTATGGACATTAATGACTTACAAAAGAATATGGTTTTTGATGGCGTAGTTCGAAATGTTGTCGACTTTGGCGCATTCGTAGATATTGGCGTGCATCAAGATGGACTTGTGCATATATCCGAAATTTGTGATAGATATATCAAACATCCATCAGAGGAACTGACTGTAGGTGATCAAGTTAAGGTAAAAATTAAAGATGTAGATGTGGCAAGGAATAAAATATCGTTATCAATGAAGTTAGATAAAGAGTTTTAGTTATAAGTTTTAAGATATAAGGTATAATATAAAAGCAAATTATAGGAGTTAAAAATGTTAGATATTAAAAAGATGCTTGATAACATAGATTTTTATGTTGAAAAGTTAAAGCAAAAAAAATTCGATTTAGATAAAGAATACTTTTTATCACTAAATGAAAAGATTGGCAAAACGCGCATTGCCTGCCAAGATATGCAAACCCAAAGGAATAAGGGCGCTGACCAAATTGGCTTGCTTATGAAAGATAAGGCAAAAAATCAATCTGAAATAGAAAGATTAAAAGCCGAGATGACTCAAGTGAGTGAAAAGACAAAAGTGCTTGAGGCTGATTTGAGCAAATTGGAAGCAGAACTCAAGGATTATATGATGCATATGCCTAACATTCCTGACGAAAAAACGCCTGTTGGTAAAGATGAGGACGAAAATGTTGTGCTAGAATATGTTGGGGAAAAACCGACATTTAGTTTTGAGCCTAAAGAACATCATGTTTTGGGCGAGGCTATGGATATTATTGATATGGAAAGGGGTGCAAAGCTATCTGGAACGCGCTTTTCTGTGTTAAAAGGCGCAGGCGCACGATTAGAAATGGCAGTACGCAACTTTTTATTCGATTGCTCTATTGAAAATGGTTATACACCTGTAAGCGTTCCTGTTTTAGTTGGCAGAAATATAATGGAAGGAACAGGTCAGTTGCCTAAATTTGAGGAGGATATGTTTAGAACCGAATCTAACGGCAAGGAACTATTTTTAATCCCTACCGCAGAAGTACCAGTTACAAATTTATTTAGAGAGGAAATTTTGCAAGAGGAGCAACTGCCTATAAGGTACAGTTGTTTGAGCAACTGTTTTAGGGTAGAGGCTGGTAGTGCTGGAAAAGATGTAAAGGGCATATTCCGTCAGCACCAATTTGATAAGGTGGAAATGGTGCGCTTTGCTACCCCAGAGCAATCTTGGGATGAATTCAACAGCTTAGTAGGTTGCGCAAAAAAAATACTTGATAAATTGAACCTTCATTATAGAGTTGTTGCACTTTGTACGGGCGACCTCGGGTTTAGCGCTTGCTATTGTAACGATTTAGAAGTTTGGTTGCCAGGGCAAAATAGATATAGAGAAATTTCAAGTTGTTCAAATATGCTTGATTTTCAAGCCCGTAGAGCAAATATGAAATATAAAAATAAAGAAACAAAAAAGAACGAGTATATCCACACAATGAATGGATCTGGTATGCCAATAGGGCGCACTATTATAGCTATTATGGAAAATTATCAGCAACCCGATGGTAGTATTCTAATTCCAGAAGCGCTAAAAAAGTATCTACCTTATGAAAAAATAGATGCAAATGGACAATTGGTATAATTGAGTGGTTTTTATAATTTCTAGATGGTGATAAAGCGCGTATTATATAAAATTATTTACAATATATCATTATAAGAATATCTTTTTGAATGTAAAATAAAAATATTGATAATGTAATAGACAAGGGGAATTCCCTTGTCTTATTAGTTGAAAATTTTTATAAGTTATGGTAAAATTACTATTATGATAGAGTTAATGGAATGTGTTGAAAAAGAGATTAAACAAATTCTCTTAAATTTGAAAATTAATGTAGATGATGTTAAAATTGTAGAGTGTAATAGACCAGAATTAGGGCAGTACCAATACAATGGCATTATGGCACTTGCAGGCAAAAATGGATATAAACCACAAGATTTAGCAAGTATAGTGTGTAAAAAATTGCAGGAATGTGATATTATTAAAGAAGCATCGGTAGCTGGAGTGGGCTTTATAAATATAACCTTAAAAATTAGCGCCATAATACAGCAAGTTGAGCGCACGCAAAACGAAATTGATAAGCTCTCTGCGCCCAAAAACCATAAAATATTTATAGATTATGGAGGCCCTAATGTAGCAAAAACGCTACATGTTGGGCATTTGCGAAGTGCGGATATAGGCGAAGGATTAAAACGCCTAGCAAGAAAGCTTGGCTACAATGTGATAAGCGATGTGCACTTTGGTGATTGGGGGCGTCAAATGGGTATGGTGATAGCGGGCATAGAGGAGCTGATGCCAGAATTGCAGTTTTTTGACCCTAACTTTGAGGGAGAATATCCAACCGAATCCCCTGTATCTAGCGAGGATTTGGAAAAAATTTATCCTCAAGCCAACATAAAAGCCAAAGAAGATGAGCAATTTTTGGATAAGTGTAGAAAGATTACCTACGAATTACAAAATGGTAGACGGGGGTATGTGGCGCTTTGGAAATTGTTTGTTGCCGAATCTATGCGTCCTGTTATGAAAACCTACGACTTTTTGAATGTTTCGTTTGATCTATACGAAGGCGAAAGCACCTGCAACGATTTAATTGCTCCTATGGTGCAAAATTTACTAAATAATGGCGTAGCTCACCAGAGCCAAGGCGCCGTTGTAATTGATGTTGGCGAGCCACAAGATAAAGTTGAAATGCCTCCATTTATTGTGCTAAAATCGGATGGGGCAGCTATGTACTCTACAACAGATATGGCGACAATTTTATCTAGGCAAAATAGGTTTGCGCCGAATGAATATTGGTATGTTGCTGATAATAGGCAATCGCTACATTTTATGCAACTGTTTAGAGCCGTTAAAAAGGCTAATTTTGTAGAGCCAAATACAACTATGATACATTTTGCATTTGGCACAATGAATGGCAAAGATGGTAAGCCTTTCAAAACTCGTGACGGCGGGGTTATGGGTGCGCTTACATTGATTGACAATGTAAAAAGCGCTATAAAAAATAAGATGTCAGATAGCACCGAAAACAGTGCCGAAATATGTGATATAATTTCATCTGCAACATTAAAATTTGCAGATTTAAGTAATAATCGAGAAACAGATTTTATTTTTGATGTGGATAAATTTTGCGCATTGGAGGGTAAAACTGGACCTTACATTTTATACACAACAGTCAGGGCAAATTCTGTACTTAATAAAGCGGATGTAGATGATGTAGATAAATACGCGCTAATTGATATAGATAATAGTTCTTACATAGATGTATTGTTGAATATAATCAAAGCCCCAATAGTGCTACAAAAGGCATTTGAGCAAAAGGCTTTGAATATTATATGCGATTATTTATTTGTGTTATCAAATAGCTTTAATAACTTTTATTCGCAAAATAAAATATTGAGTGAACTGGATGTTGGTAAAAAGAAAGCTTACTTAAAGTTATGTAAATTAGTATCTAAAATCAACACTGAATTTTTAGATATTTTAGCAATAAAAGTGCCTGATAAAATGTAATTTTTAATTAAAGAGGGAATCCATACCTCTTTTTTTGTTTAGTGGCTCATTTCTAATTGAGGATTTTAGATACCAATAATGGGTATGATAAACCAAAATTACAATTGTATGAGTAAATAATTATATAGATATTTTAAGTTGTTTTTATAAAATTCTATTTGTTCATTTTTAATTTTATATAGTAATCAATATAAAACGCATAAAAGCTATTCTGTTGAATTGCGTTTAGGCAATTGAAATTTTTAGTAAAGGTTTATAATTAATCATGTCCAAAATTATTGATTTTGCATTTTATAGTGTCTGAGCAATTTGTATTTTTAATAATTTAGTGTCAAAACTCTTGTCAAGAATAGGTGTTTTTGATATAATCTAAATATGTTTGACGAATTTATTGATGAGCAAAATAAAAAGCCCGAGCTATTAGCGCCTGCGGGTGACTGGGAGTCGTTGAGAGTAGCTGTGTACAATGGTGCCGATGCAGTTTATATTGGTCTTTCCGATTTTAATGCGCGTGCCAAAGCACAAAATTTTACTCTAGAAAATTTGAATGAGGTAGTATCTTTTTGTCACTTATATGGGGCTAAAGTATATATAGCAATGAATACCTTAATCAAAGATAGCGAACTAGAGGAAGCGCTAGAAATGGCGCGACAAGCATATCAAAAGCATGTAGATGCGTTTATTGTACAAGATTTGGGGCTTGCCAAAGTGTTAAAAGAACAAATACCTGATATTGAATTGCACGCATCCACTCAAATGGGTATACATAATTTAGAGGGGGCAATTATAGCAGAATCTTTGGGCTTTAAGAGGGTGGTACTTTCACGCGAGACAACACTAAACGATATCACACTAATAAAGGCGTGGACTAATCTTGAATTAGAATACTTTGTGCAAGGTGCACTGTGTGTATCCTTTTCGGGCAACTGCTATTTTAGCGCACTTAAACACGGGCAAAGTGGCAATCGCGGGGCGTGCATACAACCTTGTAGATTAAAATATCGTGCCAATAGAGGGCAGGCGCAAGGCTACCTATTATCACCTCGCGATTTATGTTTGCTTGATAGGCTTAAACAATTGAATGATATAGGAATAGATTCGTTTAAGATAGAAGGGCGAATGCGCAGACCCGGCTATGTAGCACAGGCAGTGCAGTCTTATAGAAATGCAATAGATTCAAACTACAACGAGGATGTATGCAATTTTGAAAGAAATAACCTAAAGCGAGTGTATAATCGCGGAGAATATAATGAAGGTATCTATCTTGATCGCATTACCGAGGAAAATATTATAAATCCTGAATTTCAAAATCATCGAGGCGTCAGTATTGGACAAGTAGAAAAGGTAAAGCATTTTAAGGTTATTTATGAGATTATAATTGAAGCCAATACCTCCATAGCAAATGGTGATGGCTTAAAGTTTATTGGATTAAACGGCAGTGAAATTAGCATAGGGGTAGGAGGTGTAGAAAAAGTATCTGATAACGAATACAGGCTTTATTCTAAACACTCTCCACATGTAGGCGATGCTGTTTATAAAACATTGGATAGTGTGCGCGAAAATGCACTAACTTCCTATATAAAAAAGTTGCCAGTTTATGCGCACTTCGAGGCGCAACCTGATGTGCCAGCCAAGTTATTTTTGCGCTATAAAGATATTCAAATTGTAGTAGAAAGTATGTTTGTGTGTGATAAAGCACTCAATCAGGCTTTAACCAGTGAAAGACTGCTACAAAATATAGATAGGTTTAATGATACACCTTTTGAGTTAAAGGGGTTTACTTGCGATATTAAAGATGTATTTATTCCGTCCTCCCGCATCAATGAACTTCGCAGAAACGCGTGCGAAAAATTGCAAAATCAAATTATACAGAACTTCGAAAAACCAGTAAATAAAGTTGTAAGAGATTCTATTAAAACAAGCAAGGTGCAGGAGGCAAATACAAATAATTTTATGATAGTTGGAGACTATCGAGATTTGGATGCCGTGCCAGAAGATACATGCGTGATTTATGCTCCATTAGACTATGAGTTTGATAAATTAAATAAATTTTTACAAGAGGCAAATGAGTGTGGCCACGAATTTGTTTACTTAAATTTGCCAAATATTGCAAACTCTCATGACATACAAAAATTAAAAAGTTTACTTACCGAGCTTGGCACACAAAATGTGGGTGTTGTGGCAAACAACCTATACGCTATGTGCTTTGCAAAACTTGGTTATAAAACCATAGTGGGGTACCAAATGAATGTTGTAAACACCAAAACTGCTGAAATACTTGTTTTGCTGGGTGCTGAAGCCTTTATAAAATCTATAGAAAGCGACTTAGCTTTAGAGTTGAATATAGGGCACAATTATGTGGGTAAACCTACTATTATGACCTTTTGTCATTGCCCATATAAAACAGTTTATAACTACAATAGTTGTAAAGAGTGCGAGTATCATGAGGGGTTAATATATCAATCTGAGGATAAACAAAACTATCTCATACGCCGTATAAGATGTGCTTCGTGTTACTTTGAGTTAGTATATAATAAAACTATAGGCAATAAAATTGCTCCTTATGTACTAGATTTGCGCGATGATGTTTAATTAAATGATTAATTCAAATGCGTAGTTTATCTTAATTAAAATTTATTATAAAAACAAAAACTATAAAGAATGTTCTTTATAGTTTTTTTTGGGTTATTAATGGTGAGATAGTGTTTTTCTAAGCTCTTTCAACTAAATTTTTGACTAACTTCCACGAATATTTTAGAACCGTTTTTTATGTTATTAGAAGCATATGTTGTTGATAGCAAAAAGATTAAATGGAATTAATAAAATTATAAAAACTATCATCAATATCAAAAGTGTTTATATAAAAACATCGGCCTTGATACTTATCATCGCAGTGCCTAATTAGTTGGTATCCACCTTGCGAATCCTGAAGTTTTATAAGTAATGAATCAAAAGGCATTTCGTTATGGTACAATGTTTTATCGAATAAAAATTCTATGTGTAAACCCTCTTTAAGGTCTTGCAAAGTAAGTCCGTGTAAGCTAACTCCAAAAGCAGGCATTTCTATACCGCCATTAATAGTAATTTGCCACATTTGCAAAATTTTGCTAAATTCTTGAGTATCTTTCTTTATCTCTTTAACCTTGCCATTTTTATATATTCTAATGCCACAGCAATCATCGAACACCGA
>CALVJT010000038.1 GCA_944332315.1 uncultured Clostridia bacterium
TAAAAGAAAACTTGATAACACTTATGGATGCTATTATAAAAGCTAAACCAGCAGCAGCAAAAGGTACGTATCTAAAAAGCGTTACAGTTGCAAGTTCTATGGGTCCAGGCATTCGTATTAATTATACTGAAAATTAATTATTTAAACATTTAGCAGATATGCTAAATGTTTTTTTTATATAATTTTGGAATATATGCAAAATGTTGGGGCAAACTCACATACTTAATAGACATAATCTAATTAAATTGCTTCAATACCCCAATATTTATTATAAAAGCTATTTTTGCTTTGCATAAAATTTATATTAAAAGTTGTGTTATTAATGTAGTTAATTTAAGTTTCAACTTTTTGTAAATTGCCTCCACAACATTTTGCGCGGAAATGAATGTAAAGAAATCACCTCAATGGATAACTTGGCAAAATTAAACATTTTATATAGAAACTTAAAATGATTGTAAAAATACTATATATAAAATCGTGTTGCAAAAATTGGCAAGTAATAAAGATAAGATAAAAAATTTGTCTTTATTTATAATACTTTGTAATAAATACTTGCCAAAAAAGTATTTTAGTTATATAATATACATATATTAAATATGGAGGTTCTTTATGAATTCGTTAGTAAGAGCAATGGATAATTTGCACATTATTGTCAAAATCATACTTGCTTTGCCAGGTATTGATATTGTTTGGCATGTGTACAGATTGTTGAGAAGTTTGGATAAAGGTAGTGTACTTGGTATAGTACTTGCTATTGTCCTAATAATCATTGGTTGGGCATTCTTTTGGATAATTGATATTATCACAATAATCTTATCAAATAGGGTACTATGGATAGATTAAAATATTAATTATAAAAAAACTCAGTGTTTTTATGCACTGATTTTTTTATTTATAAAGGAGTTTAATATTAAATTTAAGTTTTGCTGACTACCACAAATGTAAATATATTTTTTTTGTTATATCTTATATGTTCATTGAAATTTTGCGTTGTCGTGGATTAAACAGTTATTTTTGTTTTTTAGTTTTTGTTTTTTTATCAAATAGTCCCCCTAAAATTGATGCGCCTTCTCCCAATAAACACAGCGCTACTAGGGAACCTAGTGCTAAAGCCATTTCTTTTCTTTCTTTTTTATTTATTGTTTTAACAAAATTGAAATCGTCAATCCATTCATTGCTGATATTTAATACATAAGCGTAAGGCATAACTTTGTAAAACAGTTCAGGATTTTCTTCTACCATTTTTTCCATTTTTTCTTTTTCTGCAAGTTCAATGTATCTCTTTAAGCCCAACAAACTTCCTAGCGCCCTTATGCCTTCTTTGGTGCGATATTCAATGATAGGGCAAAGGATATAGGTTAGTAAGCACAGCATACTTGTCATTGCTATTAATATAGTGGCATAAATATTATTAATAGTAAAAATTAAATTTAATATTGCAAATATTATAAATAGAACTATTCCAACTATATATAGTATAAAACCTTTTAACTTTTTTTGCACAAAAATTTTGCTTTCTACATTAGAAAATATCGTGCTTATTATATAAATTACAATTCCACAAAAAATTGAAAAACCACCGCCATCTCCAAAAAAATATGATAGGAAAACCAATAAAGCAGTAATTCCAAGCGTAAGCCATGTAGAAGCAGTTGATATTTTAGAATTAAAATATTTTTCATTATTTTCTGTTTTTATTTGTTTAGATATGTTCATAGAGTGTGGCCGCAAGATATTTGGCAAATCTATTAAGTTTACTTCGCCTTCTTTAGCAAATATAGCATTAAAAAGTGTTTTTTCATAAGATTTCATACTATCATCAGCGTCTTTTAACTTTTTTAATACTATAGAATCATTATCTTTGTTTATTTCTAGGTATTTTTTATAAGCTAGATAAATCAAAAGCGCACTAATATCTTTATCATCTACTTTTTTATCAATCACATAGCCTGCATCTGCAGGAGTCATATTATCCGGAGCAGAAAATTCTACTACTTCCACAATTTTTTTACGCCTATTTATAACCACAAAAGTTATAAGCCCTATTAAGTATAACCCTAAAACTACCGAAAAAATTATAAACATAATTTCCATAGTGCTGGTTCCTGTCAATTTTTCAAACGGTATAATATTTATGCCTATAAATAAAAAAATGCCTAAAAAAATAATAATAGCTATAGTAGTTGTTAAATTTTTCATACAATATTCCTTAAGTTTTTGAAGATTTTTGTTAACAAAATAAAGTTTTAATGCAATTGTGATACCCGCACAATATAAATTATGCATAAAAACATATTAGATTGTATTATTTTGCAGTGCTTGTTTTACTTTAGATAAATAGTAAAATATTTTAGTAGTTATTATTTGGTGTAAAATTAAGATTTAAGGCTTTATAAGCAAAGTTTTTATTTCTTTTATTTGTTCATCAGTAAGTCGGCTTTTATCTATAGGAAAAGCAGAATTCTTGTTCAAAAATATAAAAATATATTTATCTATTTCTTTTGTTTTATAAATGGTAGAATAGGGGATAGTGGATGAACCTATGTTTTCGTTATTTTTTATTGTGGTTACAGTTAAGGCAACATCACCAAAAGCATAACAATTTACCATAACTGTATTCTTAAATATTTTATAGTTTTTGTTTAATGTTATAGTGTAAACAAGTCCAATACCAAATGGTAACGCAAAAATTAAAAAGAATTCTGTCCACAATTCATTGATTATAGTGCCTAGTACTAAATAGGCTATTAGCCCCAGTGTGCCTATAACAAGTGCTACTATACTGCAAGTGTATGCTTTTTTAGTTAAAATCTTTTGGACATTTATATCTATAACGGTTTCGCATTCTATCATAAAATTTGCCTCATCAAATAATTATTTTCAAGGTATTATAGCAAAATAAAATAAAATTGTAAATTCTTTGCACAAAATTTTATAAATTAGCACATATTTTGTATGACTATTTTAATTATGAAATTAAATTGATGTTTATGTTTATTGTTTATATAAGTATGCTACATTTAATTAAATTATTTGTTTTGGTAAATGTATTTTACTAAAGTCGAAATATTATCCTTAATATGTTGATTTTTTATCGGATATTTGTTATAGTTCTAGTAGGAGAAATTATATTGACAAAAAAACTAAAAATAGTGCTTTGTGTTTTATTGGGTTTGTTGGTGTTGATGTGTGCAACACTTGTTATCTTATACTATACTACTCAAACATCAATAGAAAAATACATAAAACTGGCAACTTATGTATTGCCCGAACAGTATGCTACCAATGTAGATAGTTCGCAAGACTATTTGGGGCAACCAGATATGGTGCTTACTAGTACTGGTAAACTTATTACAGTTTACCCACAGGGGCACGGGCACGGTAGTTTGGTTATGAAAACTAGTAGCGATGGACTTATTTGGGAGAATCAAATTTGCCCTAGTTCGTGGGCAAAATCTCAAGAAGTTCCTACGCTGTACACACTAAATAGAACTGATGGAAAGCAGTACATTATTTTGATATCCGGTAAGCCTTATTGGGTTGCAGATAATCTTAGGGCGGATGGATTTCAATACAGCATTTCAAAAGATGATGGCAACTCGTGGAGTGAATTTACTACAGTATATAGTCCTATGGATTGCATTGTTGCTATGAGTAGCCTAACACAGTTAAAGGAAGATGGCAAATATGTAGATAAGTGGATGGGGACTTTTCATACGCACAATTTTGTAAACTATAAAACAATACTTGCTTTTGATGAGAATGACAACGCAGTTTGGTCTACACCTGAACCAATTTTGAGCGATTACCGCAAAATTGAAAAGCGCAATAAATTGTGCGAACTAGAGATTATACGAGATAAAAATGATACATTAATAATGCTTGCGCGTAATGAAGCTAGAGGGGAAAAAACTTCTATGATTTGCTTTTCAATAGATGAGGGGAATACATGGAGTGAGCCTCAATATCTGCCTATCGATTTATCTGGGGATAGATTTCAAGCAGTGTACGATAATAAAAACGATAAAGTTTTAATTTCGTTTAGGCAAATTGTACCGTACAAACCTAACGCGCTTTCGTTTACAAAGTTTATGACCTATGGTTGGGTTTTATGGATAGGCACTTTTGATGATTTAATAAACGCTGACGAAAATAGTGTTGGGGGTAAATTAATTATACTGGGGCAAGATACTAGCGGAGATTGTGGGTATAGTGGCATAGTAGTAAACAATGGTTTTGTTACGGCTGTATCTTACGGGCATTTTTTATCCCCACAAAAATCTAATATATTAGCCGTAAACTTTAATTTGAGCGAAATTGATACATTTACTAAAATCTTAAATTAAAAAATTAAATTATCATAATGAGTAAAAGGTATTCATTATTATACCTAAATTAAATTTATTGATGAAACATAAGCTTTTGATAAAAAAGTACTTAGTCTAGATTAAAAGCCTTAACAAAGCCAAGTTGCTTTGTTTTTTGGTTCTTTATTATTAATAGTTCAAATTTTTGCCAAATTTTTTTACTAAATATTTAGCTAAACTACGAATATTAGAGGACATATTTTTATGCCAAATAAAGCATAAGAATATGCGTTTAGTAGTTGTGTGCTGAAAAATGGACACTAGTTGTTTTGTATTAATAATCGTTAATTCACTTTTATTATAGACATGTAAAAACTAATTTTAGACTAAAAGTTAACAACAAAGGGCTCTTTTGATAAATAAAAAACATAAGCTCAAGGCTTATGCTTTGTCCATAATATAATGTGTGGTATCGTTAATCTTAATAAGAATTTGTTTGGTATCTTGATATGTAACAGTATAAACATTGTTATCGCGCGTTGTAAGTTTGTAGGTTTCTACATCCGCGTCATCATCTTTTAGCCAAGTGCCTGTTTGTGCTGTTGTAGATGCCGGCGTTAGCAAACTAAAAGTATTATCGTCATTAATAACAAGATTGAATTGTTCATCAAGAGTTTTGCTAGTGTCAGTCAACTCGCTTGAAAGGGCGTCACGGTCTTTTACTGTTTCTCCTTCAGTGGTCGAAACTATATGCCAAGTGCCCTGAAAAGTTGCATTTTCGTTGCAGGCAGTAAATACCAGTGTTATTGCTACGACAACCATTAGTAATCCAAAAATTTTTGCAGAGTTTTTCAAAACTTTAATCATATTACCTCCTTTGTTTTGACAAATAAATTATAACTCATAAAATTTTTTATGTATAATTCATTGCTTATACAAAAAAGTAATTTTTTAGCTTTGTGTGTTGTAAATTGTTAAAAATGTTCGAATTCAATTTTAATGTTTTGTAGTATACAAATTTTATTGCTTTATTTAACAAAAATTATCTGTTTTCCTTTTAATTTAGCGTATTCTATTGTGCTTCTTGTTCCTCCCGATTTTTCGTAGTAAACAGCTAGCACCAAATTGCTATCGTCAACCATCATCTTATTGCGCAGTTGGGTGCAACCTGTGCAGTAATTTTTATCAACAGCATACAAAATTTTATCTGCCTTTTGTAATATTTGGCTGTGTAGAGCTTTTTCTTTTCTATTCCAAAGTTTATCTTGATTGTGGCAGGGCAAATAACACCACAAGTTTATATCGTAATGCGCTTTATAATCTAGAACAATTTGCGCACACAACATATCTATTCCTATTGCCATACCGCTTATAAAGTTTTTATATCCATTTTCAATCAAATTTTTAATTACTTCTTTTAGCTTTTTTTGTAGGGCTAACCCTTGTTCGCTTTGTGT
The DNA here is from genome assembly GCA_944332315.1 of uncultured Clostridia bacterium. GTDB lineage: Bacteria > Bacillota > Clostridia > Christensenellales > UBA1242 > CAKVOD01. The sequence goes on from CALVJT010000038.1 coordinate 5,765, forward strand.
TAATGAAAAGGGCAAGTGTTGCGGTCTGTGACCTGTAAAGCATACTGTATTTTCCATATGTTTATTATATATATATAAAAGCAAATAGTCAAACATTTGCTTTATAAATTTACATTAGATGCCCATAACGCAAGGAAAATTAGCAAAAAGGATATTGTATGGGTGCATTTGTCTATTATTGACTTAAATGCATTTATATGTTATACTAAAAACAAACGGAGAAGGCCCTTATGATAGAGTTTAGAAATTTGACGCATGGCTTTGGAGATAAAACACTTTATAAAAATGTCAACATAACCATAAATAAAGGGGATAAAATCGGCCTTGTAGGAGCAAATGGTGCAGGTAAAAGTACATTGATAGGTATACTGAACGGCACTCAAATTTGTGATCAAGGCGAAATTATTTATCAAGGTAAATTTACTGTTGGGTATTTAGACCAATATGCTAATGTAGATGGCAGTTTGACAATTTTTGAATATTTGACAAGCGCTTATAAAGAACTTTACGATTTAGAGAAAAAGGCAGAAACACTTGCGCAAGAGGGTGCCGAAAGTGGTGATATGCGGAAAATAGAAATGGCAAGTAAAATATATGAACAACTTGTTCAAGAAGATTTTTATTCTGTTGAAAGTAGGGTACGCAAGTTTGCTAACTCATTAGGCATAGATGTGTTAGGCTACAATACATTGTTAAAGGAGCTAAGCGGTGGGCAAGCAACGAAAGTTATATTGTGCAAATTGCTATTACAAGAGCCAGATTTTTTAATTTTGGATGAGCCAACAAACCATTTGGATGAAAGTCATATAGAATGGCTACAAAATTATCTAAAAGATTACAAGGGAACTTTTTTAATAGTATCGCATGATACAAAATTTTTAGATGCAGTATGTAACACAATTTTTAGCGTGGAGTATAGCAATATAGTGCGCTATAATGGCAATTATTCTCATTTTATCAGGCAGTACAATGAGCGCAAGGAAAATAGAGAAAAGGCAATAATCTCGCAAGAAAAAAAGATAGAGAAATTAGAGGATTACATAGCTCGCAATAGATGTAGGACAAATACGGCGCGACAAGCACAAAGTAGACAAAAACAGCTAGATAAAATTGTGCGTTTAGAAAAATTAAATGAGGCTCCAGTTCCGCAGTTCAAATTTGCTTATAAACCAATAAATTCTACGCCAATAATAAAGGTCGAAAATTTGGTTGTGGGATACGATAAACCTTTGTTGCGCAATGTCAATTTTGAAATATTAAATGGTGAAAAGTTAGCGATTATGGGCTTTAATGGGCTAGGTAAAACCACATTGCTAAAAACTATAATGGGTGTAATACCACAAATAAAAGGCAATGTGCATTTAGCTAAAAATCTAAAAATAGGGTACTTTGAACAAATACTGCATTGGGATAACGATAATTTGACTGCCTTAGAAATTATGAAAAATGAATACCCTAAAATGGAGGATAAGCAGTTAAGGGCATACCTGGCAAGGGCTGGATTAACAAGTAAACACTTGCAACAACCAATATCTACCCTAAGTGGTGGGGAACAAACAAAAGTTAAACTTTGTAAGCTTATGATAGAATCTCACAATATGCTAATTTTGGATGAGCCTACAAATCATATAGACCCAAAATCAAAAGAAGTTTTGGCATCCGCAATAAAAGAATTTGAAGGAGCCGTTATTTTTGTCAGCCACGAAATAGACTTTGTAAAATCTATCACAAGCAACATCTATAAACCAACACTTGCGTAAATATAGTTAGATTTTTAGTATTTTAATTAAAAAATTACGCGTACTAAAGCCGATGCGCGTGCGCCAATAAAAGCGATTTTAGGGCAGTGTGTATGTTTATTTAATGAAAGTGAGGTGCGTTTATTTTTTAATAATGGCATTAAAGTATGTCTAGATAAAAAGTGCGTAGTGCAAACATTTAATCAGCAATATTTTACTTGCAAAAATTTCATAACAAAAAAAACTAGCAACTGCTAGTTTTTTTGATTTTGGTAGTAGTTAGTATAATATTCAATGGCATCCTTAAACATTTGCTCCATTTTATCCATAGCCGAATTCATTTCAAAATTTTTGCTGTATTCTAAATAATAATTGGCAAGTTCTTTTCTTTCTTTTTCGTTTTCAAACAGATAATCTATTTTTTTAGCCAAATCTTTGGCATTATCATGTTTGAACAAGCATCTATCATCTTTTGCAAAGTAGCGAGAAGCCGAATTTTCGCTGTCAGAGAATATACAAGGTAGACCGCAAGCCATAGCCTCAAGGCATGAGATGCCTTCAAGTTCCACATTGCTAGGGTGCACATACAAATCTCCGTAGTTAAGAGCATCTAAAAAATCTTTGAATGGTAAATAACCAAAAACGGGGTAATTAGTAAGTTTTTTCGCTCGTCTTTTAAGTTTGTTTATATCGGGGCCTTGTCCAAGGCAAATTAGTTGGATATCCTTTTCGTGTTTTGATTGCGCTACTGCATCAATCAAAAGTTTTGTCCTTTTTTCTTTGCAATATCTACCCGTGTTTACAATTACAAACTTATCTTTCATACTTTCAGGCTTTTCTACATTTTCTAGTGGCTTAAATTTGGGATTTACACCATTAGATATCACATAAAATCTATTTGTATATCCATGTTTTTTTAGTGTATCCACTAAAAACTGACTAGGTGCGTGTAAAAACAATGCTTTATCGTAAAATTTTTTCTTAAATCTCCTGTAAAGAGCATTGTTAATAAATTTTACATTCATACAGCCAAAATGAGCAGTGACATTTTCGGGCTGAGTATGAAAAGCCGAAGTAAAAGGTTTTTTATATTCTTTTAGTATAGGAATTGTGGCAATACTTGTTTTGAAGCATACAAGCAAATGCACAACATCGGCATCTTTGATGCCTTCTATAATTTTTTCTCTATCTGGTTTAGCCAGTTCTACTCCATTTTTCTCGACAATAAAACCTAAACCGCCAAATTTGCGTTTAGGAAGTTGAATATATTTAATCCCGCTTTCGTTTTCCCCCTTGTTTGTGGAAACAATTGTAACATTGTGTCCTCTTTCTACCATTCGGCGCGCCAAATTATTGCATGTAACGCTGGTGCCGTTGTTGCTAGTGCCATAAACATCGGCAATAATAGTTATATTCATATTAATCCATCCTTTGTGCTTATTATATATCATTTTATGAAATTTACCAACTATTTTGTGAAACTATTTGTTTTTTAGGGTTTTTAAGGCGTATTTTCTAAATTCATCCCCATAGATAGGGTCTGAGAGAGATAAATCGAAATTTGCTTTCATAAAGCCTGCTTTATCACCAATATCATAGCGCTTTGCCATAAAATCGTAGCAGAGAACAGGTTCAAATTTAGCACAGTCGACAAGCGCGTCAGTCAAAGCATATTCGCCACTTTTATTGGGCTTTACATTTTCGAGGTAATTAAAAATTGTATTTTTTACAACATATCTGCCAAGGTTTACAAGAGGGTCTTTTATATCAATAATATTAGGCTTTTCTATAATTTTTTGCAGTCGAGTAGTTTTATCATCCAATGATTTACCTACTATTACACCCAATTTAGAGGCATCTTCCTTGCTGACTCTTTGCGCACCTATGATGTTTGCATCGGTTATATCAAATAAGTCTATAAGCTGTTTTGATGCTGGCTTATCGTATGGATGCACTTTTATAAAAAGTTCGTCTGCATTCATCACCAAAAAGTTGTGCGAGCCTATTAAACTTTTTGCCGCTAATATTGCAGAAGCCGTGCCATCTAATATGTGTTGCACCACAAACTCTAGTTGAACATTATCACTAAAAGCAATTTTATCAAGTATGTCTAAACTTAATTTTCTATAATTTAAGTATTCGTTTTTAGAAAAGTGTTTTTTTATAACATTGCCATTGTGTCCTATAACAACTATAATATTTTTTATATTACACTCAAGCGCTTCACGAATAATGAACTCTAAAGTGGGGGTATCAATGATTGGTAGCATAGGCTTAGGCACTGCTTTTGTATACGGCAAAAAACGAGTGCCAAGTCCGGCAGCAAGTATAACAGCATAATTAATCATAATACATACTCTCCAAATTAACTTTATATTTTACATTCTCACTGCGCCTTAAATAAAACATATTGTCATCTATATCCCTTGTAACGCAAGAGCCAGCGCCAATTTTGCATTTGCTACCAATTTTTCTAGGCGCAATTATAAGACAGTTAGAGCCTATAAAAGTGCAGTTGCCAACACGACATTTGTGCTTAAAGTGCCCATCATAATTGCAAAAAATAGTGCCTGCTCCAATGTTTACTAGATTGCCAATCGTTGCATCTCCTACATAGGATAAATGGGCTATTTTAGTTTGATTGCCAATAATGCTTTTTTTAATTTCCACAAAGTTGCCAATACGGCATTTATCACCAATATCCACTTCGTTATGTATGTGCGCAAAAGGGCCTACAGTTGTGCTTTGCCCAATGATTACTTGTTCGAGTAGAACCGAATTAATTATACGACAGTTGGCGTTTATATAAATTTTTTCTATTAAAGAGCTACTTTTTATAGTGCAATTTTCGTAAACAAAGCAATCCTCTAAATCACTATTAACAATATTGCAGTTATCCAGTATAATACAATTCTTAATTCTACTGTTAATAATGGAACAGTTTTTGCCAATTTTGCTATTTAAGATATTACTTTTATCAAAATTAGTTACAACAGGTGGGGTATCAAAATTAGCAGTATCAAATATAAAATTATGCATATAGTTACCTCTTTTTTAGTGTATAGTTATTGTTTTATGATGTTTTATTATGAAAAATGTCAAAAACACCTAGATTACAGTAGTAGGCAAAAGTAATATATGTTGGAATTTGTTAAATTGACAAAACTATATATATGTGGTAAAATACATTGAGGTAAAATATGAGTTTTAGCATTGTAGATAACACACTGTTTATAAATGATTTTAATGAACCTATTCCACGCGAATTGCAAAATAAAGTGGAAAAAGTTATAATAAAAAACGGAATAAAATCTATTCCGTGTGCGTATTTTAAGAAAATAAAAAACATAAAAAGCGTATCTTTACCCAATACGCTTGAGACTATTGAAAACGAAGCCTTTAAGGGGTGCGCCTCACTTACACAAATAAATCTACATAATGTTCAGTTTATTGGTGACGAAGCCTTTGTGGGGGCTAATCTTGAAAGCATAGTTTTAACTAACGCTCGCGAGCTAGGGAAGGGGGCGTTTTCGATATGTCAAAATCTAAAAAATGTAGAACTAGGAAATCGTTTGCTATCTATATCGGAAGATTGCTTTTTATCATCTCATTTACTTAAAACCATTAATTTACCTAAAAGCGTAAAAACTATAGGGGACCAAGCATTTCAGAATTCTGGTGTTCAATCTATAAATCTTGAAGGGGTTGAAAAGATAGGAATTCGAGCGTTTAGTCAATGCAAAGACTTAAAAACCGTTGAACTGGCAGATGCCGTTAAACTACAAGCGGAGGCATTTAAGGCAAGTGGTTTAGTTTATTTAGAATTAAATATAGAGGATATCCCTACAGGGTGCTTTGCAAATTGTACACATTTAGAAAATATAAAACTGAGCAACACAAAATACATAAGATTTTCAGCATTCGAAAACTCTGGACTAAAGGAATTGAATCTGCCCAATACGGTAGTAAGTTTAGGCAACGAAATTTGTAGGGGTTGTCGGGGCTTAAAGAGCATACACATACCTTGTAAAGAAATACCAATAGGAGCATTTATGGATTGTCCTGCCCTAACAAAAGTAACTGGCAATGTTGAGCAAATTTTTGATTTTGCTTTTCAAAACTGTGGTGCTCTTATCGGGTTAGATTTACCTAATCTAAAGATTATAAATAGACAAGCGTTTATGAATTGTGCTACATTGAGGTATGTAGATTTTGATAAATTGAGAAATATTGGAGTAGGTGCATTTAGTGGATGTAAAAATTTAGGCAAGGGGGATATAATTGATTTATCTAACTGTAAATTAGGTGATGAGTGTTTCAAAGATTGTTGGGGCATAAACGGTGTAGTTTTGCCTGCAAACGATGTTCCAATGTCTATTTTTAAGGATTGTAAAAGTCTTGAATTTGTAAAAATGCCCGAAGGGGTTGGGGAAATAGGCTCTAGTGCTTTTTCGGGGTGTCAAAAATTAACTAATATACATTTGCCTTCTACAGTCTACTTAATGGGCAACAGTGTTTTTATGGCTTGCTACAAATTAAGCCAAATTAATATACCAGATAATGTGCGCGAAATTCCTCAGTATGCCTTTAGCCACTGCGAAAGCTTAGAAAGTATATCTCTGCCCGAAAATTTGCAGAGCATACTATGTGGCGCATTTTATCAAAGCGGAATAAAAGAGGTAGAGTTGCCTCCATATTTATCTAGCATAGAATTTTGGGCATTTTATGGATGTAAAAATTTACAAAGCATAGATATTCCACAAGTAGAATCTTTAGCCGATACCGCTTTTTGCGAGTGTGATAACTTAAAAGAAATAAAACTCCCTATCAAAATTAGATTAAACGATGTGAATTCAGATAAAGATGTTTCTTACCTAAGTGAAAGTTTTTATAAAAATTCAAATGTAAAATCTTTGATATTATATGATGAAAAGAACGAATATAAATTTAATATAAACGATAACGAAAAATTCAAAGATGTTTTTCCAATTAGTTGTAGTGGAGAGATATATTTGTGTGCTACTACTAACCACGCAGTTTATATAAAGAGCAAAAACTTTGAAAAAGTTATATCAAATGAACAAATACAAAAATATGAACACTCTAATTTAATTATAGGGGATGTGATAGGGCTTGATGCAATGCATATGGCAAAACGCTTAAAAAATTTTTTGAGGTACGAAATATATCTGCAAAAGTGTAATATACCATCAAAAAGTGATGATATTATAATATCGCAAGCTCTGCAGGAAAAGCAGTATCCGCAATTTTTGGAATATCGAGAATATTGGCAGAAGGCACTTAATAAATATATCCCACAAGAATTTAATGATAAACTGACATATTTTAATTTGTGTTATGCATTGGGGTTATTTATGAGTGATGAAAAGCACCGAATAAATGTGCTCAATTTTTTGAACAAAGATTTTGTTAATGATGAGTTTATAACACCTAGCAACATAGGAGATAAGTTAGATGGTATTAAACTAAAAGATATGCCAAATATAAAATTGCTAAACTTTTTTAAGCAATACTATAAACAATTAGAAAAAGATAATAATGCTTCTACTCTTGTGTATGCAATTAATAATTTTGATGAAATATCAAAAATGTTGCCTCGTGTTACAGCCGATGACTTAAAAAAATATATGAGTGAAGGCTCGTATAGTAATATTGAAAAGGGGAGCGAAATGCTTGCGCGCCTTGCAAGCGTGGCGGGATACAATCAATATCAATTTGAAACATTGCAACAACTCTTTAAGCAATCGCAACAGCAACCATCAAACATATTTGAGCGTATTGAAAGTAGACAAGCCCAAATACAGGCGCAGGAGGTGCGAGTTGCCAAAGAGTTGTTGGATACTGTGGACGATGAATTTACATTTGAGTGGCTAGATAAACACAGCGAATACAACTTGTTGTTGGGCGAAATTTGTAAATGCTGTGCAAAAATTGGTGCTCCTGGTGCTGGAATTATGCAAGCATCAGCTATAGATAAGCACGTGCAAAATTTGGTTGTGCGCGAAAAGGGCGGAGATTATATAGGCAAGGCAACCATATATGTAAATCCGCGCAGACAGTATGCGGTTATAAACAACTTTATTGTTAAAGAAAAGTACCGCAAAGGTGAGCGCGCCCAAGGAGTATTTGATGCATTTATGCGCGGTATAAAAGCTTTTGTAGCCGAATACAATAGTAATAACGAAGAAGCCCCGCTTTTGGATGTTACTGTTGGTATGGCTAACAATAAATTGGAAAGATTGGTCAAACAAAATCTAAAAAAGAGTGCTATATTATATCAGGGCGCGAACTTTGTAGGGTATCCGGGCGATGGCGTTCGTGAGCAATATGTAGTGTACAGCGCATCACAAAATATGAATGTGGAGAAATGATTTTTTATGAACGATAGTAAAATAAAAGTTTTATCAGCGCAAACAAAAGCGCTAGAGTATTTGCAAAACGAAAAAGAAAAGGTCAACAAAATAATTGACGAACTAAAACAGGATTATTTTTTGGCAGATGAACCGCTAAAAAGGGATATAGAACTTAAAGCCGAGCAAGCGCTAGAAAAATTAGATGAAATTTTGAAAAAATTAAAAGCACTATAGTTTGCTATTTGCCATTATTAAATTTATCTAGTAAAACATATAAATTGCATTAATAAATTATAAAAAATCATTTTTAAGTGTTTGTAATTTATCAAAATGTGTGGTATAATGCATTAATTAAACCTATAAGGAGGATAAAATGTTTGAACAGTTGCAAGAAATGTTGGCAAAACAATTGAACATAAGCAAAGATAAAATTCAACCCGAAAGCCGCTTGCTTGAGGACTTAAATGCAGATTCATTGGATTTTGTAGAATTGCTTATGACAGTTGAAGATGAGTTTGGCGTTACTATTAGTGACGAGGACGCTAAAAACTTAAAAACTGTAGATGATGTAGATAAATACATAGAAGCTAATAAAAAATAACGATAAAAAGTTTTAACAACAAAGTTTAAGTGCAAACAAAGTGTTTAGTACTACTATGTTGTATAATAAACTAGTTGTTTTATATAAATAAGGCACATTGAACATTCAATGTGCCTTTTCAATTAAAGGAATAATATAATTCTATATTAAATGACTCTATATATGATAAATAAATTTGTTGATAAAATTATCTTTCTAAATTATCTATTTGATTTTTTATATTTTCAACTTCTGGGTCAAAGACAATATTTATCCCCATAGATGACATATTTGATAAAAACTCGCTAATTTTATATGATTCTATATTGTAAGTAATAATTTTGTTTGTATCTAAAAGTTCCTTTTCTGTAAATAGCTCATCTATACCATCTATGGTGCACTCAATGTCATCGTAACTAACTTTAATGCCTAATTCGTTCATAATTTCTTTCATAAAGCCAACTTTATCTTTTTTTATAGATGCTACTATGTATTCGCCATAGTTTTGAGGGTACAATGCTTTAAGTTTAATTAAATATTCATTAGTCAAATCCATGGCACTTGCCAAACACTGAGATTGGCAGCTACAATCAAAATAATTATAAGTCAAAATAAATCTATAGAGGGTAGCAATTTCTTTGGCGTATTTATCATTGAGTGAAGGCAATATTTCATAGCAAAGTTTGTTTGCGTTTATAAAGTGACAATGTTCAATAGCAGATTGTATTTCGTATAAATTCATTTGCCCATTCCAAGATTTAATTCTATCCATAAACAGCATATCATAAAAAGTTCTTTGCTTTTTGTCCATAAAAAGTTCGGCTTTGTAATTATCTATATTATCCAATAAGTATTCTAAGGAAATTTCAAAATTTTTCATAATTTTTTCTCCAACTTATTTTATCACAATATAGATATTTGTCAAGAGTTTATAAAAAAGTTGCATTTTTAAGGGAGTGTTCTAAAAATTTTATATAAGTATATTATAATAAATTACAAATTAATCTTGCAAATTTTGTGTTAAAATAATTGTATTAATAGAACATTTACAATAATTGTTTATTGAGTAAAGATTTGTGAACTAATTATAAAAAAACTACAATTACCCCTAAAAAATGCCTGCAAAATGATAAAAACACTTCTAATTCGACACATAGCGACATATTCATACAAATGGAGGAAAATATGTCGTATATAGATGATAGGACTATAAAAGAGGCAGAGTTTATTGTAAAAACAAAATTTACTATACGAAAATCTGCCGAATATTTTGGGGTTTCTAAAAGTACACTACACAACGATCTAAAATTTAGGTTGCCAAAACTAAATAGCAAACTTTATGTAAAAGTACAAAAAATATTAAAACAGCATTTTGATGAAAAACATATAAAAGGCGGTCAAGCCACCAAACAAAAAAATGCCCTACTAAAGGCAAAAAAAATTAATTTAACATTATAATTTATATTGTATTTAACAAAATTTTAGGTGTAAAAATAATAGCCCTAAAATTTTTTTATATAGCACGATTGTTTTTACTAAAATGCAAAATAGATATTTTTTCAAAGCCCAATACTTTAGCTTTTTAAGTTGCAAAACTAAGTTTTTTATTATAACTAGTTTATAAATAATCTGTACTTTTTGTGCCGTGTATTTATAAGATAGATTTATATCAAATAAGTGGCATTAAACAATAAAAAATGTTTGACTTTGTATGTCGAATTTTGGTAAAATTTTAGAGAAAAATATATTTAATAAAATTTTGCGTATTTTTTTGTAAAAATTGCATTTTTGCATAAAATATAAAACAAAAGATTGGAGAATTTATGAACAAATTATTGTGGTTGTGTATTTTTATTATATCGGCGGGGTTTTTGTTTACTGCTTGTAATGATGACCCTTATAAAAATATGAGGCTAATTGTAGAACAAAGCAGTATCGAAATTGTGCTTAATCACGATGCCGATTCTGGCAATACCGATGAGGATGTAGGGGATGGCGAGGAGCCAGAAGTGCCTGCAAACACTGCGTATTTACAAGCGCACATCGAAAATAATAAAGATAATCAATCGGATGTAGTATTGTTTGATATAGTAGATAAATCTCTTGCTACTATAAGCGTAACGCAAAGCGATGGTGTGTACACTGCCGAAATTGTAGCGGTAGCTCCGGGCGAAACCGAGATTACCGTTATGAGCGAGGAAGGGGGCAGAATACAAAGAGTGCCATTGCGCATTGTAGAGCCGATTACAGGACTTGCATTCGATCCTGATTTTTCGCTTGCAGTAGCAGTAGGACAAACGTATCAGTTTACAAATGCAAATTTGAATTACGAGCCTGCGCTAACAAATCAAAAAGATGTAGTTTACTCTATGGCAACTCCTGTGCAGGGGGTATCTATAACTGAAAGCGGATTACTACAAGTTGCATCGCAACCAACTGAAAGCTATATAACCATAGTAGCCACAAGTGTTGCCAATCCAGAATTAGCAACAACCACACAAGTATACATATACAATGCACTGCAAGATGACCAAATACATCTATTTTATGGCAGTACCGAAATTGTAGATAACCTTTCGATAGGTAAAAACACAAACTTTAATAATATTGTTGTAGATATAGTAATAGATGATGCCACCGAGCAGTATATTGCATACGCAGTTGTCAATGATGCAAGCGTCATAAGGGCAGAGCGTGTTTCGAACGAAAATCTTTCGTTTAAGATAACTGGTATTGAGCAAAGCCAGGCGCAAATTACATTTAGGATAGGCATAGTTGGTGTTACCGAACAAATATATATCGAAAAGATACTAAGTGTACAAATTTATGACCTTATTGATACCATTTATGTAAATGGAGCTAGCGAGCAATCTACAGTGACAGTGTTTGATACCTACGCTAACACTTCGGATACCATTTATGGGACAAGAGTACTTATTGAAGTTACTCCAACAAATTCGCAAAGCAAATACATCACCTTTACAGCGGACACCGATTCTTTGGCAAATTTAAGTATGCTAGAATTTTACACCGCGTCTGGGCAGGTGATACCAGATATAACCGCATACGAAATGACAAACAATGGTGTCATTTATGTAAGGCCAAGGACGGATATTGATTTTTCCGAATTTTCTTGTAGGCTTACAGTTGTTGCCAATTCAAACTTTGCAGATGATGCAAGGGTGTACAATGAAATTACAATAAATGCTAAAAATGGCATCACAGATATGGCATTTTCGGAGTCCGAAAAATATATAGACTTAGCAAATAGTGAATATCAGGAATTTGAGTACATTGTAAATGGCTATACAGTAACCGATTCTAACATAGCAACAATACTATCCGGCTACGATTTAGATGACCTTAGCATACTTGTGCAAAGACCAAATGTTTTATCGGCAGTATTAATAGATGGCAAATTATACATAAGGCCATTAAGCACGGGCACAACAACGCTGACACTGCGCGCACCTAACGGCATTTCGACGGAGCCAGCTACTATAACAGTGGTAGAACCTACCAATAGTGTGGTTGTTGATGTAGATTCTAATGCATATAGGTCGTACATAGCAAGTGTTGAGCGAGATGAAAACAATAAACTTGTAGGAATTAACGCAAATGTAGATAGCACTTTCTCGCTATATCTTGCAAAAAGTTCGGCAAACGGCACGGTTTGGGATGTCACATACAACTCAAGTGTAACATCAGTTGCAACCGTTACATCGCAGGGCACTATACGCGGGCTATCTGCGGGAACTACTTTAATTACAGTAAATTATAGCTATGCTCGTTTTGATGAGCTTACAGAACAAATAGTTGTAGTTAATGCCGAACAAGAAATTGAACTGTTCGTATTCTTGCCTATCACTGAGTTCAATATTGGTAGGTCAACTGCTACTATATACGATGTCAATACCATAGGCTACTATGATGCTGGCCTGTATTCTACGGTAGACTTTAATGTTATTATGAACGATGCTTACATTGAAAGAAGTGCCATAAGAATGTATATAAATAATGAAGCATTTGACATCGAAAATTCTAGCAATACCTACAAAATAATAGGACAAAATGGCATACTATTCTATTATGGTGAGGGTAGAGCTACATTTTTAGCAAAAATAGGCAGTGATATTAACACCGCAACTGTAGGAATAGTGGCAGAAGTTCACGAGTTTGACAGAACTTACCGCAGTATTTGCAATATAACAATAAATAGGGCAACAACAGTAAACGAAATAGTACTTTATAACACCAATACGCAGATTGTAGATGGCACAACATATAATACCCTTTATTTCCGAGCAGGGCTTGGTTTAGGTGTGGATACCGATAATACGCAACAAATTAGAGTTTCCACAACTCCAGTGAGTGCGGTTAATAGCGGAGTTTACTACTTTGCTTATGATTACAAGGAGGATAACAACATTTCGTCCTCTACGCAAGAAAGTCAAATTATAAGCGTTTCGCAAGATGGGGTTGTAACGCCACTTCGCGCAGGGTCTGCAAAAGTGGTAGTTGTGCCACGCGATGCGCTACATAACTACGATTTGAACAGCGATGGCACCCTATCTATGTCTGAACTGCTACTAAATTTGCAACAATTGCAATTGCAAGGTAGCACTTTAAGGTACAAAGAGATTATTGTAAATGTAGCAGATGGAACGCTAGAAAATCCTTATCAAATTTCTAGTGCGGTGGACTTTTTGAACATTGCAACGGGCCTTGATGACCACTACGAATTGGTGCAAACCATCGATTTATCTCGTGTAGATTTAAGTGCTTTAGGCAATTCTGAAACGCCATTTACGGGTTCCATTAATGGTAGATTTTACCTTGAAAATCCTAGCGAGGAAAATCCAAATGGAGTATATATCGACTCTCGCATACTAGGGGTAAAACTAAATAGAACAATTTCTAGCGCTACAAGCGATGTTTCGTTTGGCTTGTTTGGCGTAGTAAAAAGTTCGGTTAATTTTGAAAGTGTAATTGCAAGCTTAATACCAAGTTTTAGAAATCTGTATATCGAGTTTACAGAATATAATGTGGATATACAAGGCACATATTCTGGGCTTACCTTCAATTTAGGAATGCTTGCAGGGCAGTTTGAGGGCGCTATAGATAATGTCCAGCTAGTGATGCGCAATCCAGCTACTATATCTAATAGTTCACAAGCAAGCATTAATTTTGGTGGTTTTGCTGGGGTTGTAAATCAAAGCACCTACGAATTGGTAAATCAAGATGGACAACCAGAGCAGTATCATCTATCAAGCTATATATCTAATTCCAAACTTATCGGTGGTGGAAGCATAACTATAGATAATATTTTGGGCGATAGTTATATTGGTGGCTTTGTTGGCGTTTTGAATCAAAATTCCTCAATACAAGGTCAGTATGCATTTGTAAATGATACAGTCGGCGAAAATAACAACTTTGTATTCTCCTTTAATGGACAAGATAACGATTTAGTTTTTGATGTAAATGTTGTTGTGAACAGTGCACCAACCTTAATGGGTGTGGGTGGCATTGTTGGTAGAAACTATGGAACAGTTCAAAATGTAGCAGTTTTTGGCAAAGTTTCGGTACTAAACTCACAAAATGTAGAACAGGGCAGAAACATCGGTGGCGTGGTTGGCTACAACAGTGGTCAAATTAGCGATGTATTTTCGCGCAGTGCAGTAATTGGGGGCAACAATGTCGGCGGTATAGTAGGCTTTAATGCAAGTTCAATAAGCGTTGCAATTTTTGAAAGTTACCAAGATGGCTCCTCCTATGTGCGTGGGCGAGAGTCAGTCGGCGGAGTTGTAGGCTTAATGCAGGGCGGTACTTTGGATTATGGCTCATCTACATCATTTATAACAAGCGATGGCCTATATGCTATAACAGGGTATTCTGCTGTAGGCGGGCTTGTTGGACAAACTGCTAATGGCGCAACAATCTCGCGCAGTCAGGCATCGACTAAAATTGGCGTTTATTCTAACTCGAATTTAACATATAAGTATGCAGGTGGTTTGGTAGGGCTTGCAAATAGCGTTAACATACAAAATGCATACTCAATATCAAACCTATACCTGCTAGATCAGGTATCTACCTTTACATTAGGCGGGTTTATAGGGCGCACACAATCGGGGGTTACTATAGCAAATACCTATTCTGTCAGCAATATAAACAATTATGTAGGTAGTATCCAATCGGCACCAACAAATAACAGTTCGTTCTATCTCAACGAAACATCTACTTCACCAAGTGGTTCAGCAAATGCAAGGACAAGTGAGCAACTTAAAACCCTTAGCAACTATCCTAGCCCACAATGGGATTTTACTATTACATTTAGAATGTCAGAGAATGTAAATAACGGATATCCATATTTAATTTATTCAGATTCCGAGTTTATTACTGTAGCTCCTACAAGTTTGAGTGTAATTGTAAATGAAACAGTAGATAATAGCTATATAAAAATTAACGATAATAGAGTAGTTTTATTTAGTCAGCAAGAAAATATCGAAAATGCGGATAACTATGTGTTCTCATTAAATGATTTAATAACATTAGATGTATCTCCGCTGACAAATAGAATAGTGCGCGTTAAAGCTACACTTGAAGTTGGCTCGGATGTTGTACAAATAGACGGCGGTAATTTGATAATTATAGGTGAGGGATATGCAAAAATAAGAATTTCCTCGCAACTTAACGAGGATGTGTACGACTACCTAGAACTCTATGTAGTGAACGGCTTAAATTCATTTAGTGATAATACAAATGGCGAATTGAACTTACTAAAAGGTACTTCTACCGAAATTAAATATACCTTTGAAAATGGCTACAATGTAGTAGGAACTAACTATGGTATAGCGTACAAAGATTTATATACCTATGCATCTTTTAACTATAGCCAAGATGAAATTTTGGATGATGTAGAGTATGCATTTGTAGATTATAACTTTACAAAAATTATAACAGCCCTTGATGTTGTTGAAAATGCACCAATACAACAAGTAGCATATGTAAACGCAAACTTTGATGGTGAAATTATACGCGTGCTTTTGCCTTGGACGGAAAAAGAGTTTGTATTAAATATCTACAATGGAGCTACAGATTTTGTGCTTGATAGGCAACAATCTACAATTATGCCAAGCCAAACTGCTAGTATCGAAGCACTTATAACTACAGATTTAAGTTCCGAAATTGTCAGCAACATAACAATCAAAAACGGCGATAATATTATCGAAAATTACAGCATTAGCGTACAAACAGGCTTTGAGCCAAATGTTAATACCATTTTAATTACAAGAGAAAGTGTTGGAACGCAACTCTTTGAGGTTGATTTAATTGCATTTAACTTTGATGCAAATACAAATCAATTGAGTATGACATTTGAATTTACTCCAACAAGCAATTTGCATAACATAAATACTCAATTGCAGTATGATGTAAGTTTTAATGTTCAAGATAAATTAGAGCAGGATTACACAATAAACCTAGTACCTCAGTCGGTAGAGCGCATATCCGCATTGCATTTTCCTGATGGCAATTTGCGCGAGGATGAGGTTGCAACCGATAGAATTTCTAGCGGGGTAGAAGGCTTGTTGAGCATAAATCTATACCCAAGCTATAGTCAAGTTGATTATGTAGATATCACGGCACTGCCTGTAAATGGCGAACAAATGACTTTTGTGCAAAGAGTGCTGAATAATGGACAATTAGAACGCCTTTACCCAGAAGCTCAGCAAATAGATAATGGTATAAGGTTGAGTTTGGCTTCCTACAGGGGTGATGATGGGTATGTGTTTAACGGGTACTTATATGTATCTACATTAATTAGGTCTGATATGCCTGAGGATTTACCTTTTGTAATAAATATTGTGGCATATAAAGATGGGCAGGCAGTTTATAGCTATTCAAAAACACTGCTAACGCAGTTTAGCCCTAAAGTGACAATAGATTATAATGCAAACTATAATAGTCAGTATGCGCGCGGAACCACAATAAATGTACCGCTTTCGGTAACCACAATGGCAGGTACATTGACGCTTACTGTCGAAAATAATGATAGTTCTCAGACTATAACATTTGTGGCAAATCGTGATACTTTTACTGGCCGATATGTTGGAACAATTACTGCGCAATTGGCATCTAGCATAAATCTTTTGCCGGGCTCTACATTTACAATAAGGGCACAACTAGATACAGTTGTAGATAATGTAAGAATGGTTGTTACAGATGAGCTTGTTTTGACTGTAGTTGACTACATTATCCTTGGCGTTGCAATAGATGGGTACTACACGCAAGGTTCATCTAATATGCTTGATATCAATCTCAACACAGCAACCGCTTTAAGGGCGCGCATTATTGGGTTGTATGCTACGCGACCAGATAATATTTCTGCAGATTCCATCGAGGCTCAGCCTTATCAAGATATTCTTGACGAGATAGAGGAATTTGAAAATATAATTTCAAGGCAACACGACCAATCGGCGGGTGATGTGCCAGTTTGGTACACATCTGAGCAGACATTTGATTCTGCTAGTGGCTCAACTGGCTACTACAATTATGTGTACTCGACATCAAATGGTGGATACTATTCGGTTTATGGTACGCGTGTAAGCACGGTCGACCGCATAACACTCAATGTTTCGTACTACTACGATATGATAGATGGCAGATATCAGCCTACGCTGATAAACATTGCAACCGACCCAACAGGTGGTAAAACAATCTATTCAAAGAGTATGACTTGTGTTGTAAATGTGGAAAACGATACAACTGAGGAAGTGCCTCTGCCAATCTATTCGCAAGCTGAATTCGAAGCTATGCAGGAGGGAGCGCACTACATATTAATGAATGACCTTGTGCTAGATACCTATACGCCTATGGAAGCAACATTCGCTTCGCTTGATGGTAACGGCTTTATAATAACGATTAGTAGTTTTGTTATAGATACCTCTCAAAGCACCATAAATGTAGGACTCTTTGCCTCGGTATCAACTTCTACATTAATAAAAAATGTAGTATTGAATGTTAATCCTATACTTAACAACACACTAAATTTGACGGGCGCAATGCAAGTAAATGTTGGTTTATTTACAGCCAATAACGCAGGTTCTATTACAAACTGCGAAGTTGTGAATATTGTGGAACTTGGTACATATAATGGCGATGTTTTGGAAGTTACAGGCAACACTCAAAACACAACATTAGCAATACAAACAAGTACAATTATAAGTTCATCATACACAACAAACTATATAGCGCTGTTCGCAGGGCAAAATTCTGGCTACATAACAAACTCTAGAGTGGGTAGAGATAGTGGCAACATAGGCTCTCGCTCGTATACAGCGGTTGAAGGTGGCAATTACTGGATTGGTGGAACAATAGATTTGACATCTAATGGCATTGTAGCAGGTTTTGTTGCAGTAAACTCTAATACCATAAGTTCAAGTTATGCAAAAAATATTAGCATAAATAATAATACAGTAATAGCAAGTGTAAGTTCTACAGCAGGCTTTGTAGCTATGAATGGTGGCACCATTTCGGGCAGTTATGCCGAAGGTAGATCTTATGCCGAAGGGACAATTGACTACGCTAACCTAAAATCGCAGGGTAATGTAGCGGGTTTTGTACAACAAAACGATGGGCAAGTTAACAACAGCTATTCCTCGTTTGTAATCCGTAGCCCTAGCAATTCTGCTGGATTTGTGGGTGTTAATAGCGAGGATGCAACTATTGAATATAGCTACACATCAAGTTCTGTGTTGGTTGCAGATGGCGAGGTAGATGACAATGCTTCCTTCCGACCATTTACTGGCGTTAACAACTTTAATGAAATACAAAATGAAGGCGAAATATCCTATTCCTACTACATCAAGGATGCAACTACCGTTGTATTTGCCGATGAGCCAGCAATTGCAATAAATAGGGATGCTCAATCTCAAATGAGCGAGTATGTAGGGTTTGCTTTTGTCGAAAATTCTAAATTAAAGCCGTATGGAATATGGTCGCTGGAGGATGGCAATACATTGCCTCAGCTAAACACAGCTAATCAAATAGCAATTTCTCAACGCGAGCTTGCAAGCAATCTTGATGCTACAAGTCAGGAGGAATCTCTAAGTGACCCTCTTGTATACACCTATGTTATAGGGTATGAGTACGGATCAGAGATTAACCCTTATATCATAAACACTGCTGTCAAGTTCAATAACTATCTTATTAACGAATCTCAAGCCGAAACTCAAAATGGCAAACAAATAAATAGGTTTGGTTCTAATATCGTCAATATTCAAGAAACTGCAGAAAGTACAATGGCTACAACAAAGTATATGCGCGTTGTAAACGATTTGAATTTTGCACAAACGTCCGAAACTGCCACAAGTTTGTATTCTAGTAGAGTTACATTTAGTGCAATTTTAGAAGGCAACAATATGCTACTATATAACCTTACAATATCAGGCGAAGAGGGCGCAGATTCCAACCAGCTAGAGTTTGGGTTATTTGAGCGCTTAGAAGGCGCAGTTGTAAAGAATTTAAGATTGCAATTTAACTCTGTTTCGGCAACCGAAATACCTGTGGTTGGCTCTTTGGCAGGCTCTGCAGTTGACTCAGTAATACTGGGTATCAGTGTTGAATCCGAAGGCAACTTTGTGCAAGGTAAAAACATAGTTGGTGGATTGGTAGGCGTTGTTGTAGGTGATAGCGAAATACAATCTGTTTCCAGCAATATTGGAGTACGCGCTACTTATCGTAGGGGCTCTACTTCGCAAGCATACACAGATGTAAGTTTTATTGTTGGAGTAGGAAATGATGGGCAGGTTGACGATTTAATATACACTACCGTAAAGAATAATATAGAATTAATCTATAATGGCACTTCATACGCAGGAGGCATCATTGGTGCCGATATAATGGTTGATGGCGATGCTCAGCGCGTAAGAACTTTGCAAGTGCAAGGCGCCGTATCAATAGGTGCAGAGCGCACGGGCGGTGTAGTAGGTGTTAACTATGGCAACCTCTACGACCTAAACTTTACTGTAAACATTAGCACGGATACTAACAACAATCAAGAACTATCTGGTGATGATGTTGTCGGCGGTATAGTAGGCGTAAACTACAATAGAGTAGATAAAGCGCGCATCAGCTACGAGGGAGATAACCTTACGCTTGTCGATGAATTAGCCGAAGGCGTCAGCGGGGGTAAAACAAATCTATTTATAGGTTCAAGCAACTATATAGGTGGGCTTGTTGGCTCCAATATTGGTGGTAGCATTGTAGATTCGTATTCCAGAATCAATGTAGTAAATACAAACGCAAGCTATGCAGGGGGAGTAGTTGGCTATTCGCAGGGGGGATCATATGATACCATCTACACAACAGGCAATGTACAATCAAGCGTGGCATTTGGTGGAATGTTTGGTTATATGGATGAATATATTGTGCCTATAAACGATGATGGCACTGAAACCGCTACCGAAGTTATCGACCAATTCCGCAATATTGTGCTAGCAAACAACTACACACTTGCAACAGCGCAAGTAGTAAATAGGGGCACAGCAGTAGCGGGCGCACTCGCAGGATTTGCAAATGTAGCTGATATATCGCAATTATTTACATACATCGGCTCAAGCATGAGCAACTACGCAAATTACAGAATGCCTTTGAACACATCTGGTACATCTTATGTAGATTTGCAGTTCTTTGGTTCGGCTCAATTTAATAGGTTGGAAATCGATGAAGAGGAGTACAATTTAAGACTAAGCAACTTAAACAACTTTGTATCAACCATAGATGGCGATAACCTAGAATATGGCTACTTTGACACCAAAACCGGTGATTTTGCTACAGCAAGTTATAATACTTTGTTCAGAAATAGAACTACAATATTCGAACAATATAGCACCGAAGATTGGACAAAAGATGCAACAGTATTCCCAATGCTAAACATAACAACGCAGGCAACGGAAATCATAATAACCGAGGATACTCGTGAAAACTTATTGTTGTATTTAGCCGAAAATCCTAACGCAACCTTTATAATTCGTTGCGATATAAACCTTTATAGTCCTGCAAATGGAGGTGCTAATAATCCAGGCCATTTGGCAGATAATTGGACTAGTCTTGGAAGTCAAGCAATACCGTTTAGCGGAACATTCCAGGGTGAAAGGATTACGCTAGAGGATGGGTCTACACGATATCCAATAATCAATTTAATGAATCCATTTATTAACTACGCAAGCAATGCAACCGTATCAAACCTTACATTTAATATAATAACTACATTTGATGGAAACATCACTGCTGATATGGGTACAAATGATAATTTTTACTATGGTATTGTGGCAAATCATTCCGAAAGTAGTTCATTTTCGAACCTAACTATAACTAATTCGGCAGTTGATGCGTACTCAACAATGGGTATCAATATAACCTATAATAGAGATTATAGTGGTGATGGTGCTACAGTAAACAACTATATAGGCGGAGTTATAGGGTATGATAGGAACAGTACAGTATCTAATGTAAATTGTTCTGTTCCAATACAAGTAACTGCACAAACAAGCAGTACAGCGCAAACATATATAACAACTTATGTTGGTGGTATAGTAGGATATTCAATAGGTTCATCTATTGCAAATTCAAGATTTGTTGTTAAGTATGATAGCTATTCTAATGGTAGAGTTTATCAGCCGTTTATGGTAAGCACATCAAATGGCTATGTGGGTGGTATTGTAGGCTATGCAAACCCAGCGCGTATTGCATCAAACTATGTTGAGGAATCTATGGTTCGCGAACAGCTTGGCAATACAGTTCCAGAGGATTCTGCAACATATCCATTAATTGTAAACAGTAGAACATCTAGGGCATCTGTAACAACCAACGTGCGTGTAGGTGGTTTGGTAGGGCACATATCATCCTCTGTAGTAAGCGATTCGCAAAATAATTTGAGCAGTATAAATTTAGTAATGAATTCTACATATGTAAAAAATGTAGTTGCGGGCGGACTTGCAGGCATTGTAATGAGCACAGATTTTAGTAATGTAATAAACACAGCAGATTTATTAATTACCAATGCAAATTCTATAACCGATAATACTGTTAGCGAAATACAAATTGGTGGACTAATTGGTAGAGCAAGTGGAATTGCTCAAATTTCTGGCAGTAATTATGGCGATATTAATATAGAGATAGACCAAATGACTGCAACTACAGGGTATGTTGGTGGTGTTGTTGGGTATGTAGAGCTTAATGCATCCAACAGTATACAAATAAATAGAGCACGCAACTCAGCCGATATAAATTCAAAAGGTCTTTATACAGCAAACATAGGTGGCGTGCTTGGTAGGGCTTCACTATCATCAACAATAAACAATCAGTCAACTATTGCAATAAGTCAATCGTATAATGATGGTGATATCATAGTTATAGGACCTACATTTACAAATGCTCAAGGGCAATCGTACACGCGTTCAACTATTGAGTATGTGGGCGGGCTTATAGGTTATGCAAGCAGATTGAGCGTAAATAACAGCTATAGTGTGGGCGTTATTGAAAGTATAACCGATACAAATCAGGCGCCAACTACAAGCACAATAGGCGTAAGCATAGGTGGCTTTATTGGTAGGCTAGAACAAGCAAACATCGCTCCTCAAATAACTAATAGCTATTCTGCTACTATAGTTAGAGTTTACGGAGATAGTTTGACCAATAGTATAAACAGTCATGGATTTATCGGTAGTACATCGCTATCCACAACATACACATCTGCATACTATGTTTTGGGCTTTGCGCAAACTAACTCACCTGAATCTACGCAAATCACGGCTAGTATGCACGATGCTACAGCAAGGGCAATTTCTTACTATTCTATACTCAATTCTAGTACATTTACTGGCTTCAGCAACACAGTATGGACTTTCGAAAATGGCAATACACTGCCAATATTAAGTTGGGCAAGTACAAGTATGGGCAACAGTAATGCACAGGGTTCAGTATATAGGCCAAACTTGATTTCTAATGCTACCCAGTTAAGCGAATTTACAGCAAATACAGGCACAAGCCTCAATCAGTACTATGTATTAACAGGTACAATTACGCTTGATACACAAGTAAGTACCCGAGATGCATTTGCTGGTGTATTTGATGGCTCAGGTTTCGTTATAATAGGACAAAATACCCCATTATTTAATACCCTGAGCACCACCGCATTAGTAAATAATGTGAACTTGCAAGATGTATCTTATAGTTTAACAAGTGCAGGCAATTACGGCGGATTAGCAAACATAAATAATGGAACTATTAGTTATGTTTCTACAAATGGAGATATAACATTTAATAGCCCAGATGTTGCAGGCACTACTGATAATATAACCAACATTGGCGGTATAGTAGGGGCAAACTATGGCTACATAGGCTTTAGTTCAAGCAATGTTGCAATAACTCAATCGGATAACGCCATTGCAAGCCTTATAAATGTAGGTGGCATAGCAGGAACAATGGACAATATCGATGGTCAATTATTTGCGCAAATTTCAAACACTTTTGCAAGTGCCACGCTAACGCTAAGCCAAAATACTGGTACAAACGCTAGTTATCTTGGCGGAATAGTGGGCAATTTGTTAGAGGGTAATTTGAGTGAATGCTATGCGTATGGTCGCATCAATCACTTGAACGACAATGATAGAGTAGCATATGGTGCAATTTATGGTGGCGATAATGTAAATAACACAAGCCAAACTATATTAGATAATGTAACAATCCGCAATGTGTATAACGATTATCTTGGTACGCTCGTGCGTTCTAAAACAGTGCCAACGGGGCAAACGGTAACTGATATAACACTAGCAGAAATTCTAGAAAGCGGTTTAGGTGGCTTTGACCCTAATGTTTGGAATGCGTTCTCCGATGATTACGCTTCCGCAATGCAAAATAACAGTCGGGCAACATTGCTAAACTATGGATATCCATATTTGGAATATGCCAACAACGATGTAGTTCAAATTGCTAGCCAAGGCGATGGCTATACAAGTGCATCCCCATATCTAATAACAAATCAAAGTGGATTTGAACTTATAAACTATCTTAATAGCGAAGGAATAAGCAATAGTTATAAACCTTACTTTGCTCTTAACAAGGATATTTATTGCTATACACCTGCTTCTAACGAAACCGATGTACCAATGAATATTGATACACTAAACGGCATACTTGACGGCTCTTATAGAACTATTTATAATGCGTATGTTTTAGTAAATAACGATAATTTTGGTTTTATTAATACTATAACCGCAAGTAGTGGCAGGAACAGTGCAAGTTCGCTACAAAATGTCAACTTTGAGGGTGTTACAGTTAAAATTGCAGATAATTTTTCAAGTATGACAGGCGTAGGTTCTATTGTAGGCACAAATAATGGCAATATATCGTCTGTAAATATCAGTAATGTCGTAATAACATACGAAAATTGCGCGGTAAGTTCCGGTGCTACTGGGGAAGTATTGTCTATCGGTGGAGTAGTTGGAGTTAATAGTGGAGCTATTACAAATACAAATATTGTAAATGTAGATTTTAGATTAGGCAACACTAAAACAATGTCTCTCTACACAAATCTAGGTGGATTTGTAGGGCTGATGAGTGGTGGCTCTATAGGTGGAACAACTGTAACCGAAAACAATGTAAATTGTTCGGTCGAAAATATCACTATTCGTGCTACAAGTACTGGTGGCAATATCCATACAAGTGCGTATCGCAACATAGGTGGCTTTGTTGGATATAAGCGTGCAGGCAATTCTACAATCTATAATTGTGCTGTGCGTGATACCAATTTCTCTGGTACGGATACAGTAAACACATTTAATATTCTTGCCGATTATACAACTACTTCTACAAATATCAATGATAAAGTATTTATAGGTGGTTTTGTTGGATATTCGCAAGAGGAAAATATTGCTCGCTTCCGCAATAACATAACATATACACACATAAATATCAATGTAAATACAAATTCTGCCGATACCTATGTAGGTGGTATAGCAGGTATGGCACAATCGGTATTCAATGATACAACCGTGTTTGTATATATAAATAGTCTAGGCAGTTCCCTAAATCTCCACAAAGCAATTGATGGTTTTACAAACGGAACAGTTGATAGATTTGGAACGACAACAATAGTAAATAATAGTGTTTATCAATAAAAGTATGTGGCTAGTTTGCCACATATTTTTTTGTAACAAATGTAGCATTTTGCTTAAAATATGTAAGATTTTTACTTGACAAAACAATGTTATTATGGTAAAATAACCGCAGTCTATGACATCAAGGGTTATAGGCGCGTTTATTTTTTAGCGTTTGCAACCTATTTTTCATATTTAGCCTTGCGGGAAGTCGACCTATTGGGGGCTATAAAAAAATATGTAAGATGTCAAACAGTTTCGTAGTAAGCCTTTTTGGCTAAATTGCTATGCGCTGTTTAGGGCTAAAGCAACATCAAGGATAATATCCTAATATTGCTAAAATTTTAATAAGGATAGGAGGTCGTAGAAAATGCCTACCATTAATCAATTGGTAAGAAAGGGACGCAAAAAGATAGAAAACAAATCAAAATCCCCGCTACTAGATAAATGTCCTCAAAAGCGTGGTATTTGCGTTGAAGTCAAAACAATTACGCCAAAGAAACCAAATTCCGCTATGCGTAAAGTTGCTAAAGTAAGACTCAGCAATAAGTCCGAAGCAACAGTATACATTCCGGGCATTGGGCATAACCTACAAGAGCACAGCGTGGTTTTGGTACGCGGTGGCAGAGTTAAAGACTTGATTGGTGTTCGTTATCACATCATCCGTGGCACACTAGATACCGCTGGTGTTGCAAAACGTAATCAATCACGTTCAAAGTATGGCTCTAAAAAAGAAAATAAATAGTTAATTTAGATTAAAAAGGAGATTAAAAATGGCTAGAAGAAGCGGAGTACCTAAAAAAGATGTGCTTCCAGATCCAAAGTATAATTCAAAGGTTGTAACAAAACTTATCAACCAAGTTATGCTAGATGGCAAAAAGGGTATAGCACAAAATATAGTATACAATGCTTTCGACATTGCTAGTTCAAAATTAGGCGTACCACAAATGGATGCATTTAATCAAGCTCTTGAAAATGTGTCTCCTGTAGTGGAAACTAAGGCTAGGCGCATTGGCGGTGGCGCAAACTTCCAAGTACCTGTTGAGGTTACTAAAGATAGACGCCAAACACTTGCTATACGCTGGCTTGTAAACTTTTCAAGAAGACGCAGTGAACGCACAATGATCGAAAGATTGGCTGCCGAAATTGTCGATGCATATAATAACACCGGCGCTAGTATTAAGCGTAAAGAGGAAATGCACAGACAAGCAGAAGCAAACAAAGCATTCGCACATATGCGTTGGTAAAAATAAAAAAACTATGTTATACAAATTGATTTTTATATATTTTAGGTGTAATGTAGTTTTTTAATATTTTATTTTATAAATTTATTATATAAGGAGATTATTATGGCTAGAGAATATGCTCTTGCTGATATTCGCAATATTGGTATTATGGCGCACATAGACGCTGGTAAAACTACTACTACCGAGCGTATTTTGTACTTTACTGGTAAAACTCATAAGATTGGTGAAGTGCACGAAGGCGCAGCTACTATGGACTGGATGGTTCAGGAACAAGAACGCGGTATCACAATAACAAGTGCCGCTACCACAACTCAGTGGAAAGGCAAAAGAATAAATATCATCGACACGCCAGGGCACGTAGATTTTACTATTGAAGTATCGCGTTCGCTTAAAGTGCTTGATGGTGCCATTGCAGTGTTCTGTGCGCGCGGTGGTGTACAACCTCAATCAGAAAATGTTTGGAAACAAGCAAACGAGTGTAATGTACCTAGAATAGCGTACGTAAACAAAATGGATACTAACGATGCAAACTTTTTCCGCGTTATCGAAATGATGAAAAAGAGATTGCCAAAATCAAATCCTATTGCTATTCAGTTGCCAATAGGTGCAGCAGATACTTTTGTAGGTATTGTAGACCTTGTAAAAATGGATGCTACCTACTACGATGAGCAGGATGCTACTAAAGAGCCTATCGTTAAGGAAATTCCAGCAGATATGCTTGACCAAGCAAAAGAATATCGTGAAAAAATGATTGAAGCCGCTGCTGAATGCGATGACGAACTATTTGAAAAATACTTGAGTGGCGAGGAAATTAGTGAAGACCTACTTAAAAGAGCTTTGCGTAAAGGCGTTATTGAAAATAAGATGAACCTTGTTTTGTGCGGGTCATCATATAAAAACAAAGGTGTTCGAAAATTAATTGACGCAGTTGTAGATTATATGCCTTCTCCACTCGATATACCACCAGTTCACAGTGTGGATGGTCAGGAAGTTCGTCACACAAGTGATGATGAGCCTTTTAGTGCACTTGCATTTAAGATTGCAGATGATCCTTATGGCTCTTTGACATACATTAGAGTTTATAGTGGGGTGCTATCAAGCGGTTCCTACGTGTATAACTCTAGTAAAGATAAAAAAGAGCGCGTTGGTCGTCTTGTACAAATGCACGCAAACGAAAGAAAGGAAATTGAAGAAGTTAGGGCCGGGGATATCGCTGCTATTGTTGGGCTTAAAGATACAACTACTGGTGATACCCTTTGCGATCAAGCGCACCCTGTTGTGCTAGAGCCTATGCACTTTGTTGAGCCTGTAATTCAAATTGCAATTGAACCTAAAACAAAGCAGGGTCAGGAAAAAATGGTTGCAGCTTTGTTGCGCTTTGCTAAAGAGGACCCTACATTTAAGACCTATACAGACCCCGAAAGTGGACAAACAATTATGGCAGGTATCGGTGAATTGCAACTAGATATCTATCGTGATAGATTGCTACGCGAATTTAAGGTGGAAGCGAACATAGGTAAGCCACAAGTTGCCTACCGCGAAACTATCAAAAAACCTGTCGAGGTTGAAGGTAAGTACATCCGTCAATCTGGTGGTAAGGGTCAATATGGACACTGTATTATAAAGATGGAGCCACTAGAAGCAGGTTCAGGTTTCATGTTCGAGGATAAAACTGTAGGTGGTTCTATTCCTAAAGAATACATTCCAGCTATCGAGGATGGTATTAACGAGGCGCGTATGAATGGCGTGCTTGCAGGCTTCGAAACTGTAGATTTTAAGGTAACCGTTGTAGATGGTTCCTACCACGATGTCGATTCATCCGAAATGGCATTTAAGATTGCAGGGTCTATGGCATTTAAGGAGGGCGCAAGAACAGGTAATCCAGTTATACTAGAACCTATCATGAAAACTGATGTTCAAGTTCCAGAGGAGTACCTTGGCGATGTTATGGGCGATATCAACCGTCGTCGCGGAAACCTTAAGGAAATGGAAAGCCGTGATGGGCAACAAATCATTAACGCCGAAATTCCTCTTGCAGAAATGTTTGGTTATGCTACAGATTTGCGCTCATTAACACAAGGTCGTGGCACTTTCCAAATGACACTCGATCACTATGCCGAAGTGCCTAAATCTGTTGCCGAAAAGATTATCGGCGAACGCGCAAAGGCTAACTAAAATAGCAAAGGCTAACTAAAATATAATATAATTTGCTTTGGTGATTGTCAAATGGCGCTAAAGCAAAGCAACTTTTCTCTGTTTTTCAAAAATTATTTAATAATTATAAAAAATAGAGAAATTATTGCATAAAACATTTGACATTAAATCAAAATTTAGCTATACTTAATACTGGGATAGCATCCATTACACCATTTAATTGGTGCCATTTTTGCTGGCTAAGTGCAAAAAGAGCGATTAGGCGGGCTCAAATTCGCGAGTTTGAGGCTAAATAGGAGCATATTTTATGCATTTTAGCAGTTTTTGGCTGATTGAAGGTGATCGCGACACTCAAAAAAGGCTTAAAATGGTAGGAATGTTGTACCAGTTAAGTAAATAGCGCTATCAAACTTTATAAAGGAGAACAAAATGGCAGAAAAACAAAAATTTGTCAAAGACAAAGTAAACTTGAATGTTGGTACTATCGGTCACGTTGACCATGGTAAAACTACTTTGACTGCAGCTATCACTAAGGTTCAGGCTCTTAAAGGCCTTGCTGAGGCTAGAAACTATGACCAAATTGATGCTGCGCCAGAGGAAAGAGCGAGAGGTATTACTATTAATACATCTCACCAAGAATACTCAACGGCTACTCGCCACTATGCTCACGTCGACTGCCCGGGACACAAGGACTATGTCAAAAACATGATCACCGGTGCTGCACAAATGGACGCAGCTATCCTCGTCGTTGCAGCATCTGATGGTCCAATGCCACAAACAATGGAACACATCCTTCTTGCTAGACAAGTTGGTGTGCCTTACATTGTGGTATTCATGAACAAAACAGACCAAGTTGATGACCCAGAGTTGATTGACTTAGTCGAAATGGAAATCAGAGACCTTCTTACGAAGTATGGTTTCCCTGGAGATTCTACTCCAATTATCAAAGGTTCAGCTTTGAAGGCTCTTCAAGCAGCAGATGCAGGAGATTTGAATTCTCCAGATATTCAATGCATCAACGAACTTATGGACGCTTTGGATACTTATGTACCAGACCCAGTTCGTGCTACAGACAAACCTTTCTTGCTTCCTGTTGAAGATGTATTTACGATCACTGGTCGTGGTACAGTTGCAACTGGTAGAGTAGAAAGAGGTAAAGTTAAGATGGGCGATGTAGTTGAAATCGTCGGCATCCGTGAACCTAGAACAACCACCATCACAGGAATTGAAATGTTCCACAAGATGATGGATGAAGCTGAAGCAGGTGACAATGTTGGTTTGTTGCTTAGAGGTATTGAGAAGAAAGATATCGAAAGAGGTCAAGTAATCGCAGCACCTAAGTCAATTACACCTCATACAGAGTTTACTGCAGAAGTTTATATCTTGAAGAAAGAGGAAGGCGGACGCCATACACCATTCTTTAATGGCTATCGTCCACAATTCTACTTCAGAACAACCGACGTTACAGGTACAATTGAATTGCCTGCAGGCGTTGAAATGGTAATGCCAGGCGATAATGTCTCAATGACCGTTCGCTTGATAACACCAATCGCTATCGAGGAAGGATTGCGTTTCGCTATCCGTGAAGGCGGTAGCACAGTAGGTTCTGGTGTTGTTGCTAAAATCTTAAAATAATTTAATAATAGACTTAACCCTGCAAAGTTTTCTATTATTTAGTGTTTTAGGTTAGTATACACCTAAATCTGTTGGTCACCTTGTCGTGACACAATCTTGACAAAGATTTCAAATTTGTCCTCAACTAAAGGGGAGACTTTAGTAGTTGCCTAGACTAAACTTAGGCAGTCGCGCCTCGTACTTAAAGTGGGCAGTCTCGTCCAGACTATAAGATGGATAGTGTGTTCTAAACTTTATTAGAATAGTTTGCCTGCACTGTAAAGGGCAGTCGACTTAAGGCTTTAATTTAAGTAGTCAAGCATAGACTCTAAAATAACGCAGTTAACCTAAGGCTTCAAACAAGGTGTCTTGCTGTAGACTAATTCAGCACTCAAGCATAAGAGGTAAAAATTTGTAGTTCCTTATAACTTAAATAAGGCACCAGCCTTGTGTTTAGGCAAACTCTAGAAAAGAGTATAAAATCTCTCGGTAGTTGGATTAATCTACCACTTACTCAAAGTATAAATGAGTGCTGAACTTAAAGCATAAAATTAGTTTTCATGCCTAAGAAATTAAATTGGTATTGTTGCCGACAATTATAAGCGGTACTCATACATAGAGTATAATGTGTATTCTCACTAAAGAATTAAAAGATAGTGTTCGTGCCGTAGAATTATCAAAGACGGTATTCATACACAAGAATAAAAAAAGTGTGTTCATGCATAAGAACTAAAAATTTGTATTCATGTACAAGAATTATAAATGTGCATTCAAGCAAAAGAATTAAAAATTTGCGTTCGAGTCTAGAACTAAAAAGGGCATCTTGTAGATAGATTGTATCTATGTTCAGTCTTAAGAACTAAAAAGTAGAGTTCGCGATATAGAACTAAAATGTGTCGTTCATTTAGGAGAACTAAAAATCTAAAGCTCAAGCAAAGAGTAGAAAATAAGCCTCATGCATAAGAGCAAATTTGCACTCATATGAGAGAGGTCAAACTCATATTCAAGCAAAAGAATTAAAAATTTGTACTCATGTGTAAGAGTATAAAAAGCACGCTCATGCACAAGAGATAAAAAAGTGTATTCGCACTTTAGAATTAAAATTTAAGTATTCTCGCCATAAGAATATAAATTTGGCATCCCGCAAACAGATTGTGTTTGTGTTCATGCAAAGAACTAAAAATGTCTTTAAGCTCAAAAAGTAAAAATGAGTATTCAAGCAAAAGAATTAAAAAATTGTATTCATAACCAAGAATTAAAATTGGTTACCCAAGATAAGGGTATAAAATATCAAATCTTTATTCGAGATTTCAAAATTGAATACATCGAACTGTAGATGTAAATTTCAGTGATGTATAGCTTAGTACATTATTAGCATCAAATTTATTCCATTATTTGATGCCATAAGCATTGATAGGCAATTTAACCTAGACCTGCAGTTAGATATGAAAGTTCAATTTTGTATTTAATTGTATCATCTGTTTAAGTCTATAATGTCAGCGAATATTGGTAACAATTGGAGTTTTAATGTTTTGTTAAAACTATCGCGAGCCGATTTTCTAAAACATTTGTAGGCTGAAACGTTAAGATGAGAAAACACCCATCAGGGTGTTTTTTTTTGTGTTTTTGCAAATTGTGGGGATTTACCATTCTAAACTATAAGCTGTATTAATTGCCCAATAATATTTATTCTATTTTGTCTAAGAATACCCAGCTTAGCTGAAGGTAATAAAAATTAAGCAATTTTTGTAAAACCCTTGAATATCAAAAAAAATAAAATGCTATTTATTCAGCAACTATTGGAGAATATATAATTAAAGAACCTAGTTTACTTAAAATATGTTTTGTAAAATAAGGTTCTTTATTATTAATGGGGTATAGTAAGTTATGGATTTAAACTTTCGCTAAGCTCTTTCTGTTCAATATTTAACAAATTTCCAGGATTGTAGAATCTTTGTTGATTGATTCAGCCTTTTTATCTTTGTTATAAATACAATATTGTTGGCTTTTTAATCAAAATGTTATAATTTATGCCCGTTTTATTTGCTGGGATAATTTATATTAACTAAAATAGGTGCATTAATAAACATATTTTATTTTAAGCATATGATGGCATAAACAAATGATTTATTTTACATATGTGTTTTGCTTAATTTATCCTTTGTAAAGCAAAAAGATTATTTTAATTAATTTACATATAAATTAAATTTATTTAATAAAAAAATTTATAGCAATTTATAAAAATTCGAACTAATTAAGTTCGAATTTTTGTGTTTACTTATTAAATTGCATGATTAAATAATAATCTATAAAATTGTATCTATTAAAATATATTTTAATTATTTTGTATATTAATTAGTTGAATATATATTTAGTTTTTGATTTCTTATTAGTTATTTTTTAGCTAAATTAGTTGTGAAGTATTAGTTAGTGGAATATTTATCAGTAAAGGTTTTATCTGTAAAATAGTTTATGCCCATGCTTGTTTTAACTCTATCTAAAGTCTTACTAGCAACTTCTAGCATTTTTTCGCTACCTTGCTTTAATATTTGCATAACATGAGCGCGATCCTTTTCAAAAACTTGTCGTTTTTCTCTAATTGGCTTTAGCAGTTGTTGCAATATTTCGTTCAAAATCTTTTTTATTTTTACATCGCCTAGGCCACCGTGTTTATAATGCTCCTTCATTTCGTTTAATGAACTATATTCGCTAAGTTGGCTAATTTGGTCATCTGTTGCAAATGCATCTAAGTATGCAAACACAGTATTGCCTTCAACTTGTCCAGGGTCCTCAATATGTATGTGGTTAGGGTCTGTGTACATATTCATAACTTTTTGCTTAATTGTATCCGCATCGTCTTTTAGATTAATAGTGTTGCCTAATGATTTGCTCATTTTGGCATTGCCATCTATGCCAACCAGCCTGTGGCAAGCCTTGTTTGTTTCCAAAATGGCTTTGGGCATAGTCAAAGTTTGCCCGTAAATACGATTAAAGGCATTTACAATTTCGCAAGTTTGTTCAATAACAGGCAGTTGGTCCTCACCAACAGGTACAACATCAGCATTAAAAGCCGTAATATCTGCTGCTTGGCTTATTGGGTATGTTAAAAATCCTACAGGGACATTTGCTCCATATTTTTTTTGTTTCATTTCGGCTTTAACTGTAGGGTTGCGCTGTAATCTAGCAAGTGTTACAAGATTCAAATAGTATGTGGTCAACTCTGTTAAAGGGTAGATGTGTGATTGTACGCCTATTGTTGAAATTTGTGGGTCTATACCTACGCCCAAGTAGTCTAAACAAACTTCTATAATGCTTGCTCTAATTTTTTCTGGGTTATCGGCATTATCTGTCAAGGCTTGCACATCTGCAATTAAAATATATGGTTCATAATTGCCACTATTTTGCATTTGCACTCTTTGATGCAATGAGCCTATGTAGTGCCCTATGTGTAGGTTTCCTGTAGGGCGATCACCTGTCAATAATATTTTTTTATCCATTTTTTCTCCTCAATAAAAATAAGTATATCAAAATATTGATAAATAATCAATAAATTTTGAATGCATTATGGTAACATTACTATAATAATTTGTTATTTCGCCAAAAATGTATTAAATTCTGGATGTGAAGTATTAATTTACAAAGAAATTTTTAGGTCTAATTTATTTGCAATTCAACATAAAAATATAGTATAATAATAAAGCATTTAGATATAAATTAACAAAAAAACTAAAGAACAAATATAATGTAAAAAGGGTGATTTATGTATCTAAGTAAACTTACAACGGATCAAATAAAAGAAATGATTAAAACAATGTTGTTAACTGAGGCACGCAATGTACCTTATTATAATAAAAATATACCTTCTATACTAAACGATGGTTTAGCTGATTACAAATTTGTGAACAATGAAGGCAACGAGTATGTTGTGGCTGAAATTAAAAATGGTGATTTATTCGTTTTTGATGATTGCAACTATATAAAATTTGCACATCCCAATATGGTGCCAGTTTCCAAAACATTGAATACAAATGTTTATCTAAATTATATGCGATGCCTGTTTGATGATTATCACGAATTCGAAATTGTTTACAATCAAAATGTGGAAAATATTGTAAATATTGTTAACTTTTGCGATGATATCTTGAATAGTCGCAAGTCGAATTCTAAAAAAGAAAATGGCGTTGAAATTACATATTAAAGGGGGACTCAATGACAGACGGCTTGATTGTAATTAAAGTGGGGTCGATGGCTTTAGTAAACGATAGGGGTGATGGGGTAGATTATAATGTAATATCTCAATTATCTAAAGACTTAAACGAGCACACCATACTTGTTACTAGTGGCGCTGCGGTGGTTGGTAAACTAGATTATATAAAACGCAATGGACATGCATTACCAGAAAACGATAGTTTTTATAAATCAGATTATGCCTCGCAGGGGCAAACAATACTTATGAATCTCTATCGCGAATTTATGAATCCTAAATACTCGCTAAGGCAAGTGTTAGTGGAGCATCAGCACTTTAATGATGTTGATAAGCGCCAACATTTGTTGGGGTTACTTGAAAGGTGTGCACAGCAAAATGCGGTTCCTATAGTAAATTATAACGACTGCATTTCAAGCGAGGAATGTCGAAAAATGGAAATTAACTTATTGCGAGAAAAAAATCAAGATGTGGTAGAGTGTATTGATAACGATGAAACTGCCACGCGCATAGCTGTGCTTACACACGCTAAAAAGTTGCTCCTATTAACTATGTTAGAGGGCATATTTATAAATAAAGATGACCCTAGCACATTGGTAAAGGAACTTTCATCCAAAAATAGAGATGAGCTTATTGCAAAAATAACGGATTTACAATCACATTGCGAAGGTGCAAGTAGGCAAGGAGCAAATGGGGCGTTTGCCAAACTTGAGTACGCAAAATTTGCTGTGCAAAACGGGATAGATGTCATTATTGCTAGCAGTAAATATAGAATTAATGACATATTGGCAAATAAAGTGCCTAATACGCACATTTTTGTAAAATAAAAAAATTATTTATATTCAAATTATACCTATAAATAAGCCTATGGGAAAAATCATAGGCTTGTTTTTGTAAAACTTAAATTCACGGTGTATAATTAATAAAATTCTAAAATCGATTTTGGGATGTTGATGCAATTAATTAGGTTTTACTTGCTATTTACAAAAGTAACTTCTAACATTTTGCACAGAATTATTAATTAAACTATTGCAAATTTTATTTTTTTGAATTATCTGATTGAGTATTATCTTGCGAATCAGAACTATCTGACATTTTTTTAAGAAGCGTGCGTATGTCATTTAAGATATCCTCTTGCGTTTCCTTTTTAACAACAGCTTGTTCAGTTTTTTTCTTTTCCTCATCGGCAAGTGCTTTCATAGCAGCGTGGACTGCTTTTTTATCTTTAAGGTCAATACCGCGTTCTTGAAGCAGTTTTTTCTGCTCTTTATTAGGTCTTGTAAACTTAATTTCTTGATTCAAATTCTTAAATGCTTGTTGAGATTTCATTACAATTTTTATTACAATAAAAATACAAAATGCTACAATCAAAAAGTCTATTATAGATTGTATAAAGTTCCCGTAATTCCACGAAAGGGTAACTACTCCTTCGGCATCCGTTCTTAATGGCACAGATAAATCTGCTAAACTTTCTGCGCCGAAAGCCCAAGTGATTAAGGGCATTAAGATATCGTTTACAAGGCTTGTAACAATTTTGCCGAATGCTGCACCAATAATGACACCGACAGCCATATCAAGAATATTTCCGCGAGAAATAAAGGCCTTAAATTCCTTAAAAAATTTTTTCATCAATTTTCTCCTTTGTAAATACTACATTATTGTACTACTTTTTGAAAGATTTGTAAACAAGTTATATGCACATGTTTGCATTTGTTAAATTATTTTATTAAAAATTTGCCAATTAATTTTTATAAAAAATAGTATATTGAGTGGGCTTATATTTAATTGCAAAATTTTCCAATTTGTAGTATAATGAATGAGTCTATAGGTGAAATTATGAAAGTATTAAAAAGACAGCGCAATAGCAAAAATTGTATTATTTGTGGGCTAGATAATGATGTATCTACAAAAGCCCCATTTTATGAGATGGAAAACGGTACAATTGCTACAATTTTTAAGTATCAATGGAAGCATCAAAGCTACCCGCAAAGGGTGCATGGTGGGCTAATAACCGCTATGTTAGATGAACTTATCGGCCGAGCTCTTTGGATTGTTGAGCCTAGTGTTTATGGCGTAACAACCACAATAAATATAAAGTTTAGGAAGCCAGTACCTTATGATGAATTAATCTATGGAGTAGGCAAACTTACAAAAAATACTAAAATGTTTTTTGGCGGAATAGGCAAAATTTTTAATTCGCAAGGTGAGGTTTTAGCAGAAGCTGAGATAAACTATATCAAGCAAGCCACCTCTAAAATAGGTGACATTAAAGAGGAGGACGAGATGGTTTACGATATAGATGATGGAGTTAAAGAGCTAGATATTGATAAGTTCCGAATTTAAGTGGACTATTTTTATATTTTATTGTCAATAATTAAATTTGACAAGTTTAGCCATTAGTTAATTTTGTATAAAAATATGTATAAAATTGCATAACTATGCAATTTATGCGCTTAAATGATTGACTTATTTAACAAAATCTATTATACTTTTATAAGCATTTTCTCGAAGGGAGAACATAAATGACAAAGAAACGCGCGATTAAAAGTATTGTGTTTGTGGTACTACTACTTATAGTCGGCATACTGCTTGCTTTTTGCAAGATAGATATACCGTTCACGACCTCTACTTACAACGGTTTTATAAATTCAATTAAATTGGGACTTGATGTCAGTGGCGGTGTTACCGCTGTGTACGATGCTAGGCTTGCAGATGAAAATTCTGGAATAGATCTAGAAACAGCCATTGAGTCCACAAAAAATAGGCTAGAAAGCATACTTGCCGAACGCGGTTATACCGAGGCAACTATCACAACCCAACAGGGCAACAGAATTCGTGTAGAAGTGCCTGATGTGGAGGACCCTCAAGAGGTCTTTGACCTTATAGGTAACCCTGCAATGCTTTCGTTTAAGACTACCGAGGACCCTAATGCCGAATCTGTAATTACTGCATCGGATATTAGCAATGTGGAATACGATATTCAAGATGGTGAGCATGGTGTTGTATTAGACTTTACATCGGAAGGTAGACAGAAATTTTCTGATTTGACCGAGGAATTATCTGCGTCTAATGGTAGCGTGTATGTTTATCTAGGTACTGAACTATTTACTACGCTGACTGTGCAAGAACATATCACAGATGGTTCGACATTTATTAGTGGTAATATGGATACGCGTACCGAAGCAGAGGAATTTGCTTTGCGTATTATGAGTGGTACTTTTAGCGCCGAACTATCATTGTACGAAAGCTCGGTAGTTAGTGCAACGCTAGGTATGAATGCCATATCTACAGGCCTAATAGCGGCAATTGTGGGGCTTATACTCATATTCATTTTTATGGCTTTTATGTACCGCACATTTGGGCTTATGGCAGATATCGCATTGATGTTCTATGTAATACTTGTGCTATTTTTCTTGCAAGCAATACCGCTCGTGCAGTTGACGCTACCAGGTATAGCAGGTATTATACTTAGCCTTGGTATGGCGGTGGATGCAAACATAATTATCTTTGAAAGAATTAAAGATGAATATAAGCGCGGTAAAAGAATTCCTGCAAGTGTAAAGGGTGGATTTAAGCGTGCAACGGCAGCTATTTTGGACTCTAACATTACAACATTGATGGTCTGCGTAGTATTGTATTTGCTAGGAACTGGTGCTATAAAAGGTTTTGCTATAACACTGTTTATAGGTATCGTGGTATCTATGTTTACGGCAATTTTTGTAACGCGTTGGTTGATAAACATTTGCCTTGCATTTAACAGCACTAAGGAAACGCACTATAATTTGTATAGAGAGGAGGGAGTAAATGAAGTCGCTTAGATTTTTTGATAAAGTAGAACACACTAAATTTGACTTTGTTAAGCACGCTTGGAAATTTGCTCTAGTATCTCTTACAATATTTGCAGTAGGTATTATAGTGTGGATAGCCTGTGGGCTAAACTTAGGTCTAGATTTTACAGGGGGTTCGATTGTTAAGGTCCAAATAGGTGCGCAACTTGACGAAAGTGGCGCATACAATGAATACTCTCAAGAAATTGAGGATGTGTTTAATGAGTATGGAATTACAATTTCGCAAATGCAAAAAGAGGATAGCGGAGAACAGGCTGCTATATCTGTCCGCTTCCAAGACCTTGATGGATATAGCGCTGAACAAATGAGCGAACTTGTGACTGGCGAAATAACAACCGCACTTACACAAGCACTTAACCCTGATGGAACAAATATGAGTTTTCAAGTGCAGGAAAGCCAAAGAATAGGTGCAACTGCAAGTTCAAACTTATTGAGTTCTGCAATTCTTGCAATATTGATATCAGCAGTGCTAATTCTAATTTATATAGCAATTAGATTTGAACTTTTAAGTGGTTTAGCAACACTTGTTACGATTGTGCACGATGTTTTAATTGTGTTTGCGTTAGTTGCTATTTGTAGGATAGAAATTAACAGCACATTTGTAGCCGCCATTATAACTGTAATTGGTTATTCAATTAACAACACGATTATTATATTTGATAGAGTGCGTGAAAATATGAATAACGAAAAAGTAGCTGCAAATGGGGCTAATTATGTAGTGCAAGTATCTGTAAGACAAACATTAATTCGTTCGCTTTATACAACATTTACAACATTGCTTGCCATTGCGTTGCTTGCAATAATAGGCGTTTCGAGCATTCAAATATTCTTGATGCCAATTATATTTGGATTGATTGCCGGCGCGTACTCATCAATATTTTTGGCGCCAGCGCTGTGGGCAGTTATGTTAAAAAACTATACCGATAGAATGAAATTAAAAGGAAAGCCTGTTAAACTATCAATTCTTAACAGAAAAAAGAAAGAGGATAAAAAGAGTGCTGATGTAGTTGAAACTACAGTTGCTCAATAATTAAAGGCATACTTAGGTATGCCTTTGTTAGTATGTGGCAACAGAGCATAAATGTACTGCGTGCTTGCCATATGCAACCTATTTG
Source organism: uncultured Clostridia bacterium (assembly GCA_944332315.1). GTDB lineage: Bacteria > Bacillota > Clostridia > Christensenellales > UBA1242 > CAKVOD01. Next base: position 44,797 of record CALVJT010000038.1, read on the forward strand.
TTTAATTAGCATAAAATTATAAATGTTTAGGGTAATTAGCAATTTATATAGTTTATGTATCAGTGCTTAAATAATTGCATATAAATTTATTTTGCAATTAAAAGGAGTTATTTATGATAAAAAAAGAGTTGAATACATTGTTGTTTGTATTTTGCGTGCTAGCAATTGTGCTAGGAGTGTTGTGTGTAGTTTTTGCCGAAGCTTTTGCAACAGCAATACCTTATGTGGTGGGTGCATTGGTAATTATAGATGGAATATATACTCTTATAAACTACTTTTTGCGCAAAGATATTGCTTTACCTAATAATTTTGCGTTGGCACAAGGTTTAATAAACATAGTGCTGGGTATTTTGATATTATTATCTACCGAATTCTTTTCTATGGCATTTGGAATTATAGTAGCAATATGCCTGCTAGTATATGGTTTATTTCAATTAAATTTATGCATAAATCTTAAAAAACTAAACAAATCATATATTTGGGATATTGTAGAGGCGATTTTATTAATTGTGTTTGCAATTTTGCTTTTGGTATTCTCTAATTCTGCAATGGAAATTATAATGATTGTTATAGGCTCTGGTATGATTATAGTAGGGCTATATGTGGCAATAAAAACTATAATATTAAATAAACAACTAAATAATTTATTTGGCAATAAGGATACCTCTGGTGATAATACAGATGGTGAAATAATTGTGGAAACCACCATTGCAAAAGAAACTGAGGATGACGCTGCAACTAGCAACAAAAATGATAACGAAAACAAGCAAAAGTAAGTTACTCTTGCTTGTTTTTTTGTAGTACATATCAATTTTGGTGGAATTATAAGAATTCTTTGCAAAATTGTGGCTAGTAAAAAAATAATATTATAAAATTATAATAGAGGTAATTAGGTAGATTATCGTTTTCAAACGATATGTGCACATATTTTGGAATGTACATATACTGGTATTAATATTTGTACATAACTACATATTATCAAATATACATATGAGATAAATCATTTTATAATATTTGTAAAAATATAAATGCAGGAAAGTAAAGACAAGCTTTTGATAAACAATGAATGTTAATTAATTTTGTACAATATTGTTTTACTAGAACTATAAACGATATAAATTAATAGTAATTTTTTTGAGTACATAATATTTATTTAATAAAAAACAATACATATTAATATATTGTTTATAAAGTATTATTCAGTTAAAATGGGAATAAATTATGCAACTATATTTTATTTGTAAGCATATTATTTTATAAGTATTAGCCCCAAAACTGGGTTTGGCTTTTAATCTTTGAATAGGACAGACTTTCTTTCGAGCATTTCATCTATCCTATTTATGTAGGATATTATATCTTTGACATTAGCAGCACGCTCTATTCTGTTTTCGCTAGCAAAAAGCCTTTTTGAAATAGCGTTAGCTCCGCAAGCTATTATGCTCGAAAAATCCTCCATAGAATTTATGTTAAAATGGCATTGTGTATTGGGTTTACAGTACCCAATGTTTTCAAGGTTACTAACCATATTTTTTTGTCTATAAAGGTAGTACGGAGTATAGTTTGCCATTGTAAGTTTATGTTCGGCAAAATCAACATTTTGTGCTACTTTATCGGAATTATCGGTTACATTAAATACGCCTTGCTGAGTGAGGGGAGATTTAGTCTTAAAAGATAGTGTATGGACTGTTATATTTTCTGGTTGTAACGCAATGGCTTTTTCAAGCGAAAGCGGAAAAAGATTTTCATCGTAGGGCAGTCCAACAATCAAGTCCATATTTATAATGAATGGATAATTTCTAGCCAATTCATAGGCGCTTATAACTTGCTTTGCTGTATGTGCTCTACCTATTGCTTTTAGGGCTTGTTCATTAAATGTTTGTGGATTTATGCTTATGCGGTTAACTTTATAATTATTTAGAACTTCTAATTTATCTTTTGTAATTGTATCAGGTCTACCAGCCTCTACGGTAAATTCGTTTGCAGTTGCAAAGTGCAATTCATTTAAAATTTTATCAAGTTGTGTGGCGGATAGTGAAGTAGGGGTACCTCCACCAATGTAAATATTTTTTACTGTGTACTTTTTGGCTTTAATTAAAGATTTAGCAAATTTTATTTCCTCAATAAGAGTATCAATGTAAGGGTCAACCAGTTCTTTTACTTTGTCAATTTCGCTAGAAAGAAATGTGCAGTAGGAGCACCTTGTTGTGCAGAATGGAATATGTACATAAAAATCTACAAAATTATCGTCAATATTTATTGGCAGTTGATTTTTTATTATATCAACCAAAAGCTGTGCTTTGTTTGGCTGTAAAAAATAATCATTTACCAAAGAGTTTTTTGTTTCGATTAAATCATTACATTGATTGTAGTAATCGAGTGCCATTTTAGTAGGACGAACACCCGTAAGGGCGCCCCACGGCATTTTTACATTAAAAAATTCTGATAGCGCCGAGTAAATAGCAAGTTTGCAAGTGCGCTTTATGTATTTATCTGTTTTTATAGGTAGTATATCCTGCCTACAAAAAGTAGATTGTCTAATTTTCTTTTTTACTTTATTTTCATTTTCAACAAACTCACAAATAGTTACAAAATTTGTATAAGTATCGTCCTCAACCTCTAAATAGTGCACAAGTTCGTACTTATCAAATGCATCTAAATCGTTTGCAATTTTAATTTCCTCGTTAGGAATAAAAGGATGTATTTGCTGAAAAAAATCGTAAAAATATTCCTCTTTATTAGTTATAATTCTCATAATATTACCTATTTATCTCAAGTATATTTTTTTCTTGAATTTTGCGCAAGTTTGTGTAGGTATGCGAATTTTCAAGATTTGTATGTACATTTTTGTTTTCCTTTATGCACAAGTGTAAATCTTTGAAACTATAATTAAGTACACCAATTTCATTAAATATCTTTATGCAAAATATCATTTGCATTAAATTACTATTTGGAACATTTTGTTTTACTTTTTCAAATAGTTCATTTATGCCATTTAATTGTGGGCTTTTTTCGATAGCCTTACAAATGCCTTTGTAGTAAATACCGCAAATAGCGCGCTCAAAACTCAAGTTGTGTGCAAAAATATCTAAATTAACTTCATTTTGAGGCACAAATATTTTGGCCTTGCTTTGATTTTTTATGGTAGCAATATAACTTTCGTTTATAATCGGGTCAAGAAATATAATATTATTAAAATTGCGGAAATTGTTTTTTAATGTTGGGTTTAATACAAAAGCATTGTGCCCTTTATCCTCAAAAATTGTTTTATAATTATAGGATGAAACTTTTTTAGCAATGATTGGGTGGGAGCAAAATTTATTGTAGGTATCAAGTGTGTTTACAACAAACAAAGTTCCAAAAACATCATCAAAGTTTTGCAAAACATCATATAAGTCATTTTCATTGTACCTAATAACATCATTCATATTGCTTGTTGATGTATTACAAAGAATTTCTGAAAAGTAATCAGCTAAAACTTTATTTTTATCTGCTACCAGTTTTTTATCTGCAATAACTTGTTTTAGAAACATTTTGCTAGATTCGTGCCCATGATAAACATCCAATTGCAATTCAACTATTGCCTCTTTTGTGTTTATGCTGTTCATTAAATCCTTATATTTTCCAAAATTAAAGCCAACGGCACTGATATTGTTTAAGTTCATAGTCAAGTGGTTAGGGTACTGTTTCATAAGCGTAGCATTGGCGCGGGCAAACTTGATGCTAAATCTAGGGCGCGGATTTTCGTTGCCAATTGGTTCTAGAACATCTAGTTGTTTTACAAAATCTTTGGTAATTTTATTTACATCTAAATCCATATCGTAAGTTTTTTGAGGGATAAAGGTTTCGTTAGAAAAATCTTGTTGTAGAATAGTTTCCATATTTTTCTTAAACTGCTCAAAATTTTCCACCTTTAACTTTAGACCAGCCGCCATAGTATGTCCGCCAAAAGATTCGAGTATATCCTGCGTCTTTTTAAGGCAACTGTGTATGTTTACTCCTTCAATGCTCCTGCCAGAACCCGTAAGCAAGCCATCCACATCAGAGAACAAAAATGTAGGGCGATAGTATTCCTCGCAAAGGCGAGCGGCAACAATCCCAAGAATACCGCTATCCCAAGTATCACTATAAAGGCAAATGACGCGTTGATTTATAAGAGCCGAACTTTCTAATATTTTTTTACAATCATCATAAACGGTATTGCACAACTCTTGTCTTTGAGAGTTCATTTCTAAAATTGTGCTAATTAGTTCATCAATTTTGGCATCGTCCTCCGTCATATAGAGTTCAAACGATTTATCCGCATCCCCAAGCCTACCTGATGCGTTTAATTTGGGCGCCAATTTGTAGGAAATATCTGTGGCTTGTGGATGCTTTATATCTAATTTACTTAGTAACCTTAATATGCCTTTGGGCGCATTTTTCATATCTTTTAAGCCGAGTGTGACCATTGCACGATTTTCATCTTGAAGTGGAACAATATCTGCAATGGTGGCTATGGCAACTATCGGTAAATATTTTTTTGCGTAGTCTATGCCTTCCAAAGCCTGTACTAACTTAAACGCCATACCCGTACCGCATATTTCGTGGAAAGGATATGCTTGATTTGGCAGTTTAGCATTTAGGGTCAAACAGTTAGGCAAAACATCCGGTATATCGTGGTGATCAGTTACAACCACATCAATGCCAAGCGACTTTGCATACTCTACCTCTTGATAGCAAGATATTCCGCAATCTACTGTTATAATTAAATCGGGGGCATATGTGTTTTTTATTTTATCTATTGCTTCGCAACTCAGTCCATATCCATCAATGTACCTGTTGGGCATAAAATGTTCAGCATTAACGCCTTTGTCATTAAAGTATTTAATCAAAATGGCAGTTGCGCTGACCCCGTCTACATCGTAATCTCCAAAAACAAGAATTTTTTTGTTTTCGTCAATCGCACAGCGCACTTTTTCTACAACTTTATCCATATCCGATAACAAGAATGGGTCGTGTAAGTCATTAAAAGTGGGGTGCAAATATTGTGCTATCTTTTTTTCGCTATCAATGTTGCGCATAAAAAGCAATTCTATAATTTCTGGATAAAGATGAAACTTTTTACTAATATTATCTATTGTAGATTTATCAAAAGCATTGTTGCTTTTTCTTTTAATTAATTTCATAAAAACTCCTACCGAGAACTATCACTAAAAGGATTTGCCACTAAGCAAACCAAAATGGATATAATTTTACAAAATTATGTAACAAAAATAATTCTCTTTTACTTAATTTATTTTATTATAACAAATATCAAAACTATTTGCAAGTATTTTTTTGATTTGACAAAAATTGCAAAAATCTATTTTTTATAGGTCAAATATTGTTATAATTAATTCTAAAAAATAGCGTGGAACTTATTTGTTATTTTGCAATTAAATGATTTAGTTTATTGGTAGGCATAGCAACTGCATCTTTGCCTTAATTATATAGTAAAAATACTTTGTAATAAAACCTAATAGATAAAACAGGTTAATTACAAAAATTGGTACAAACTTTTTTATAAAAAAATAATAATTTATTAAAAAATAAACAAAATAATACAAAGGAGCAAGCATTGAAATTAATAAAGATATTAATGGGCGCGTTTGTCTGTTTTTTTATGGGCATTGTGGCGTTGATTCCTATAATTATAAATGATTCGCTCCCAAACACAATGATTGTAAATGATAGCATAGCGCGGTTAGAAAAAGATGGAATTGTCAGTACCAAATATTTTCCTGATACTACCACCACCACAACTACATCTAATTTCTCTCGTGGGGTACTAAAAGTAAAGTATTTGGGTATTACAATAAAAAGCATAGATATTTATAAAGTTGAAAATGACGAAATTTACGCGTGCGGTAAAACCATAGGGGTAGCATTGCAATCTAAAGGCGTTGTTGTGATAGGACAAAATCCTATTATAACCGAACAGGGCAAGGTTTTGAATTGTAGCAACATAAATGTTGGCGATATTTTGTGCGAAATTGAAGGTGAATATATTGAAAACGCCGATAGCATAATTCGCATACTAAACGAATCGCAATATCGCGGTAAAGAACTAGTAGCAAAGTGTAAACGAAATGGCGAGGTTTACTACACAACAATAAAACCCAAACTTGATAAAGAAAGCGGAGATTATAAACTTGGCTTGTGGGTGCGCGATGATGCTAGCGGAATAGGCACAATGACCTATGTAAAATCGGATACACTAGAATTTGGTGCTTTGGGGCATCCTATAAGTGATATGGATACGGGGGCAATTCTTGATGTCTTTGACGGGCAAATTTATAAATGCTCTGTGCTATCTATTGTAAAAGGTACGCGCGGTAGAGCAGGCGAAATGAAGGGAATTTTTGTGCAATCGCAAAACGCGCTAGGTAAGGTGCAAAAAAACACTAACTTTGGCATATTTGGCACTGTAAATAGCGATGTTTTGCAGTATTGCAAAAAAGTAAAAATTGGGGGCAGACAAACAGTAAAAGCGGGCAAGGCAACAATCTTGTGTAGTTTAGACGGCAAAAATGTTGAGGAATTTGATATTGAAATTATCAAAACAAGTTTTAAGGGCAAAAAATCTAATAAATCACTTGTTTTTAAGGTTACCGATAAAGACCTTATAGAGCGCACAGGGGGCATTGTGCAAGGAATGAGCGGTAGCCCCATAATTCAAAACGGCAGACTGATTGGTGCAGTTACACATGTGTTTTTGAATGATTCAACTAAAGGCTTTGGAGTTTATCTGGATTTGATGCTCGAAAATTGATGATTAATTTGCCAATGTCTTTTGAAATTAAGTTTACATTATAAGTTAAATATTAAACAAAAATTTTATTGTAAATAGGCAAAAAGGGATATGAATATGAAAGAAAAACAACTAGATATAGATATTAGATTTAAGTACGAACTAGCAAACTTAAAGTGCTCAATAAAAAAATTGAATCTGTGTAAAATAGTGGCGGATTTTGAAAAAGATGATACGTATTCTTTGATGTATGCGTGCGAGGATGAACACGCAAAATCATTAGATAATATAATCGCCCATAGCCTTACAGATTTTTATGTAAACCGCTATAAAAAATATTATTTAGAGCATCATATAAACCTAAATGCAATCGAAAAAATGTTTGTGCCCGCATACATATGCGCCATATCCTCATTCGATTCTTTTACCGATAAAGAAATTGCCCTTGAAGCCGATTACACCAAAACAAAAATATCCGTCATCCCATTTTTGTACTTTAAGTTATCCGGCATAATACAGCGCTGGCAAACAATTGCAAACCTAACCAACGATAATATACAGTGCTTTGGCAAAACCACAGGCATAATAGACCTTTTAAGGTACCTAGTAAAAAACCAGCAAAACAAAACAAAAACCCTTGAATTGTTTTTTACTGATAACGGAATAAAAATATTTGATAATAATCACCTAAGTTTTGAAAGTAAAACACAAACAAAAAACGATGTAGCGGATATGATGGCAGTGCTAATAAAACTATGTCCACAAAAGTTAAAAATTAATTCGGTTAACGCAAACTCGCATATAGATACAATAAAGCAAATTTTTAGCGAAAAAGTTATCTAATGGTATAAATATCTTATATTCAAAATAGATACTCTTAGCAAAAAATATTGGGAAATATCTGTTCTTTATTATTAATGGGGGTATAGTGAGTTATAGATTCAAAATTTTGCTATGCTCTTACTTCTAAATTTTTAACACCCCCCCACGAATATTATAAACCCCAAAATTTCTATATAAGATTTTTATGCAGATAATAAAAAATAGTAGATAATGCGCAAAAACTGTTGACAAAAAGTAAAAAATAGTTTATACTATATGCGTTCAAAGAAGAAGGCAACTTCTCACCTGTCGGGCAAAGCCTAGGCAGTGTTCAAAAATAAGTTTTTTTGAAGTGGTTTTTTCTTGAACAAGAAAATCCACTTTTTTCATAAAATATCGCGAGTTTTATGAATAGGATATATGTATAAGAACAAAAAATATATAACGGAGGAACTTAAACTGAAAGACTTACCTATTAATGAACAAATTAAGGCACCTAATGTTATGGTTATAGATGCCGATGGCACCAAGATGGGCGATGTGCCAACGCAAAAGGCACTTGCACGCGCAAAAGAACAAGGGCTTGATTTAGTTATGGTATCACCAAATACCACACCTCAAGTTTGCAAAATTATGGACTATGGTAAATACAAGTTCGATTTGCAAAAGAAAGAGCGAGATAGCAAAAAATCGCAAAAGAATTTGGAGATGAAGCAAATTAAACTCTCTATGAAAATTAGTGAGGGAGACTTAGAGTACAGGGCAAAGCAGGTTCTTAAATTCGCCGAGCGCGGATACAAGGTTAAGGTTTACATCGAAAAAAGTCGTGGTAGGGCACAAATTTATGATGCCAAAGGGCTTGACATCTTGCGTAGGTTCGCTGATATGGTATCCAGTGAGTATCGTATTGAAAAGGAGCCAAGTTTTGGAGTTTACGATGTCAATATGATTTTAACCGTTATGACTAAAAAAGAGAAGGAGTTAAAAAATGCCAAAACAGAAAACGAATAAGAGCGCAACCAAGCGTTTCAAATTAAGAAAGAGCGGAACTATCACGCATTATAAGCAAGGTAGAAGGCACATTTTGACTAAAAAATCGGCAAAAAGAAAAATGCACTTGAGGAAGGGTACTACATTGTCTAAAGCAGACGAAAAAAATGTAAAGACTCTTATGAATGCGTAGTAGAAGGAGCTAATTATGAGAATTAAAAGAGGCGTTAACGCTATTAAGAAAAGAAGAAAAATTATGAAGGCATCCAAAGGCTATTGGGGTGCAAAAAGCAAACTTTATAGAGTAGCACGCGAACAAGTTATGAAGTCCGGAAAGTACGCGTATATTGGTAGAAAGTTGCGCAAGCGCGATATGCGTCAATTGTGGATAGCAAGAATCAATGCTGCTTGCAGAGTAAATGGTCTATCCTACTCAAAGTTTATGCATAACTTAAAGGTTGCTAACATTGAATTAAATCGTAAAATTTTAGCAGATATGGCAGTAAATGACCCACAAAGTTTTGCTGAATTATGTGCTAAAGTTAGCAAATAGTAGTAAAAAACTATAAAGGTAAAAAATCTTTATAGTTTTTTTATATTAATAAAAACGCTTTTATAATAAAAGAATGTTATTTAAGTATTTACAAATGCATAATAAATTTGGCAAGCTTTATAATAACTAAATTTTATTTAAGTAATGTTCTAATGTTATATAAAAAAATTTGTAAAATGTTGAGGTTATGTAAATCCTAAATACCCCAACACTGATTATAGAACCTTAGAATTAGTGTTAATTACTATTTAGTTAAATAACATTTTTTACTTATAAAACTTACTTATGCTTGCAAATTGCTTTCAAAACTAATGATTTTATGCTAAAATATCTTTATTAAAGAGGATACTATGCAAACAGACACTATTGATGGAGATACCATAAACAGATTTGCTGACGAAGATTCAATTGAAAAAGACCCATTAACAGACGAACCTATTTTGACTACTGTTTGTCATATGCGAGGTATAGTTGATAATTTTTCGGATCCAATAAGTAGCATTTTAGCAAAATTGTATGAGGTTCTTTTGATAAGAATTAATATAAACATTGATATCAAACTTTTAATGAATGTTAGAAAGGAATTATATAATAAGCGGAATAAAGTTTTTGATGACGATTTCTTTATGGTATTTGAACGCGAGGAAAATTTGAATGAGGCATCGAAGGATGAGGATATTTATGAAAGAGTGGAACGAATGCTCTTTGATATTCAAAACGAAACTCCCGATAATCTTATTATATATGACGATTTAGCAAAAATGACAAATATGGATGTCAAAATTTTAGCAAATTGTTGCAGAGATTTGGCGGAAATAGAAGTAGAGTATTTGTTCTCGGAAATTGGCTATCCAGAAAGAATGGAAAAATTTGCAAATATCATTGCAACTTATACTGATAAGATGAAAGAGCATTTACTTACCTATGGTATTACAAAACAAAATTTTGATTATAAATTGGCGTGCAGATATCTTAAGTGCGTATATTAATTTTATAATTCTTTAATATTTCAATATTGGCAAAATTATTTGCTCATTCATCTTTAGTGAAAACTTTGTAAAAAGTGTTTAGCTTTTATATGCAAAAATGGTTATGTAAATAAAACTCAATTTGTAAATTTATAAGTTTCATTAAAGTTATGTGCAAATCTTTTATAAAAAAATATTATCTTTATAAATAAATTGCCTATTTAGTAAAAATAAATGCTAGCACGCTTACTTGACTTGTTAGAATAATTGTGCTACACTAGAGTAGGTAATTTTTTATGGAAATTGTAAATGGTGTATTGATAAAAGCCGATGAATTGGATATTGTAGATGGCGTGCTTGAAATACCAGAAGGGGTTGAGCAAATAGCGCCGAACGCATGTAGAAATGTATTTAACCTTAATGTTGTAAAGTTGCCTAAATCTTTGCAAAAGATAGGCAAAGGGGCATTTTTAGATTGCCAAGACTTGCAACAGGTAGATAACACTGCTAGCTTAGAGCGCATTGACGACCTAGCATTTAGTGGATGCGAGCAGCTGCATTCTATTGAATTAGGTGCTGTTGCTAGCATAGGCAACGAGGCTTTTAGAGATTGTAAAAATCTTTATAGTGTAGAGCTAAACTGCAAAGAGGTTGGCTTAGGTGTTTTCAAAAATTGCGAAAATCTGGTGGAAGCGCATTTTGGAGATACGGCTATAGTGGGCGAGGAAATGTTTAGTGATTGTCGTGCACTTGTGTATGTTGATTCGCATAATGGGTTATCAGAGGTAAAAGACAATGCATTTAGCGGGTGCAAAAACTTGCTTGCAATAGGCATAAACAGCAAAGCAAATATCAGTGCAAATGCCTTTAATAATAGCAATATATTAAGCCTATCTATTTTGGATAAAAATTGCGAATTTAATTCAGATTATCCGCTTATGTGGATTAAGGTCAATAGTGGGGTAGAATGTGCCTTTGGAAATGGCAGTATTCGCCAAATTGACTATTTAGATTTTGATAAAGGGGAATATTCCTTTAATTTAGATGATTTAAGAGGTAAAATAAAAGATATAGATTATGTTTTTGAAAATTTACCAATAAAGGATATAGCAAGGTGGGTAGATTTAGATGCAAAGGTGCAAGGGATAAAGAAAGAACAGGTAAGGTTGCCTCAAGCCGAAGCTATGATGTTGCTACACAATGACGATGATAAAATAGAATTTTTGCAAAATTTGGGCAAATACAACAAAGTAAGTGGCAAATATCGTGCGTTAAATATTAACGATAGAATGCAAATTCTAAAGCTTTGTAAATTGCTCGGCATTTTTGAAAATGATGAAAAGCAGTTTGTAGCGGGCGCAAATGTGCTATCTAAGGACCTACCAGAATTTATAGATGAGATGTCAGGTACTCAACTAAAAGATTATAAAGGGACGCATTTTTTAATAACCGATTGGTTCAAAAATATAAAATATCCACAAAATTTTAGCAAAAAGCGCGCAAAATTTTTTGTAGAGAATTATAAATCTATGCTAAAAGATAATAAGGTTGATATGCTAGCACTAAGCATCAACGATTTTGAGAATTTATCAAAATCGGCTAACAATCTAGATATAGAAAAAATTAAGCAAATTTATATGCGCGACCTTCCTCCGGGGATGAGTGAAAGGCAAAAGCAACTTGCAAAAATTATGATAATGCAAGGGGAATATTCTGCAGATTCGTTTAGTAAATTAAATGATATTATGACTAAAGCGGAGCGCAGTTATCCAAACATTTTTGATAAAATTGATGATGTGCAAAAACAGATAGATGAACAAATGCGAACTAAAGCCACACATTTAGTTGACGAATTGGATGCAAATATACAATTTGAATGGCTAGATAAAGATAGTCCATACAACTTACTAATAGGCAACATATGCGGATGTTGTGCAAGGCTTGGCAGAGAGGGCGAGGATATTATGGTTAAATCGGCTCTAAACAGCAGTGTGCAAACAATGGCGCTAAAGAAAAAAGATGGCGAGTATATGGGTAAAGCTACCGTTTATGTAAATCGCGAAAAGGGCTATGCAGTATTCAATAATCTTGAACTTAATAGAAACTATGCAACGCGCGCAAAACAAAAAGATTTTGACGAGGTTATGGATGCCTTTATGCGTGGAGCAAAAGCTTTTGTGGAAACTTATAACAAAAACAATCCAGATGACCAATTAGAGGTTGTAACTATAGGTGCTGATAGGAATAAAATAATTGAACAAGTCCGCTCTAGGCTCGAAAAAAGCCCTAGAATTTATAAAAGCATTGAGTTTGAAGGCTATAAAAAGGGTGGCGATAGCGGTAAAGAACAATTTATAGTATATAAAGGCAAATAAGGAGCATATTGTGATAACTAGCAAACAAAATCAATTTGTAAAATTAGTAAAAGAATTGCGCACAAAAAAGGGACGCAACAAGCACAAAAAGTTAGTTATCGAGGGCAAAAAGTTTATTTTAGATTGCCTAAAATTAGGCGTGAATTTTGATTTTATATTGTACGATAATAGCAATGAGGAATTTATAACTAAATGCATTTTACCTTTTTTTGAAGGAAATGATAATTATGCACTATCTTTTGAAAACGATGATTTACCTAAAGTTTTTGAAGTTACAAATGAAGTATTAAATAGTATTTCGGCTCAATCTACGCCACAAGGAGTGCTTGCTGTCGTATCGCAACCAAAGTGTGAGTTACGAAAACCAACTACCGATTTTTTGGTGCTAGACGGGCTACAAGATGCTGGCAATGTGGGCACTATCATAAGAACTGCGTTAGCAACAAATTTTAGCCATATATTTTTGTTGGATTGCGTGGATGTATTTTCGGATAAAGTTATTAATGCCTCTATGACGGCGGTATTTAAGGTCAACCTGCATAAAGCAAGCAAAGCCGAATTTATAAATGCATATAAAGATTGTAATTTGCCTTTATATGTGGCAGATTTAGACGGAACAAACGCTTTGCAAACACAACGAGATTGTGGTATAATTGGTTTAGTTATTGGCAACGAAGGTAATGGCATCAGCCCCGATATTCGGGCACTTGCACATAAAGTTATTACACTGCCAATGGATAAAAATATAGAATCGCTGAATGCTTCGGTATCGGCGGGAATTTTGATGTATATATTAAAATATAATTTGAAAGGAGATAGATAATATGTCAGGACATAGTGAATGGGCCAATAAAAAACATAGAAAAGAAAAATCTGATGCTCAAAAGGCAAAGTATTTTACAAAAATTGGTAAGGAGATATCGGTTGCGGTAAAAGTGGGCGGTAGTCCAGACCCAAACATAAATCCGCGTTTAGCCGCCGCCATAGCAAAGGCAAAGCAGTACAATATGCCTAATGATAACATAGCAAGATCCATAAAAAATGCGGCAGGGCTTGGCGATAAAGATAATTATGAGGAGGTAGTTTACGAGTGCTATGGGCCAAACGGTTCTGCGTTTGTAATAGAGGCACTTACCGATAATAAAAATAGAACAGCAGGGGATATCCGTCACATCTTTGAAAAAAGTGGTGGTTCTATGGGCACAACAAACTGCGTGCTATTTATGTTTGATAGGCTTGGCGTTGTGGTGCTTGATAGCATAGACATAGATTTAAGTAAACTTGAGGATGCCTGCATTATGATAGATGGTGTTCAAGATCTTAAAAAGGATGATAGCACTTTTACTATCTTTACCGAGCCATCAAGCGTTTTGGATGTTGCAAAAATACTTGAGGAGCAGGGCTATAAAGTACTATCCTCGCAAGTAGAAATGGTGCCACAAAGCTTAATCGATTTAGAAGAGGATAAAATGGAGAGTTTTGAAAAACTCTTAGATAAACTCGACGACAATGACGATATACAAGAATACTATCACAATGTGAGATTATAATATGCGCATACTAGGAATAGACCCAGGGCTTGCCACTATTGGCTTTGGAGTTGTTGAAAAAACAAATTACGATTTTGTGGCGGTTGATTACGGCATAATTTCTACTCCCAAAGATGACTCTTTTCCAGAAAGACTTATGACTATTTACAGGGCAGTTGGGTCATTGATAGATAATTTTAAGCCAGATGCAATTGCTATTGAGGAATTGTTTTTTTTGAAAAATATTACAACTGGTATTCCTGTAAGTCACGCAAGAGGGGTTATATTGCTAGCGTGCTACCAAAAAATGCATAATATTTATGAGTACACACCAATGCAAATAAAACTAGCTTTAACTGGTACAGGTAGCGCAGATAAGCATCAAATGCAGTATATGACAAAAAGCATACTCAACCTTAGCGATATCCCGCGTCCCGATGACGCTGCGGACGCGCTTGCAGTGGCAATATGTCACGGACAAACAAATCAACAACTTGTCGATAATCTCATAAAGTAAAAGGAGATTTCTATGATTACATACAACCAAATACAACCATCATCAAAGAATCTTGAGGACTTATTTATCAACAGCGGGCTTGCCGAAAAGGCAAAGACTTCTAACCTAGAAAGAGCATTTAATAATTCACTTTTTGTGAATTATGCATGGGATGGCGCGCGTGCAGTTGGCGCTATTCGCTGTATTGGCGATGGCGAAACTGTGCTTTATATAGAGGATATAATTGTGGATAAAAACTATCAGCACAAAAAAATTGGAACTTCTTTATTAAAATCTGCTTTAGATACATTTACAAATGTGCCCAAAATTGTATTTGCTTGCGATTATAATGATAAAGCCATCAGTTTTATCAGTAAGTTTGGGTTTGTAGACGAAATGCAGTACGGTAAAAAAACTCTTGTTTATATGACTCATGCAAAGTGCAGAGTATTTAGAAAAAGGTAGGCTATGATTAGTTTTATAGAAGGTAAACTGGTGGCAAAGTACGATGGCTTTGTTGTTATTGAAAATAATGGCATAGGTTACGAAATTAGTGTATCCAATAACACCCTTGTAGGGCTACCAAATACAAATGAAGTTGTGCGACTATTTACAAACCTTATTGTGCGGGAGGATGGTATCTCGCTATTTGGTTTTTCTACGCTAGAGGAAAAAGATTTGTTTAATAAACTCACAACCGTCAGCGGGGTTGGGGCAAAGAGCGCTTTGATGATACTTTCAAGCCAATCTTACGCAAATTTAGTAACTTGCATAATTAATGGGGATGTAAATACCTTATCAAAGGCCAAAGGTATAGGCAAAAAAACTGCCGAAAGAGTTATTTTGGAATTAAAGGATAAAATGGATGCAATAGGTGCCTTTAATCTTAGGGTTAACGCTGATGAAGTGATAGATGCCGATAGGCAAGATATTGTGGATGCAATTGATGTTCTTGTATCTTTGGGTATACCATCTGCACAAGCCACAAATCTGGTAAAAAAGTATGCTAGCGAGTGCAAAACTGCAGAGGAGTTTGTTTCTAAAGTGCTCCAAAATTTGAATAATTAAAAATAGGTGCCATATATGGATTACGGTGATAATAGATTTATAACAAGTACAAAAAAGTTATCTGATATCGATGTAGAAAATAGTCTGCGTCCGAGCAAACTATCCGAATATGTAGGGCAGGAAAAACTAAAAAATAACCTTAAAGTTTATATAGAAGCGGCAAAATCGCGCAAGGAATCACTAGACCATGTTTTGCTTTTTGGCCCGCCAGGGCTTGGCAAAACTACATTATCACACATCATAGCATCCGAGCTTGGTACACAACTTAAAGTGACCAGTGGCCCTGCTATTGAACACGCAGCAGATTTAGCAGCAATCTTGACAAACTTGGGCAAAAACGATGTGCTGTTTATAGATGAGATACATAGGCTAAATAGAGCTGTTGAGGAAATTTTATATCCCGCAATGGAGGATTTTGCCCTGGATTTTGTTGTGGGTAAGGGGCCCAGCGCGCGCTCTATGCGCCTAAAAATACAACCTTTTACGCTCATAGGTGCTACCACGCGTGCGGGTATGTTAACAGGCCCTTTGCGCGATAGATTCGGCGTGCTTGCAAGGCTTGAGCTTTATAAAGAGGATGAACTTGCTGAAATTTTAGCGCGTTCTGCCCGCATCCTAAATATAAAACTTGATGGTGATGCTGGGCTAGAGATAGCGCGCCGTTCGCGCGGAACACCGCGTTTAGCAAATAGATTGCTAAAACGCGTAAGAGATTTTGCCGAAGTTGTTGGGCAGGGTGTGATTAATTTAGAAATGGCTAAAAAAGCGCTTACAATGATGGAAGTTGATGATTTAGGTCTAGATTATAGTGATAGGCGCATTTTAAGTACTATTATTGAAAAATTTAATGGAGGTCCCGTTGGGCTTGATACGCTTTCAGCCGCAACTGGAGAGGAAACAACTACCCTTGAGGATGTCTTTGAACCATATTTGTTACAATTAGGTTTCATTGCTCGCACAGCTAGGGGCAGGGTTGCTATGCCCAAAGCATACGAACATTTGGGCATCAAAATCTCTAGCGATAAAAAAGAGGAATTAGAGGAACTGGAAAAATTGATTACGAATGATTCCGAGGACTAATATATCTTTTGCAAAAGCAAAAACTTGATATTTGCAATTGAATATTTATGTTTATAAAGTATATAGCTAAATTATCAATTTTTATAACATAAATGTGATAATAAAAACGAGTTTTTGTTAAAATAAATTCATTGTATGAATAAAACTTTTAGGGTTCTATAAATTTATCAACAAATAAACAAATTTATAATAAAAAATTTATTCAATGGTAGACATCGATAGGTGTTAAACGAATTTAGACTATGGTGTCTGCCTTTTTATTTGATTTAATTGCACAAAAAATACATATATAAGAGGATAAAATGAGAGAGAAAAATAAAAACTTTAGTTTTGAGGTAGTTCATGAGTGCGCACAAACTGGCGCAAGAATAGGTAAATTGACAACCCCGCACGGTGTTATTGAAACACCCGTTTATATGCCAGTTGGAACACAAGCTACTGTAAAAACTATGACGCCTAAACAAGTAGAGGAATGTGACGCTCAAATTATTTTGGCTAATACATATCACCTATATTTAAGACCAGGTGAGGATATTGTAAAGCGAGCAGGTGGGTTGCATCAGTTTATGAATTGGCATAAGCCAATTTTGACAGATAGTGGTGGGTATCAAGTTTTTTCGCTTACAAAAATGAAAAAGCGCAACGATGAGGGAGTCGAGTTTCGCTCACATCTAAATGGTGAAAAAAAATTTATGACGCCCGAAAAGGCGATTCAAATACAAAACGACCTTGGTGCAGATATAATAATGGCATTTGATTCTAGCACCGAATATGGCGATAGCTACCAAACTTGCAAGGAATCGGATAGAATCACGCACTTGTGGCTAAAGCGATGTTTTGATGCGCACAAAAATGAAAAGCAGGCACTATTTCCTATAGTGCAGGGCAATTTGTTTGATGACTTGCGCCTTGAAAGTTTGGAACAATGTCTGTCTTACGCAAGCGATGGTATTGCTCTTGGCGGGTTTGGAGTAGGTGAAAGCAAGCAACAAAAGTATCATAGTATAGAAATTATGATGCCACATATCCCTAAAAACATTCCACGATACCTCATGGGGCATGGTAGTCCTGATTGTTTAATTGAGGGGGTAATCAGGGGTATTGATATGTTTGATTGCGTACAACCTACAAGAATTGCCCGTACGGGCAGTGCTATTACGCACACAGGGCGCCTTACCGTAAGAAATGCAAAATATAAGGATGATTTTACTCCGCTTGACCCAGAATGTGATTGCTATACATGTCGCAATTTTACAAGAGCTTATTTAAGACACTTAATTAATGCCGATGAATCCTTGGGGGGAACACTTTTATCAATACACAACATTCACTTTTTGTGTCACCTTATGGAAAAAATTAAAGATGCAATTCGAAATAATAGACTAATGGATTTTAGGAACGAATTTTTAGCAAAGTTCGATAAATCACTTTTGTTCTAATATTTTTTTGGGATTTAGTCTTGAAAGATTTGTGTATTTATGATACAATAAAGCAAAAGGAATGACATACAACTAATATAAATACAAATTTTATAATTTAATGTTTTTACATATTTTTTGTTCTTTATAATATAGGTAATTTTAAGCAAAAATAAGGGATAGATTAAGTACGTGCGAGTTAAACTTTGCTAATGAAAAAATCTTAGCAACGCTAACTTTGGTTAAATATATATTTGTATTAGTTGTTGGGAGTGAACTATGGAAACTTTTTCGGCAAATTGCGTGCTAAATTATGATAAGAAACAAGCTATATTGTTTAGTGAAGGAAACATATATTTATACAAATTATTAGTTTATTGCTTAAAACACGATATCAAAACTAATGCGTGTTGCGCTGGGCACTATTTTAATACCTACAATGATTTTGTAGATTATTATATGTCTCGACCTTATAAAATTTCAAGAGAAAATTTTTGTCAATACAATAAAGATATTAAACATGTTGAGCCCTACATTGGTTTTTATATTGACCATAATACACAAAATTTTATAAACTATCTTTTTGAAAGCCATCTATTAAACAATGAAAACATAATTATAAATGTCGGTTGTAATAGCGGTCATGTAACACATTCTCATTTTATAAGTTTTCACTTAAAATTAAAAGAGGGTATTTCTAAACAAGAATTTGATACGCAAACAAAAGACTTTTTCTGCCAAGTACATAAGGCTGTAAAAGAATATAATAAAGATGTAACCTATACATCAAAAAAGAAAGAGTTAGATGATTTTATGCGAAACTCTTATGTTGAATATCAGTATACTTTTGAAAATAATAAGCTTATAAAAATAGTTCTATATACATGGGATAAAGAATTGCCTTTGAATAATCTAAAACGAGATGATAAAGATATTTTTGTTTTTTATCGCAACATTGCAAAGGCCGATTTGGAATCTATTTTGTAATAAATAGGAACTTAATTTTGTGGCTTTGAAAATACTATAAGTAAAAAATATTAAACGAAAGGTGAGATAGTAAAATGAAAGATAGCAAGTGGGTAAAAATTAAAAAAATATTAGAAACTAAAGAGTTGGAAAATGCTTATTTGAGTAGAAAGGCTAATGTTGATAAAGTATTATATTTTGATATAGATAAGCTTTATTGGTATTTTACGCAAAACAAAAATGGTGTACCAAAGGCGTATTTGGCGGTAAAAAGAATTGCTGATGGACAAGAACATTATTATGATGTGATAACAAATAAAACAGTGGATACATATAGTTTTAGTAAATTTGCTACATATAGTTTTAGTAGTAACATATATTCAGCAGGCAGTACCTTTGTTTGTACATTTTTACAGCAAGAAATTTACTATAAAAGCCATCCTATTTTGATTACTGCTCGTGGTTTTTATGATAATAAAAACATTATAACAAATGGAGTGCTATTTTCGCCTAATGGGCAATCTCATTGGTGCGGTAGGGTGTTTGATGATATTTGCGGGCCACAAATATATGGTGGAAATAATAATTTAGAAGGAATAGATAGTATTGTGCCCAATTTATTTATATCACAAAGTGCGTTAAAAAAATGCGTAGATAGTGCTAATATACATATAAAAAATTGTGCTAATAAAGTTAATAAATTAGATAAAAATAAAATAAACTCTAAAAATAAAGAGGAAGCCCTTGAACAATAAATTGCTAAGATTTTAAGCAAATTTGTAAAGAATAATAATCTTTATTAAGTTTTTATTTTTTCAAAAAATTGATTTAATTACATATTTTGCTATAAAAAGCTAATCACATTTGATATTTTTTTGTGTAAATTTTTAGTATATTATTGCATAAAAAGATACTACATAATAATATAGGTAGCACTATCCAAAAAATAAACTAAATAGAGTGGCATTACAAATAAAAAAACGTATATTAAAATTTTTTAATATACGCTTTTTTACATAGTAGATAAAAGATATAATATTTATCTATAAAATTAATACATATCTGCAGGGTTAGGGGTAGGCGCCTTTTCTGGTTCAGGTATTTCGGCAACCACAGCCTCGGTAGTAAGCAACGTGCTTGCCACACTGCTAGCGTTTTGAAGTGCCGAACGAGTTACTTTTGTTGGGTCGATAATCCCTGCATTTATCATATCGACATACTCATTCTTAAGTGCATCAAAACCATAGTTAGGGTCAGTATTTTCTACTATTTTGTTCAAGATTACCCCACCATCTAGCCCTGCATTTATAGCAATTTGGCGAACTGGTTCCTCAAGTGCTTTTGCTATTATATTAGCGCCTGTCTTTTCATCTCCGTCAAGTTTTTCAATAAACTTTTGTAGTTTAGGTATAACTTTAGCAAGGGCAGTACCGCCACCAGCTACAATACCTTCCTCAACTGCTGCTTTGGTTGCAGCAAGCGCATCCTCAATTCTTAGTTTTTTCTCTTTCATTTCAACTTCGGTTGCAGCGCCAACATTTATAACTGCTACACCGCCAGCAAGTTTAGCAAGCCTTTCTTGCAGTTTTTCTTTATCGTATTCGCTTGTAGTGTTTTCAATTTGCGCTCTAATCGAAGCCACGCGCTTTGCGATATTTTCTTTAGCGCCAGCGCCTTGAACGATAGTTGTGTTATCTTTAGTAACTTTAACTTGTTTTGCCGAACCAAGATTTGCTATGTGTGCATCTTTTAGTTCTAAGCCATATTCATCGCAAATCAATGTAGCATCAGTCAAAATTGCAATATCTTCAAGCATAGCTTTGCGCCTATCTCCAAAACCAGGGGCCTTAACAGCAACACAATTAAATGTCCCACGCAGTTTGTTAAGAATTAGTGTCGAAAGCGCTTCACCCTCAACATCCTCAGCAATAATAAGTAGGGGTCTGCCGCTCTTAACAACTTCCTCTAGTAGTGGAAGTATCTCTTGTATGTTTGTAATCTTTTTATCTGTTACAAGAATAAATGGTTCATCTAATTGAGCTTCCATTTTTTCCATATTGGTGGACATATAAGGCGAGCAGTAACCGCGGTCAAATTGCATACCCTCAACAATCTCTAGTTCAGTTTGCATGGTCTTGCTTTCCTCAACGGTAATAACGCCATCTTTGCCAACTTTTTCCATTGCTTCGCTAACAAATTTACCAACAGTTTCATCCGCTGCCGAAATAGATGCCACTTGTGCAATAGCTTTGCTATCAGCAATTTTTTTACTATTTTTTTGTAAGTCCTCTACAACAAAGTTAACTGCCTTTTCAATGCCTTTTCTAATAATCATTGGGTTTGCACCAGCAGCAGTGTTTTTCATGCCTTCGCGTATAATTGCTTGAGCAAGTAGGCAAGCAGTAGTGGTGCCATCACCAGCTACATCGTTTGTCTTGGTTGAAACTTCCTTAATAATTTGAGCGCCCATATTCATAAAAGGGTCCTCTAAATCAACAGCCTTTGCAATTGTCACGCCATCGTTTGTAATAAGTGGAGTGCTGTACTTATTATCTAGTACAACATTTCTACCTTTAGGGCCCAATGTTATTTTGACAGTATCTGCCAAAGTGTTGACGCCTTTTTCTAGGGCTTTTCTAGCGTCCTCTCCATATAAAATCTGTTTTGCCATATAAATTCTCCTATAATTAGTCAATCAAAGCTAAAATATCACTTTGTTTAATGATGATGTAGTCCTCTCCGTTGTAACGGAACTCGTTTCCGCTGTACTTCGAAAAAATAACTTTATCACCGACTTTTACTTTCATTTCTACATTTTTGCCATCAATCAAACCGCCTTCGCCAACAGCTACAACTGTTGCAATGGTAGGCTTTTCTTGGTCATTGCTACGCAAAACAAAGCCAAAAGAAGTTGTTTTTTCCTCGTTTTCTTGAGGCTTTATAACAACTTTGTCAAAAAGTGGTTTTATGTTCATAAGTCATCTCCTAATCAAAATTCGACACAACAAATTTTCCTATCCAAAACTTTTTGTGCAATAAATATTATATCACTTTTTTGTTCATTTGCAACTAAAAATAACACCACTTTATAAGGTTTTTTGTAAAAATATGTATTCTAGATACACTTATTGCAAATTTGCACAGTACTACAAATGAATAATTTTTAGCATAATACCATATATATAGTTTATAGTATAGATTTATTCTTAGGATAGCCTTATTTTTTATAATTTAGCTTGCGAGTAAATTTAGCAAATGCATAAGTTTATTATAAGCGTAACTCTCATTAATGTCATTTGGTTTTAATAAAATTGTGTGAGGAATGTGAGTAAAAAATGCCATCATTATTGGCTAATCTTTCCAAAATGTTTAATTATGCAACAGTTTACGCCAAAATTTACAGAATAATATAACTTTATTTTTATTCTTAAAAATTTATGCCCATAAGAATACAACAAAGCGAATTTTTGCTACAGTTTATTGAAAAATGCTAAAAAGCAATTATTAATATCCACAAAAAAAAGATGTAAAAGGAATTGAACTATGAATGAAATTGACCTTTACAGTGCATATCAGTTGCCATCAACAGTAGGGCATCATAATAATAAAATAAAAAAACCTAAAAAGGGTAAGCACAAGTGGTTTATCTTGCTAATTATAATTATATTTGTAGCAATAGTGTTTTTTGTGGCAAATGCCTTTGCTAACTTTCTTTCGTTCTCCTCAACATCAGTTTTTGGCAACAATAAAGTTGCAGTTAAAGGTTTCAATATCTACGCAGTTTCGCTCAATACATTTGAGGATAAAGAAAGTGCCACAACACTTGCAAGCGAAGTAAAGTTGAAAGGCGGGGCAGGTTATGTTGTAAATGGCGTAAACTTTAGCGTGCTTGCAAGTATCTATGCATCCTCATCTGATGCCCAAAATGTGCTCGAAAAAGTTTTGCCAACCTACCCAAACGCTGGCATCGAAGTGATTAAAATAAACCGTTGCGAATTGCAAGCCTTATCCTCAGATGATGAAAATGAGCAAGTGCAAAATGCGCTGAATATATTCAAAACAACATATCAAAGCCTTTATGATATAGGTATTAGCTTAGATACTTCACAAATAACCTCTGCGCAAGCAAAAGTAAAAATAACCGATTTATTGAATAGTGCCAGCGCAATAGCAAGCGCATTTGGAGATATTGCTACCGCTACTTCTAACGCAAAATATAAACTTACGCAAGCAAAAGTGGACCAAGTAGTAGATTTGCTAAATGATTTAACAGAATCTGCCCTAATAAGTACCCGATTATCCTCGTTAATAAAATACAATCAAATATCTTGCCTAATGCTACAAAACGAACTTGCATTGCTTATTGGGTAAATTTAGATATATTGAGAATTCAATTTATGTGCTTTTCAATAAAAAGATTCTGTGCAAAGTGGTAAATTTTACTGTTCTAAATATTGATAAAATCAACTAAACTGCATCAACAATTTAATTTTGATTATGAATTTTTAATAAATATAAAAAGTTGCACCTAAAAAGTTTTGTTAATTAATTAAAAACAAATATGTTGTTAAAAAATATATCCTTGTTTTGGTAAATATATTTGCGCTAATTTTTAGACGTAATTATGAAAAAAATAGAAAGATAAAAAACAACTTAAAAACAGTTGATAAAAATTTTATTTTTGTGATATACTAAACTTAACAATGATTAAATGTTGTGAATAATACAAGAGAAAAAGGAGAACAAGAGTATGTTTTTTAAAAATAAAATAGTAGGGGGGGGGGGGAAGATAGTTCATCTAGAACTAAAGATTTTACCCAAAATACAAATAATAACGGCGTAAATGCACAAACTAATGGCACCATAAAATCGTGCGAAAACAACACAGCAAATATCACAGAATTGTATAATAATACTAAAGCTTATAAGTGCAAAAATTATGGGCAATCACGCGTAAATGATAGCAAAAACGCAGTAAATAATGCACAAAGTGATGCGCACACATTTGACTTTTCAAATAATGCGAAAACTGGTATTAAAAGTGCTAAAGACGGAAGTGGTGTTTGCGAGGGAATTTGCACCAAAAGCCAACTACTAAATATAGGGGATGCCGAAAATGCTAGATTACAAAATGTGGCAACCCTACAAAAACATACAAATAAAAATTCTAATAAAAAAGAGAAATATGCACAAACTACTTTAACTAGACTTGCGGGCGACAAGTGCATAGATAAAGGAGTGGAGTATATGAACCAACAAAACAAAGTTACAAATAAAATAAACAATAAAGCACTATCTTTATATAAAGAAACTGTGCAACATAATCACGCTACATTAAGTATCCTAATGTGGCTTTTGGCAGTTTGCATTGGTCTAACTATGCTAATAGTGCTACCAAACAATACAAATAACCGTGCAATATCACTAAACGCAACAGGTGGCGGTATTACAGGTACAGGTAATTCAGCGGAAGACCCATTTATAATAAACGATGCACAAGATTTAATAGCGTTTGCAGATTCTAATAATAGTGCAACCTATTGGGCAAGCGGAACCTACGCAAAATTAGGTGCAGATATAACTTTAACTGCAAATGATTTATCAACTAATGGACTAACTAACACCGATGGTACCTACACTTGGGCTCCTATCGGCACTGATTCAAACACACCCTACCAAGGCACCTTTGATGGCGATGGGCATAAAATTACTTTTTCTAATCAAATTAAAATTAGTAATAAATACATCGGGTTATTAGGTTATGTAGGTACTGGTTCCACGATACAAAATTTGTCAGTAAACTGGCAAGGTGGCTTGACTCAAGCGAGTAGCAGTGGCAGTATATATGTCGGGGGTATAGCAGGATATGTTAATGGAACTTTATTAATTATTAATTGTTGCAGTTCAGGGGAAATAAAGGCATCTGCTAGTTTTGCTTCTATCCAAGCGGGGGGATTATTGGGATTCGCTTCCAATGCTACAATAGAAAAATGTGGAAATAATAGCAATGTTATTAGTGTCGTAACGGACAATGTGAATGCTGGCGGGATTGCCGGTCAACTCCAAAATTCCGCAGTTTCAAATTGTTATAACAATGGTTTGATTCAAGTAAAATCGACATCTGATTATACAGGCTCTAGGGCAGGAGGAATTACTGCATTTGCTAAGGATACAAATTTCGATGGTTGTTATAATACAGGTTCAATCAATACAAATGCTGCACTTATACCAGAAACTGGTGGCGTTGTTGGTGATACATCTTCAACAGGTACCATAAGCAACTGCTATAATATTGGTGATATTATATCAAATTCTAGAGAATACGTCGCCTATGCAGGAGGTATTGTAGGAAGCACAGGTTATGCAATCAGCAATTGTTATAATATGGGTACAATATCTGCCATTTCAACATCAGATGAGGCTTATGCAGGTGGAATTGTTGGTTCTGCTTCATCAACATCAACGGTTAATAGCTGTTTTAGTATACTTGGCACCAATGATTCAATATCTGCAACAGGGACAACAACTTTCTTAGGCCCAATAGGAGGGAATGTGGCGAGTTCTCCTACTAACTGCTACTATGATATTTTGCCAACGGGGGCTACAAACGAGAATGGAACCCTAAATACGCAACTAGCAACTCTTGTAAAAGAACTATCAAGTTTTGAGACAGGAGGGGAGTTAGAATCGCTTGGTTGGAGTTTTTCTGCAATTTGGGGCGTAAATCCTAACTATAATGGTGGACTGCCTGATTTGCGTGTATTCTATGATAACTATACAATAACATATCAATATAGCCAAAGTGATACATCGCAAAATCAAACACAAACGATAAATCAATTAGACCAATTAGAGTATACAAACACATACTTTCCGCGCGAGGGCTATACTTACACACAATGGACCGATGGCGAGAACTACTATGATGTTGGCAGTTTAATTAATTTAACTAATAACATCACTGTTTGGCCTGTGTGGGTAGAGGTAGCAATAGATTTTACTATAACGCTCAATCAATCTACTGAAGGCACAATCACACCAAACAATGTATTTGTGTATTTAGTTGTAAACGATAGCATTGTAAAACAAAGCTTTTTGAGCAATGGATTAGTATTTAGTGCAAAAGCAACGGCAAGCAGTACTATATCTATAATTGTAACAGGCAGTTATATGACAAGCATCACTCTTACGGGTGACAATGGCGAGCAAGTTGGCAATAAGTTTATTGTGGATATGACTAATGTATCTAATAATGATGCAATTACAATAGACTACATTGTTACTGCACCAAATACTAACACGGGCTTTAATAATTCAATTATAATATAATTTATTTTCTAAAAAACAAAAAATTTAAGGCTATAAAATATTTTGAAACAAAATATTTTGCAATAAAAATTTTGGTGGCGGGAAACCTTTAGTTCTAGTTATAAACTTTAGTTTAGTATTTGCTCTAAAATTTTAGTATTTGCTCTAAAAATTTAGTAATTGCGCAAAAAGTGTAAGATGATTATAATTTATAATTTTATGGTAGATAACAAATTGGTGTTATCTACTTTTTGTTTGATTCTTTATTGTTTTGTTTTGATTCTATAATCAATATGGGGTTGTAGGTAAGTTTGGTTAAATGATTACCTATTATAAAAAAATAAACTCCAAAAACTCATTGTTTTGTAATTTATGGGTGAAAATTTAATTGACTATGCGGATATAGTCAACTATATAATTGGGGTTCTTTATGCAGTGGGGAGCAAATTGGTATTATTCAAAAGGGGCTGGGGTAAAACATTTTTAGGATTACATTTTGTAAAACCTATTTTTTATGCTTTTATATCTTTCAAAAACAAATAGAGATTCTATGTGTTTTGTTAATTAAATATCTGCTGTATGCTATAAAATTTGTAAATTGTTGTTTGCGTGGATATAATTAAAGGCTTAAATTTATTTTTATAAATCACAACTTTTGCTTGCCAAAAAAGTATTATTAATATATAATAAAAAGATATGTGTTTTTTCACAAGGGGTTTTTATGCTAGCAAAAGTAAAAAGTTTTGGATTAAATGGTATTGATGGATACTTGGTAGAAATTGAGATTGACTTAAACAGTGGTATGCCTTCGTATGAAACGGTGGGTTTGCCAGATACTGCCGTAAAGGAGGGCAAAGAGCGCATACGCTCGGCAATTAAAAATTCGGGATACAAATATCCAATTATTAAAATTACAGTAAACTTGGCACCTGCCGACACAAAAAAAGAGGGTTCGATTTATGATTTAGCAACTGCCATTGGTTTGCTTATGGCCAGCGATCAAGTAAATTGTGAGCGCGCTAGTGAATTTGCGTTTATTGGTGAGTTATCTTTGGATGGCTCCGTTCGGCACATAAATGGTGTGTTGCCTATATTGATATCTGCGCACGAATTAGGGATAAAAAAGGTGATAGTGCCTGCGAGCAATGCGATGGAAGCCAGTTTTATTGAGGGCACTGAGATATACGCAGTATACAACTTAAAGCAAGTGGTAGATTTTATAAATGGCGAGATAACTCTTGAGCCATTAAAAGCGCAGAGTTACGAAAGCGTGTTAAAAGAGCAGACATATACCAACGATTTTAAGTATGTAAAAGGGCAATCACAGGCAAAGCGCGCGCTTGAAATAGCTGCTGCGGGCGGACACAATGTTTTGATGATAGGTCCCCCAGGGGCAGGCAAAACGATGCTTGCAAAATGCTTTTCGAGCATACTACCTGATATGACATTCAGCGAAGCGCTAGAAAGCACTAAAATACACAGCATTGCAGGCATACTAGATAATAAAGAGGGCATTGTAACAACGCGTCCGTTCCGCTCACCGCATCACACCGCAACGCTCATAGCACTTACGGGCGGCGGTGCAAACGCAAAACCCGGCGAGATAAGCCTAGCGCACAACGGCGTATTGTTTTTAGATGAACTGCCCGAGTACAACCGCAGAACGGTTGAAACATTGCGCCAGCCACTAGAGGATGGCAAAATAACTATAGCGCGCAACAAAATGACAGTGGAGTATCCAGCAAACTTTATGCTCATAGCATCTATGAACCCTTGTCCTTGTGGGTACTACGGCTCGCCAACAACGCCTTGTCGATGCACGCCATCGCAAATATATAACTACCTCAACAAACTTTCTGGCCCGCTTATGGATAGAATTGATATACATATGGAAGTGGATGGCGTCACATACTCCGAATTAAAGGGGGATAATGTCGAGGAAAGTTCTGCCGATATTAAAAAGCGCGTAAACAAAGCGCGCAAAGTGCAACTTGAAAGGTATAAGGATGACGGAATTTATTCTAATTCCGAAATGACGCCAGCAATGATTCAAAGGTACTGCAAACTCGATGATGATAGCGAGGAACTTTTGAAGGAAGCTTTTGAAACCTTAAACTTGAGTGCACGCGGGCACAACAGAATACTAAAAGTTGCAAGGACCATTGCAGATTTGGATGGTAGTCCAAACATTCAACTAGAGCATATAGCCGAAGCAATAGGCTATAGAACTTTGGATAAAAAGTACACATTGTAGGATGAAAGTATGGATAAAATTGCAGATATGGATAAATACGCACTGTGGCTAGATTCTTTTGCAGGCATTTCAATAAAACAAAAATTTCAGTTGCTTGATTATTTTATAGACCCTAAAAGCGTATACGAAAAGTTGGAGCCTAACTATGAATATGTTGTAGCTTTATTAGGCGAGGCAACATACAAAAAGATGTTGCTTTCGGCAAATGAGGAATACATAGATAATCTACAAAATGACCTTTACGAACAAGGGATATCTTATATCTCGCGCTGGTCACAGAAGTATCCAAAACTACTGGCATCAATCAAAAAGCCACCCTTTATACTTTATTATAAAGGGGATATAAGCCTATTGCAAACATTTTGTATAGGCATAGTTGGCACAAGGCACTGCACGCACTATGGCGCAGACTGTGCAAGAAACTTTGCCCGCCAGCTAGCCGAAAATGATATCACCATAGTATCGGGGCTTGCAACTGGCATAGATACTTGTGCGCACGAGGGGGCTTTGCTTACCGGCAAAACCATCTCGGTATTTGCAGGCGGAGTGGATGTAATCTATCCAAGTAGCAATACAAATCTTGCAAACGAAATTGCAAAGTCTGGGCTTATTATAAGCGAGCATAAGCCTCACACTGCAACACGCAACTACAACTTTCCGTTGCGTAGCAGAATTATAGCAGGTTTATGCCGAGGCATTCTTATAGTGGAGGCAACCTATAACAGTGGTACAATGCACACCAAAGATTATGCTTTAAGCGAAAATAGAGATGTGTTTTGTATACCCGGCAATATCACAAGCTCAGCAAGCAGTGGCACAAACAGGCTAATTCGTAACCAAGAGGCAATTTGTACTTTAAGCACAAACGATATCTTTAATTACTACTACATAACGCCTAAAATTAAAGTGCTGGGTGAAAGCGGTGATAAAGTTGGTGGACTAGAAGGGCAAATTTTGGAAATGCTTAATAACGAAAGCATAAACTTTGAGGAAATTAAATCTAAATTATCCATTGATGCAAAAACTTTAATGCAAGTGCTTACAAAAATGGAAATAAAAGGTATGATTAAAAAACTAGCTGGCAATATGTATATTAAAAAGAAATAGCAACATTTTACAACAAATGTAAATATTTTATTGTATATGTATTGTATGTAGCATATATTTTTGTAAATGAATTAGGAAGGAATTATGATATTAGTTGTTATAGAAGGTATAGGTAAACGAGATACCGTCAATAAGTATTTAGGTAAAGGCTACGAGGTGTTTGCATCTGGCGGACATATAAGAGATTTACCTGAACATTCATTTGGCGTAGATATAAAGCACAATTTTGAGCCAATGTATAAAAATATGCCCGATAAGGAAAAAACAATAAAGGAATTGCAACAAAAGGCGCAAAAGGCCGAAAAAGTTTTGCTTGCAACCGACCCTGACCGAGAGGGCGAGGCTATTGCTTGGCATATAGCGTACATCATAGGGCAGGATATAACACAGCCGTGCAGAATAGAGTTCCACGAAATAACCGAAAACGCAGTTAAAAATGCCTTGCTTGCCCCGCGAGCAATAGATATAAACCTTGTAAATGCGCAACAGGCTAGGCGAGTGCTAGATAGATTGGTGGGTTATAAACTTTCGCCATTTTTATCGCGCAAAGTGGCACCTAAACTATCTGCGGGGCGTGTGCAATCGGTAACGCTAAAACTTGTTGTCGACCGTGAGCGCGAAATTATAAACTTTAAGCCCGAGGAGTACTGGACTTTAACTGCCACAATGAAAAAAAAGTTTCCTAACTCGCAGTATCCTAACGATGATATTGAGTTTAAGGCAACATTTAATAGCGTAGATGGCAAAAAAGTTAAAATTAAAACGGGCGAACAGATGAAGCGCTTGTTAGATAATGTTAAGGATAAAGAGTACAGGGTTTATAAAATAAAGAAAGGTGAAACCTTTTCTCAGCCCAACCCGCCGTACATTACAAGTACAATGCAACAAGATGCGCTAAATAAAATAGGTTTTAGCATAAAAAAGACAACTAGTGTTGCTCAGCGCCTTTACGAAGGTGTGGAAATTAAAGGCGAGGGCAAATCGGCACTTGTCACATATATAAGAACCGATTCCACGCGTGTTGCCCCTCAAGCGCAAGCATCAGCTAAGGAGTTTATAATCGAAAATTTTGGTGCTGATTATTATCCGGCAAAACCAAATGTCTATAAAGCAAAAAAGGATGCCCAAGATGCGCACGAGGCAATACGTCCAGTAAATATAAAGCGCACGCCAGAATCGATAAAGGATAAAGTGGAGCCAGATGTATATAAACTTTATAAACTTATCTACGATAGATTCCTTGCAAGCCAAATGAGTAGCGCAAAGTTCTATTCTGTCAGCGCAGACCTCGAAACTGTGGGAACCGAAAAAAAATTCCAGTTCAAAGCTACAGGTAAAACATTGCAATTTGCAGGCTATATGAAAGTTTATAAAAACTACTCCGAGGATGAGGAAAAAGAGCAGGATAAAATGCCTAATCTTGAGGAAAATGACCTTTGCCTAGGCATTAGCTACAAGGATGAGCAAAAGTTTACTAAACCGCCAGCAAGGTACACCGAAGCAAGCCTTGTAAAAACTATGGAGGATAAAGGTATTGGTAGACCCGCAACCTATGCGCCTACTGTTGCAACTATATCCTCCCGCAACTACACCGAGCGCGATGGCAAGTATATAAAGCCAACCGAACTTGGTTTTAAGGTTGTCGATCTACTTACAAAGTACTTTGATAATATAATGAATGTTTCCTTTACAGCAGAAATGGAAAACGAACTAGATGAGGTTGCCGAAGGACAACTAGTTTGGCAAGATGTTGTAAAAGAATTTTGGGATGACTTTGAAAAGCAACTTTTAGTTGCGGGCGAAAGTGCCGAATCGCTAAAATCTGCACCTATCGAAACCGACGAAGTTTGCGAAAAGTGTGGCAGTAAAATGGTCATACGCGAAGGTCGCTTTGGCAAATTCCTCTCTTGCTCCAACTACCCAACTTGTAAAAATATTCGCAAGGATGTAAAAATCGGCGAAAATAATGAACTATTAAAAGTAGAACCGCACGAGGATATTGAAACCGACCAAATTTGTGAAAAGTGCGGGGGTAAAATGCTTATAAAAGTGGGCAAGTTTGGCAAGTTTTTAGGGTGTTCCAACTATCCTAAATGTAAAAATATAAAATCTTTGGATGATGGCAACTATGGCGTGTGCCCTAAATGTGGCAAACCGCTCGTAAGGCGCCTAAACAAACAAAAACGCTACTTTTATGGCTGTTCGGGGTATCCAGATTGCGACTTTATATCAAATAAACCTTTAACCACCAATGAAGCAAAAGAGCAAAATTCTTAAAATTAATGCGTAAAATTGGTGCAAAAATATTTTAGATATGCTATACTAAAACTATTCAAGGAGAAATTATGGAACAAATACACAGTACAACTATAATTGCCGTTAAAAAAGATGGCAAAACCGCTATGGCAGGGGATGGGCAAGCCACCATCGATAAAATCATAGCAAAGGCGCATGCTAAAAAGGTGCGCAGAATTTATAACGACCAAGTAATATGTGGCTTTGCAGGGGGCGTTGCAGATGCTCTATCGCTTATCGATAGATTTGAATCGATGCTACAAAAGTACTCGGGCAACCTTATGCGCAGTGCAGTAGAACTTGCGCAAACTTGGCGCAGAGATGAGGCTATGCGACAACTTGAGGCGCAAATGATTGTTGCCGATAGCAAAACTATGCTACTTGTTTCGGGTGTAGGTGAAGTTGTTGAACCCGATGATGGCATATTGTCAATAGGCTCAGGTAGCAACTACGCCATTGCTGCCGCTAAAGCACTTATGGCAAACACAAACCTATCCGCGCGCGAAATTGCCGAAAAAGCAATTAATATCGCAGCCGATATTTGTATATATACAAACCACAATATAACAGTGGAGGAGGTGTAAATTATGGAGATGTCACCTAAACAAATTGTTGATGAGCTTGATAAGTACATTATCGGGCAGGAAAAAGCCAAACGCGCCGTTGCTGTTGCCTTGCGCAATAGATATAGACGCAGTCAGTTAAGCGATGATATGAAGGAGGATATCACTCCTAAAAATATCATCCTTAAAGGCCCTACAGGTGTAGGTAAAACCGAAATTGCCCGTAGGCTCGCTAAACTTGTGCACGCACCGTTTGTGAAAGTGGAGGCCACAAAGTTTACCGAGGTCGGCTATGTGGGTAGAGATGTTGAAAGTATTATAAGAGATTTGGCAGAAACTTCTATCCGCCTAGTTAAAGAGGAAAAGTTCGAGGAAGTTAAAGAAAAAACTCTTTCTATCGTAAACCGCCAACTAGTAAATCTTATTGTCGACCAAAAACTCAAGGAAAAGAATGTCGAGGATAAGGACGCTTTAAGAGCTACTGTCGAAAAGGAGTATAGCGAAGGCAAATTAGATGATTTTATCATAGAACTTGATGTTGCCGAAGCGCCAAAACCAGTTGAAATAATGCCAGGTATGGGCGCAATGGATTTAGGCGATATTGTCGGGGGAATATTCCCACAACGCAAAAAGCACAAAAAAATGCCTGTAAAAATTGCTCGCGACTATATGGTAAATGAGGAAAGCAGTAAATTTATCGATATGGATACAGTGCGTGCCGAGGCAATTAGACGCTGTGAGCAAGAGGGCATCGTGTTTATTGACGAAATTGATAAGGTTGCTGGCAAAGGCAATGGCAAATCTGGCCCAGATGTTTCGCGCGAGGGCGTGCAAAGAGATATTTTGCCTATTGTCGAAGGTAGCACAGTTACAACTAAATACGGAACAGTAAAAACCGATTATATCTTGTTTATTGCAGCGGGCGCATTCCATACCTCAAAAGTTGAGGACTTAATTCCAGAACTTTTAGGTAGATTCCCAATTCAAGTGGAATTGCAAAATCTAACCAAAGAGGATTTTGTAAATATCCTCACATCCACAAAAAATAGTATTATAAAACAGTATAGCGAACTGTTAAAGGTGGATAATATAAATCTTGTGTTCGATGATTCTGCCATAGACGAAATTGCCGAAATATCCGTGCGCGAAAATGAAACTAGCGAAAATATCGGTGCGCGTAGGTTGCATACTATAATGGAAAATCTACTCGAAAGCATATCATTCCACGCAGATGGTTCTTTCCCGATGACCGAAGTAAAAATAGATAAAAAGTATGTTGATAACGAATTAAAGTCAACACTAAGTAAGTATGATTTATCTAAATACATTCTCTAATATAAAAAATTTATAAAAATGTGCCTAATTATTTGTATAAAATGGCAATTTTATAGTATAATAATATATCGCAGTTAGCGTTAAAAGGGAGAAAATATGGAAATTTTACATCTAAATGAGGATAGCTTTAAGGAATTTGTGGCAGATAAAGGCCTTACAATAGTAGATTTTTATGCAACATGGTGCCCGCCTTGCAAAATGCTCGCGCCTATAATGGATGAGCTCGCGCAAGAGGCAAATGGATATCAAGTAGCAAAAATTGATATCGACCAAGAAATTAATGTTGCCAACGAATTTGGCGTTATGAGCATTCCTACAATCATATTCTTTAAGGACGGGCAAGAAATACAAAGACTTGTCGGCTTTAGGAATAAAGATGAGTTGCTAGACGAAATAAAAAATCTTAAATAGCAAATAAAATTGATTCTATGCAATGTGTAAGGGAGTTGGCGTTTTAATAAATCAACCAATTCCCAATATAGAGTCTTAAACAGTAAACGCTTAAGCAGTAATACATTTTGTATTAGCTTTTTTAGCAAAACGATGGAAACTTGACTATGGAGTGTTTGTGATTTTTTTTGTTATATAATAATTTGACTTTATATTTAGTAAATGATATACTAAATATTGAAGTTATATTATTTTTAAGCAAAGGAGTAAAGAATATGATTTTTAATAACAAAAAAGTAGGGGGGGGGGGGTAGACAGTAGTAGCAATACTACTAAAAACATTAATTTCGCAAATTGTAGCATAGTGCCTAGCAAATTAAATCGCACTATCCACAATAAAAACGGATACAAAATTAAATACCAAAACATAGGCATACAA
>CALVJT010000039.1 GCA_944332315.1 uncultured Clostridia bacterium
CCGCTCAACTTTTTGCTATCGTTAGACCTTAAAAAGAAAACTAAACTTGCCCCAATAGTTGTGCATAAAAAGCAAAACATAGCCCCAATAACGCACTGCCAAATAGGGGGTAAACCTTCGTACATCAACAATTTCTCCTGAAAATTAGTAATAAATATAGAATTAGCAAAATTGATGAATAATGCAGTTTAATAAAAAGAAGTAGTTTATCAAAAATGCTTTATAAATCTGAATTGTGGATAGTATTGTAAAAACTAAAATAAAAACATTTATCCAATTCATTCTATGTAAATAAAAATTGTTGTGTGAAAAGTTTTATGCTTTGTAGCCAAATGTGTAAAAGAGTTAGCATAATGTGAGCGCATTTAGTGTATTCTAATTAATAGCAAAAATGATGTTTTTGTGTACAAAGTTATAATATAGTGCAAAGGGGTAAACTTGCGGAAATATAATTCGGGAGTGTTGTATGTTTTATTTGTATAACGCAAATGTATTTGATAAAAACTAACCAAAAGGATGTTATTTAGTTTTATATCGATGTATGTTTATTTTGTTATATTTAAGAAAACAAAAATTGACCCCACCAAAAAAATAAAATAATGTAAAAACAGTTGATAAAAATTTGGTATTTGTGTTATACTAAAATAACAATAGTTCAATATTGTAATAAACAATACGAGAGAAAAAGGAGAATAGAAGTATGTTTTTTGATAATAAAAAAGTAGGGGGGGGGGGGTAGATAGTTCATATAGAACTAAAGAATCTACTCAAAAAGCAAATTATAATAGTAAAGGGAATGCCAAAAATGCTAGATTACAAAATGTGGCAACCCTACAAAAACATACAAATAAAAATTTTAATAAAAAAGAGAAATATGTACAAACTACTTTAACTAGACTTGCAGGCGACAAGTGCATAGGTAAAGGAGTGATGTATATGAATCTAAAAAACCGAGTTACAAACAAAGTAAACAATAAAGCACTATCTACATATAAAGAAACTGTGCAACATAAACACGCTACATTAACTATGCTAATGTGGCTTTTGGTAATTTGCCTAAGCTTAACTATGCTGATAATGTTACCAACAACAAACTACAAAACAAACACAATGGCAATAGGCACAGCCGAAAATCCTGATTTAACTGTAGATAGCGTGGCGGACCTGTTAGCATTATCCACACAAACTGGCGAATTTGCTGGCTCATGGGGCACATCTAACTCGGATGCCAAGTATATTAAATTGACAACCGATTTAGTTGTAACCGCAAATGATTTAACTCAAAATGATAATGGAACATATAATTGGAACCCTATTGGCAATGACTCTAACCCATTTTATGGTACCTTTGATGGGAACGGATACGCTATTACATTTACTGTACCTATAACGATAGATGCTCGTTACGTTGGTTTGTTTGGCTACACAGATAGTAATTCAGTTATACAAAATCTAGGGGTCAACTGGCAAGGGGGATTAAACGTAGGGTACACTGGGAATGGCGCTAGTGTTGGGGGCATAGTTGGCTCTGCACATGGCACAATTACCAATTGTTATAACACTGGGTCAGTAAATGATACAGAAGGTGCTAATAATGTAGGTGGCATAGTTGGCGATGCATCTGGCGAAGTCACCAATTGTTATAATGAAGGAACTATTTCTGGAGTAGGGGATGGTGGATTGCTTGGAGGAATAGTTGGCTATCTATCCGCCACAATTACAAATTGTTATAATAAGGGCGAAATAATACAAACGCAAGGTGGAGGTGATATTATTGGCGGACTTGTAGGTGGAGCCGATTACGCCACAATAAGCAGTTGTTATAATATGGGGACAATTAGAAGCGAAGTAGATAGTGATAGTGTAGGGGGTATAATAGGATTAGCAGAGTTTGAGGTTTATATTGATAATTGTTATAATGTAGGCAATTTTTTAGTTTTAGATGTTATTTATATGGGGGGTATTAGCGGTCAAACTTATGGAGGTTGCTCAATCACTAATTGCTATAACAATGCTTCAGTAAACTTTATAGATTTTGGGCATATAGAGTGCTTAGGTGGAATTGTTGGGAAATTATATGAAGGCGATAAAGTTATCAATTGTTTTAATGTTTTAGAAATTAATTCCTCGAACTCATATATACCTATAAATGATTATTTCAATCTTGTAGGGGGAATTGTTGCACAAGGTAATAGCGAGGATGTTATAAACTGCTATTATGATGTTGAGCCAAGCAGTGTGTTAGATAATGATTATGGAGATCAAATTGAATCTAGTTCATTATCGGGCGAAAGTTCATTGAGCTATTTCCAAAGCACAACCAATTGGTCAAGCGCAAATGCGTGGAGCATAGATGCTAAAGCCACCTCTAATAGCACTGCCACTTGGACGATAGTAGATGGCATAAACTACGGCTATCCTATTTTGACAGCATTTTATGAGTATTATGCACCATCTACTTCACTTGCCATGGGTGGTAGCACATACCTAATACAAAGCGCCGAGGACTTAAAGTATCTTTCACAAACCGAAAGCCTTTGGAATGCAGGGAATGCTTTTAGACTTACGACTGACATTGAGTACAAAGATGAATGGACTCCTATAGGTAGCAAAAGCACGCCATTTATAGGGGATTTTGATGGCGGTGGGCATGTAATTACTTTTACGAATACCATTACAATTGATGCAAGCCAACGAGCAGATATAGGGTTTTTCGGGACAATCATAGGTGGAATAGTTGATTCATTGGGCATAAATTGGATGAATGGATTAGTTGCTTATATAAATCAGGACTCCTATGCATATGATGAATTAAATATCGGTGGATTAATAGGCGGTGGACATATTATTGAGTATAGTGAAAATGATTTAATTATTACTAAATGTTTTGTTGATGGCGAAATTAAAGTTAAATTAGATAATGACAATGTAGATGGATACTTTTGCAATATTGGCGGGATATTGGCAAGTAGTTACTCTAGAGAAAGCGGCTACGGCTACTATGTAGAAGTAGTTAATTGCTACAATATTGCCTCCATAAGTGTTGAAAGTAGTTGGATTGATGGATTGATTTACATTGGAGGCATTTCAGGGTTCGACCCTAGACTTGACCCTATAGTGGATACGGTAGGTGAATGTTATAGCATTGTGGATATTCAGTTATCGGCAAGAAATTTGAATATTCCAATTGAAGTAGTGGGGGTGGCTTTTAATGACGGCTATGCAGATTGTGGGGTTGTAGATTGTTTTACATTGTTAGGGGCTGATGGCAACGCAATTGCTAATGAGGGTGGACTTGCCCCTAATATATATGCAATTAGTGATGGTACTTCTATTTCAAACTGCTATTATGATTCTAATTTGCAAAATAATTTAGATACAGAGGCACAAGCTACAGAAAATTTATCTGCTCTTGTAAAAGACTCGGTAAATTTTGAAACGGGAGGAGCGTTAGCGTCTCTTGGTTGGAGCTTTACAAGTATTTGGGGCGTAAACCCTAATTATAATGATGGCTTGCCTGCATTAAGAGAATTCTACGATAACTACACTATAACATATCAATATAGCCAAAACGATACTTCGCAAAATCAAACACAAACGATAAATCAATTGGACCAACTAGAATATACAAACACATACTTTCCGCGCGAGGGTTATACTTATACGCGATGGACAGATGGTACTAACTTTTACAATGTAGGTGATATTATAAATATTTCAAGCAACATCACGCTATGGCCGGCAGAGTGGGTAGAGGTAGCAATAGATTTTACAATAACGCTCAATCAATCTACCGGGGCGGGCGCAAGCACGCCAAACAATGTATTTGTGTATTTAGTTGTAAACGACAGTGTAGTAAAACAAAGCTTTTTGAGCAATGGTTTAGTATTAAGTGCGTCAGCAACAGCAAGCAGTGCAGTATCCATAATAGTAATAGGGGGATACATGACAAATGTCACGCTTACGGGTGATAATGGCACACAGGTGGGCAATAAGTTTGAACTAGATATGTCTGCAATTGCAAGCAATGATATGGTTACTATCACCTATATAGTAACAGCCCCATCTAGTGGCTCAAACTTTAATAATTCGATTGTAATATAATTAAATTAAGTTTTGGCTGTTTATCATTAAAGGGCAATCGCAACCAGTAGACAAATGCTCAATATTTTATTATTGCTATTTACTGCATTATGTTTATATAGGTTTAGTTAACTAATGAAAACATAAAGCGCTTTGCCTTGCGCGTTAGCGCAGTGAGGTATATAAATAGAAAAATTAGATAAATTCAATCACTTGCCACATGGTGGCAAAAAATAAATTTGTTAATATTATTAGTGTTATACAATTTGAGGTTTATTGATTTGGGCTTAAACAAAAAATAAAAAAGATAAAATAAAACAAAATAGATTAAACATAAAAACATACTTTTTTGCAAAACATAATTAATACAATTAATAAAAACCTAAAAAAGCACCACTCCTTTTCGCTTGTAAAATAGGTAAATAATAAATAGCCAAAGCAATAAACATTAAAGGGTTTAGCATAGTAATATTAAATATAGGGTTAGTAAACAAAATGTAAATCTTGTTTTGCTTACCCCACTAAATAGATAGCAATTTTTGCTATCTATTTTTTATATTGTTGCTTTATTATTAATGGGGTTTATAGTGAGTTATAGATTCAAACTTATTCCCGCTAAATTTTTGTTAGCCCCCACGAATATTATAGAACCTTTATATTTTGTAAAAATGTGATGTCATTAATTTTATAGGCTAATGGTGTTTGTTACTGTTTTTGCATTTAAGAGCAATGGAAATCGGCTAATATATTAAATAGTTATAAATAAAAAATTAAGCTTTGCACAATGCTTGATAAATTGCATTAATTTATGATATAATTATGCAATGAAAGAATTTTTTGAAAAGTTAGAAAACATTGACGATGCAAGGCAAAGTCAATTAAAAAATGTTTTGGTGCTTGCTTTTGTAGGCGATGCGCTTTATACGGCCTATGTGCGCACTCATTTAGCGGTGCACAGCGCGCAAAATTCGGGCAGACTCAATACGCTTGCTAACAAGTTTGTAAAGGCGGGCAGTCAGGCGCGAGTGTTTGAGGAGTTGCAGGAACAGCTTACGCAGGCGGAACTTGATGTTGCTAGGCGCGCGCGCAACTGCAAACTGCATCATACCGCAAAAAACGCGAGTTTGGAGGACTACAAAACTGCCACGAGTTTTGAAAGCGTGCTAGGCTACAACTATTTAGCGGGCAATATTGATAGGCTTATTGAAATAATGCGCAAGAGTGTTGAACTTGTTAAGGGGTGGCTAAAAAACGATTGCGCTAATAAATAATGTTAAATTGCAAAAAATTGCTGTTTAGTTGCGCAAAATTGATAATAAGCTACAAAAATTTGCTTTTTAGTTGTAATATTTATAATTAATAAGCGATTAGTTGCAATTTATGAAAATTGATTGATATTCGTAATTTAGTTTGTGAGCACAATATTAAAAAATAGACATTTATTAATAGGTTGAAATCTACTCTAGACTCTAAAATTGGTCACAGTAGAAAAATAAGTTTAGTAATTTGGCTATATTAATGTATGATGTGAAATAAAAAATACAGTAATTTTATCGAAAACCTAAAAAGTAAAAAGGAGTATTTATGCAAATAGAAGGCAGAAATAGCGTGCTGGAAACGCTTTACGCCAACAAAAAGGTGGATATCATTTATATAGAGCAAGGGGCAAAGGTGGAGGACATTGTACATCTTGCACAAAATAAGCACATAA
Organism: uncultured Clostridia bacterium; assembly: GCA_944332315.1. Classification (GTDB taxonomy): domain Bacteria; phylum Bacillota; class Clostridia; order Christensenellales; family UBA1242; genus CAKVOD01. Next base: position 5,795 of record CALVJT010000039.1, read on the forward strand.
GAGTAGAGTATCTAAAAAAAGCAGATTTTAGTGCGCGTGCAAAGACTCCTAAACCTCAGGGCGTAATTGCTATTATAGAGGACTACAAGTACTGTGCGCTAGATGATATTATTAAAGATGATGGTTTTATAGTACTACTAGATAGCATAGAGGACCCTTACAATTTAGGTAGCATTATAAGGACTTGCGAATGTGCTGGCGTAGATGGAATAGTTATACCCAAGCACCGCTCGGCATCTATAAACGAAACGGTGTTCAAAACTAGCGCTGGCGCGGTGAATCATATAAAGATATGCAGGGTTGGCAGTCTAAATGATGCCATAGATTATTTGAAGGATAAAGGATATTTTATATTTGCAACAGCAATGGATGGGCAACTTGCAAAGGAGACCAATTTGAAAGGCAAGATAGGCATTGTTATTGGTAACGAGGGCAATGGCGTACACAGGCTGACGCGCGAAAAGTGCGATGGTACGATAAAAATACAAATGTATGGACGCCTAAACTCGCTTAATGCTTCGGTTGCGTGCGGAATAGTGCTTTTTCAGGCACTAGAGCAAAGGCATTGAGTGTAGGATATTTGCTTTTATTTAGGAGATTTGTCATCTCTACAACCTTAGTCGCACTCGTGGTCTTTTGAGGTGCAAAGTAAGTTTAGAATTAAAAAAATATATCTTTCTTTGCAAGCACAACTTAACATTCAATAAAACATAAAACAAATTAAGGAGTAGGTATGGAGGAAGCTCAAGATAAACTGATAAAAGAATATCGCGGGGGCAATGAGTATGCGCTGGAGGAAATTTTTAAGTGCAATCGTCCTTTGATAAACAGGGTAGTGCGCAAATATTTTTTGATAGGCGCGGAACTAGATGACCTTATGCAAGAGGGGATGATAGGGCTATATCGGGCAATAGTCAGTTTTGATGCAAGCAAAGAGGCAAATTTCAAAACATACGCGCGCATTTGCGTAGAACGCGCCGTGCTAAACGCGATAAAGAGCGCGAACTCCAAAGGCAACATACCGCTAAACAACTCTATAGCGCTAGACACAGTGCCTAAAGATGATGAGGATGAGGAAATTTTTACCGCTGTTGACGAAACAAACCCCGAGTCTATTTTAATTAGTAAGGAAAAATATAAAAAACTTTTTGAAAAAGCCACTCAAAATTTGAGTGTTTTTGAGAAAAATGTGCTAGAATTATATTTGGATGGCTTGAGTTATGTGGAAATAGCTGAAAGGCTGAACAAAACACCTAAAAGTGTAGATAATGGGCTGACGCGCATAAAATCTAAAATCACACAAAATAAACTACAAAATTTAGAGGACTAAAATGGCATACTTGGCATTGTATAGAAAATATCGCCCGCAAACTTTTGATAAAGTTGTTGGGCAAGAACACATCACAAAAACGCTAGAAAATCAAATAAAGAACAACAAAATTAGCCACGCATATTTGTTTTGCGGAACGCGCGGAACGGGAAAGACGAGTGTTGCAAAAATTTTTGCGCGCGCCATTAACTGCGAGCATCCAGTAAATGGGTCGCCTTGCGGAGAATGTCAAACCTGTAAACTTTTGCAACAGCAAAACAATATGGATATTATGGAAATTGATGCCGCAAGCAATAATCGCGTAGACGAAATTAGAGATTTGCGCGAAAAGGTGAAGTATCCACCTGTGGTTGGCAAGTACAAGGTGTACATTGTGGATGAGGTGCACATGCTAACCGATTCTGCTTTTAATGCGCTACTAAAAACCTTGGAGGAGCCACCCGAACACTGCGTGTTTATATTGGCAACAACTGAGGTGCAGAAGTTGCCCGCCACGATACTTTCGCGCTGTATGCGGTTTGATTTTAAGCTGATAGAACAAGGCACGCTTGTAGAAATGCTAAAAAATATTTTTGACGATAGCAATATTTCCTATGAACCCGAAGCACTGCAATTTATTGCAAAAGAGGGCAACGGCAGTGCGCGCGATACGCTATCTATAGCGGATATGTGCGTATCGTTTAGTAATTCCAATGTAACATACTCAAGCGTTTTGCAAGTGCTGGGGGTAAACGATGATGCGCAGTTATGCGAACTTGTGCAGTGCATAATCGATGACGATGCGGGCGGGTATCTGCAACACATAGATAGCCTTGTAAAAGACGGCAAAAGTTTATCTATGCTGGCGCGCGATTTATCTGCGTATTTTCGAAACCTTATGGTAGTAAAGAACTGCCAGAACTATAAGGAACTAGTGGTAATGCGTCCCGATATCGAGGAGCAAGTAAAACAGCAGGCGCAATCACTAACCAACGATAACATCACCGATTTTTTGGATGAGTTTGGACAAGTGGAACTCAACTTAAAATACAGTGTGCGCCCGCAACTTGTGTTGGAGGTTGCGGGGCTAAAGTGTATGAAACTTAAAAAAAAACTTTGATTAAAAATCAAAATGATGAACCTATAGCTAAAGCTCAAAGGGAGAGCACGCAGGAAACTCCAAATAGCGAGGGCAAAATTACAAATGTGGAACCTTCGGCGCAAGAGCAAGGCGCAAGTTTGAGTGTGGAGCTTGAATATGTAAATTCCAAAAGCAACGAGCAAGAAAAAGATAGCAGCAATTTGGCGCCCGAGTTTACCAATAATTCCCCTGAATCGCAAAGTGTGGGGGGTGCTATGAATAAAGCCGAAACAATCGATACTCCTTTTGATGATGTGTTCGAGGGCACTACTGATGAGGCTATGCAAATTTGGGGTGATGTGTTATTAAGCATAAAGGCTAATAACGAGCCTTTGCTATATGCTATGTGCGATGGGGTAAGTCATACCGCTATAAAGAACAATGAGTTCGTGCTGTATGCGCGCTCTTTGCAAGATTATGAGGGCTTAATAGCTAGCGAGATTAAAGAAAAATTACAAAAATATTTAACATCCTATTCTAATAAAACGCTAGTTGTTGTGTTTGAACAGGATGAAGAAAATACAAGTTTAGATATAGAGTTCTTGAAATCTAAATTTGGAGATAAACTCAAAATTGTATAATGTAGTATATAATACTGTAAACTATTCAAAAATTAATATAAATATACGCTTTTATTTTAGGAGGTTTATTATGATGAAAGGCGGATTTGGTGGAATGAATATGCAGGCTCTTATGAAGCAGGCTCAAGCTATGCAGGCTAAAATGGAGGAGGATAAACGCAAACTCGAGGAAAGTGTGGTGTCGGCAAAAAGTGGCGGGGATATGGTTGAGGTTACTATGAACGGCAAGTACGAATTGCAGTCGATAAAAATCAATCCTACCGCAGTTGACCCAGACGATGTTGAAATGTTAGAGGATTTGGTTATGGCGGCGGTAAACGATGCTAATGCACAAATAAAAAAACTGGAGGAGCAGTATGCCCCTAAAATGCCAACTAATTTAGGTGGAATGTTCTAATGAATCAAATTGAAAGTTTGGAAAAACTGATTAACTATTTTTCTAATTTGCCAAGCGTCGGAGCAAAAACAGCACAGCGCTATGCCTACTTTATACTCAATCAGCCAAGCAGTTTTGTAAAAGGGTTTGCCGATGCGCTTGTGGAGGCAAATACAAACATACACTACTGCAAAGTGTGTGGCAATTTTACTGATAAAGAAGTTTGTGATTTGTGCAGTAAACGCTCTAGCAAAACAATATGCGTTGTAAAGGAGCCTAAAGATGTTTTGGCTATCGAAAAGGTAAAAGAGTTTGAAGGGCAATATCATGTGCTGCATGGCACATTGAGCCCTCTTGATAATAGAGGCCCCGATGATATACGAATAAAGGAGTTATTACAGCGTGTGCAACAAGGTGGCGTGGAGGAAGTTATTATGGCCACTAACCCCGATGTCGAGGGCGAGGCTACCGCTATGTACATTGGAAAGCTCCTAAAACCTTTTGGCATAAAGGTTACGCGCCTTTCGCAGGGCGTATCTATGGGCAGTGATATAGAATACGCTGATGAAGTAACTCTTGCTCGTGCGCTAGAGGATAGAAAGGAAATTTAGATTAGAATATCTATAAATTTATAGCTTATGAATTTAGGCAAATTTATTTTTATGTCAATATAGAGTTCTATATCAAAATACTGTTTAGTTTTAAGCAAGTTTAGAGGTGAGGAATTGAAAGCAAAGAATGCAAAAAAGGATAAAACCGTAAAACCATATGCAAATTTTAGACCTGCCGATGCTTCATTTTTGACAAAAATAGATAATAAAATGGTAGTTTTTAGGAAAAACAATAAAAAATATGCGCTTGAGTTTTATGGAAATGCAAAAAATTTTGTCTTAAACGCAATTGATATTAAAAACAAGCATAAAGTTGGCAAATTTGAGGCTTTGCCAAAGATGTTTCTTGACCTTATAAACGACCGCGATGTGGATAAACTTTTTAATGGTTATAGATCGGATACAATAAACCTTGGCAAAGTTCTTTTTTCGGACGAAATGACTTTGGAAGAGATTTGTGCCTGCGCTATGGAATATGTTCGTATCTGCTCCTCTAACTTTGAGCGTTTTAACGGCGAAAGTGTGCGTGGCGCGCAAAGCGAACTAGCCGAAAGTTTGGCGCAAGGCTACAACGGTGTGCTATCCTTTTATTTTGGTGTTGCAAACGATGTGGATAGGGGGCAGTTGCTTGCAAGGCTAATTAATGTGGGGCTAGATATTAACCACAGCATTGCTTATGCTGAGTGTGTTGTAGATCCCTACGGCAACCCACTTTGTCAGATAGTAGAGTTTTCGGGTAAGCCGATGCTTGCAATAAAGTACTATAATGGTGTTGCAAAAAAATATAACGAAAATGTGAATAAATTAAATAGGATGTATCAATTTTTAGATTTTAGTTCGCATATACCTTTGGCAAGAAAGCGCGCAGTCAAAGCACTATTTAAGTTTCATAATTTCAAATCAATTGTGCCGCGTTCAAGCAATTTAGAGGAGGCACTGATCTCTTTGGGTAAAAACGCAGTAAAAAATCTAAGCGATTTGACTAGTAGTGAAGCTAATTTGCTTGTTAAAGTAGATAAAAAAGTTTTTAAGTTGAGTACTCTTATAGAAGTAGCTTTGTATGAAAGACAACTAGAATACGAAGTTATACCCGATTTGTTTGAGGATGCTTTATATGCATTTAAGGTTCAAGTGCAAGGGTCAAAGAACTTTAAGATTTATCCTAATAAATTTGTAAACGAGAGTTTTGTATTGCAAGATGCACGCAGTTTTATACTAAATAAAAAGGCAGTTACAGAGGATATAGAAGATGTTGCCCCTACGCAAGATTTCAAGCAAGTTTTGGATGCACAGGATGAAATTTCGGATTATGAAGACGGAAATTATATCGATTCAAGTTTAATTGAAAACTTAAAACCCGTACCTGCTTCGAAGGTATTAGATCAAATGCGCGTAAAGTTTAGCCCGCCCGAAGGTCAGGATGAAATTTTGCTTGATGGCTCACGCATAAAAGTTACCGAAAGACAGATAGAAAACGCAATGCAAACTTCACCGCTTGAATTGGGCGAAATTAAAGAAATAGATTTAGCCGAAGTCGAGCGCGAGCAAAAATTATATGAGCAAGAGATAGGCGAATTGCCGGTAGAATTAAAACGCAGTGATACCACAAAAAAGCGCAAGTCGTTTTATGATGCACTTGATGAAATTGCCGAAAAAATATCTAAAAACCGTGCTAAAAAATTGCAAGAGGCGTACGAGGATATGGAACGCAGTGGCGAATTAAGGACGGAGCAGAGTATGGCTGATGAGTATTTATCTACCCAACAGGCACTCAACGAGCATCCTAACATTCAACAACCGCAAACAGTTGTTGAAAATAAAACTGAGCCCAATCAAACTAGTTTAGCACAAAAAAATACTGCACATCCAATAGATAAAAACACTGAAATGTTTGAACATATAAATTCTGAACAGCCTGTGCAAGCAGATAAAAATGCACAGCCAAATTTAATAAATTATAATAACGAAAAAGAACAGAACTTTTATAACAATAGTACTGTACAAAATATACATGTAGATAATTTGAATAGTTATGCCTATCAAAATGAACAGGATAATGTAAATGTTGACGCAGAACCTATAAAAAATCAGAAAAATAATGAAATTGCACAAAACAATCACATTGATAACATTGTAGATGCTTCAAATAAAAGCACAAGTAGTGAACACACAAAATCTATAAATTTGAGTGCTGAACCTAATATAAAAAATCACACAATAGAATCTACACAAGCCATTAGCGCAAGTTCTACACCTGCGCAACCAGCTAAAACATCAAAAATCAGCAACGATGTTTTTGTGCCGGAGCGCAAAATAAAAGAGGAAAACTTAAATAAAAATAAAGTTGATAAATCTATTAAAGTAGATGACAACAAGCCTAGCGCAATTAATGTTGCTAGTAACTTAGATAATGGTAAAGAGCAAATTAATAAAGGGGTAGAGGATAAAGGTAGTGTGGCAGGGAAGAATGCAAAAGTGCCTAAGTTGCCACCACACATACCAAAAATACCTAAACGAAAAGCATGAAATTGACAAAAAAATTTAATGTAAAAGATTTTTACAAAGATTATCTGCCACTTTCGCATCAAGTCACCAATATCTTATACGATGAACTTTACGAAGCAGATCCCAATCGTTATGAAGCGCTTATGGAACTGCATAACCAGTGTTTTGATGCAAACTTTTCTCGCCGAAAAAGCAAGGCTGGCGAAAGTAGTCTAAACTCAATATTGGCGGATATGCTAGATGGCGAAATAAGTAAAAGCGCCTGTAAAGCTCTAAGTGAACGCAACGAACTTGCAAATCAGTTGTTGCTTGCATATAGACAAAATAAGGAAATTGCAAAATACTTAGATAGTAGCGATGTGTTTGCCATAAGTAAAATTTACAACGAAAAATTAAATTATGTAGTCGATAAACTCTATTCTAGCAAAATGACTTTTGAACAGGTTATAGCCGTGGCACTAAACTATGCGCAGTTTAGCACTATCTACGCATTTGATAGCGAACTTGGTAGCCCTAAACCGCGCGAAAAACGCTACACAAATTTTGAGCGTGAACTTGTATCTCAAACGCTTTTTTATGCTCTCGAAGCTATGGATGTTATGCTTGAAATGGGGCAATCAGCATATGTAGCGCTGTGCGGGGGTAGGAGTGTTTGCGCCGGACAAGCCATTATGACAGCAGGCATCATAGACCTTGCTTTCAAAAAACTGGGCATCGAGGGCGGTGCAAAAATGGTTTCAAATAGTACACACGCCTTTGTACTTGTGGAACACGATAATAAAAAATATGTTGTCGACCCAACCCAGTACTTTGGAACGTTTAAGGAAATTAAACAAAACGATAAAATTAATGCAACATTTATAAAAAATGCCGAGATTTTGAAATTGAAAAAATATGATAGCGATGCGCATTTTAAGGTAGTAAACTACTTTTTAGATGAATTAAATATGCAAAAGGAGTTCGAAAAATTTATCAAGTTCGATGATGTAGTGCCAGTAAAACTAGCAAAAATAGTTGCACATATCGAAGCAAATTTATCTAAGATGTCCGAGTTAATATATCCTAAAGGAGTGTTCGTGGGCAACCGCGAGTTTGAGTTGCCGTTTTATTTTGAGCTTTGCCTAAATGCTAGCAATATTTTGTACAAAACAGGCTGTGGCACACAGGATTTTATTGTGTACGATAATAGTTGTATGTACTATATTGACACTCAAAAAATGTTTGATGCAAAAAATAAACTAAAAACAGCCGATAAATTTATGCGCATAAAAGATTGTAAAATTGTAAACGAGGTAGATAAATGTTAGTTGGCTTTAATTATAAAAAAAAGTTCGGGCAAAACTTTTTATCCGATAAAAATTTGCTTGTATCCATTGCTGATGATGCAAGTGTGTCTAGCAATAGTCAGGTGCTAGAAATTGGCGCAGGAGCAGGTGCCCTCACGCAAATTTTGGCGGAGCGCGCACAAAAAGTTGTTGCAATCGAAATTGATAAAGAACTAAAACCATACCTAGAATTATTGTGCAGTAAATACAAAAATGTCAAAATACTATACGGCGATTTTTTGAAAATGGAACCCACTGAAATACAAGCGGAATTTGATGATAGTTTTAGCGTAGTTGCTAATTTGCCATACTACATAACAACTCCTATTATATTTAGGTTGCTGGAAAGTTTTGATAAAGCACAAACATTAACCCTTATGGTGCAAAAAGAAGTTGCCGAGCGTTTCACTGCCTATGTAGGCACCAGCGAATATGGAGCTGTGAGCATAATATTGCAAAGTCAAGCGGATATCAAAATAACGCGCATTGTCGAAAAAACAATGTTTTATCCACGCCCGAATGTGGATAGCGCAGTAATACACATAGTAAAAAACAATAGTAAATACAATATCGAGGATAGACCGTTTTTTACGCAAGTAGTAAAAGCAAGCTTTAATTATAGGCGAAAAACGCTAATTAACAGTTTGCAACTGGGGTTAAATATCAGTAAAAATGTGGCAGAAAGCGCCGTCAACGAACTAGGCAAGCCATTAGATATTCGTGGCGAACGCTTAACTATCGAGGATTACATTATCTTAGCACATATCTTAAAAGAAAAATTACAATAAAAAATTTTAGTGATAAACTTATTATAAAATGCCTATTAATTATAAAACAATAAATGTATGATTAGGAGCAAGGTTTTTCTTGCTTCTTTTTTTGTTTATTATTTGGTTCTTTATAATTAATGGTGGCAAGTAAGTTAAAGATTCAAGTTTTTGCTAAGTTCTTTCTGCTAAATATTTAACTAACCCCACGAATATTATAGATCCTATTATTTTGTGCCAAATAAGTAAAATTGTTATTACTAAAGCGCCTAGTTGAATATTTTGTTGCCTAAATGTCTAAAATTTACGGTATGGAAATCACTTATATTTTGCTTGCACTTGCGCTTATTGCGCTTATTTGTTTGGTGCTATCTCCGCGCTTTGTCGCGCAATCAAATTTAAGTTCTGCTCGAAAGGGAATAGACGAAATTAAGTTTGCCGAGTCCGAGTATCATAAACGCAATAATTCTACCGAAAGTTTTCAGTACTCAATAATGCGAATAGTTGTATCGGTGCTAATAGTGGCTTTGGGCATTTATGGGGCATACAAATCAATGGTGCCAATGCCACTTTATATGGTGTTTGCTTTTGTATTTATACTGCTTGCAAATATTGCCATAGCCTGCGGACATTTAGGTGGGTTTGATTTAGTGCTGTATACCAAACTCGGCATTATTGCCAAGGTGCTTGCGCAACTGTGCTTTGCTATCGCATTTAGCCTTATAATAAATAATGCCACAGTGTGCGTTGCCACAATCTTGCTGGGGTTTATAGTGGGCGCCATTTACTTTAAGTTTTTAATAAAGCACATATCCACAGTGCACTCGCTTTTTGTGCTTGTAAACTCACTAAAATTTTCGAATCTTGCACTCGGCATAATAGCCTTGCTTTATAGCGCGTATGCTTTTCCTATTTTGTTGATAATTGGGTATGTTTTTGTGCTTGTAGCTAGCACCCTGTATGTAATAAACAAGCAGGAACTGCAGTTTGCCATCCCCGCGCTACACTATCTAGGCTTTATCTTTATTGCGCTTTCTATTAATTTTGTGTAGGTTATTTATATAGGAGAACTACCCGTTTTCCTACAACCCCTTATGCAAGGGCACTCTTTCTTGACCTGTGGTCATAGGGTAAAGCAGTGGCATAGTAAGTGCTTCTATTTGCAGTAAGTGCAAATGCCGACTCACTTTTATATACGGAGTGCGCCTAAACAAAAGTACGCTTCAAACAAAAACACAAATAGAAAATAAAACTAACTATAAGCACAAACCAAAGACCGCGCCATGGTGGGGCAAACACAGGCACGCATTTGTATCAAACACAAAAAGAAAATAAACTAAAAACTAGCACTTACTAATGACCACGGGAGTGCGCCATCGCACCCGAGGGTGCAGGGGAAAGGCTTTCCCCGCAGTGCATAGCACACATAATATTTATTATATTTTTATATTTTTTGTATTTTTGTTATTTTAGATGATTTACTTGTGCGTAAGCAAAAGCAAAACACTTATATAAAAAAATAAAATAAAAAGGAGGTAAAGGAATGGCATATTCGTTTAAGGGCGGGCTAAACTTTGGCTTTGTGTACATACCAATAGAACTGCACAACAGCATAAAGGAGCATAACATCGGCTTTAATATGATTGATAAAAACACAATGTCACGCATCAAGTACATTAAGACTTGCGTGGACTGCGATGAACAGCCTGTAAAAAACGAGGACATCGTTAAAGGCTACGAGTACGAAAAAGATAAATATGTCATTTTTGATGATGCCGACTTTGAAAAACTTAAATCTAAAAAGGATGAAAACATAAATATAATACAATTTGTAAAGTTGCAGGAAATAGACCCCGTCTATTACGATAAACCATACTATGTTGTGCCAAAAGGGGCAATTAAAGCATTCAACCTGTTCGCGCGTGCGCTGGAAAATGAACAAAAAGTGGGCATAGCCAAAAGTGTGATAGGCACTAAGGAAGTGCTCCTTGCCTTGCGCGTCAAGGATGGCAAAATGCTAGTAAATACCCTGCACTATAGCGATGAGGTGCAAGCAAGCCCACAAGTGGAAAGCGCCGAAAAGTTGAACGCACAGGAACTAAAAATGGCTACCGCCATTATAGATGGTATGACAAAACCGCTTGATATGTCGGAATTTATTGATGAGTATCAAAAACGCGTGCAAGAGGCAATAGTTGCTAAAATAAATGGCAAAAAAATTGTGGCACCAAAAACCAAAGCGCAGGAGAGTGTGATAAACCTAATGGACGCGCTAAAAAAGAGCCTGCAAGCACTAGAGCGGGATAAAGCAAAAATTATAAACCGCGCCCCGCAAGGCGTCAAGAAAAAGAGTAAAGGAGCCGAAAAATAGATTTTTTTAGAACCCTTAATATAAAGCCGATGCTACTAAACGAAAGTGAACCATTTGATAGCCCCGATTATATCTTTGAACTAAAACTAGATGGCTTGCGTGCCGTGCTTTACTATGATGGAACAAGCGTGCGCGTGCGCAACAAGCGCAATGATGAACTGATAGAGCGGTATCCCGAACTAAAAAGGGCATCCGCCTTTATAAAAAAGCCGTGCGTGCTGGATGGCGAAATTATATGTACCACAAACGGCAAGCCCGATTTTAGCAAACTGCAAAAGCGCGCTTTGCTTGCAAATGCATTTAAGATAAAATTAGCCGAGCAATCTATGCCCGTGCAGTTTGTGGCATACGATATTTTGCAAGTGGATAAAAAAGTTTTAATAGAGTGTCCACTAATCGAGCGCAAAGCTATATTGGAGCGCGTGGTAGTAGATTGTAATATAATATCAAAATCGCGCTATATCGAAACGCAAGGCAAAGCATTTTTTGCACTTACAAAGGAGCAGGGGCTAGAGGGCATAGTAGCCAAGCGCAAGGATAGCCACTACTATTTGGGCAAGCGCTCTAGCGTTTGGCTAAAAATAAAGGTATTGCTTGATGATGATTTTTTAATTTGCGGGTATAAGTTGAACCATCAGGGCGAACTAAAAGATGTTTTGCTGTTGCGCGATTTATCTAAAACAGATGTAGCGCATTTTGTTGATGCTTATGTGAGCGAAAAAGGAAATTGTAAAGACATTGCGGATGTAAATAGCAACAACAGTGTACAAGATAAGCAACAGGCAAAGCAAAATGGCAGGCTTACAATAATAAATTATAAAGGCAAAAGCTACCAATATATGGGCAGTGTTGCTATGGGCATATCGCAACAGGATAAAGCAATTATATTGGAGTTTGCTAGGGCGCATCCCGCAAATTTGCCTTTGAAAATATCTGGTGCGTACTTTATAGAGCCCAAACTTGTAGGAACTGTTATCTATATGCTCGAAACCGCCAGCGGGCACCTCCGCCAGCCCGTCTTTAAGGGGCTCCGCTTTGATAAGTAGATTGGGGATGAGTGTAGGGGAACTGCCCGTTCCCCTACAACCCCTTAGGGTGCGATGGCGCACTCCTGTGGCCTTGGTTAGTGCTAAGCAATCTATCGCTCATTAACCTAACTTTGTGCTAAGCCAAAGCCCACTTTAATTAAATAGAAAACGAAAATATATTATTGGCACTCACTTTTGACCACGGGGGTGCGTCATCGCACAAAATATTGTATAATATCCTTGCACATAAGTGCAAGGAATATATATTATAAAAGGATATAAATATTTATAAAAGCAATTATATTTTAATAAAATGCATATGAATATTCATAAAAAATATTTATTCCTATTAAAGTAAACTAAGGAGGAAGTAGAAAATGCCAAGTTATTCACAGCGCTGGCGCAAGGAATGCCCTATGTGCCACACAATAAGCAAAAGCGCCCAGTGCAAACAATGCGGATGCGCAACAGTGCCTATGAGCAAGTGGACAGTGCGATTTATTATAACCGAGCAAGGCAAAAGCGTAAACAAGCGCCTCTCGGGCTACCAAACTAAAGCGGAGGCAGAAAAAGCATACCAGCAGTATACGCAAAGTATGCAGTCAGGCGCCAATATCACAGTCGAAAACGCGTTTGCACAGTATGTAAACTATATAACGCGTATCCTAAAAGGGGCATCCGTATACTGTAAAATTAGTATATATAATAAACATATAAAGCCATACTTTGCCAATACAAAAATATCGGATATCACGCGCCAAAGCGTGGTACAGTGGCGCGCGCAACTGATGTCGCAAATCAGCCCGCGCACAAAAAATACATATTCGGTCAAGTACCTCAACAATATCCGCGCAGAGCTAAATGCCTTTTTGAACTTTGTGCAGGAGTTTTTTGGAGTACACAACATTGTAAGTAGCATAAAACCGCTAAAAAGTAGTAATGAGTTAGTGAAGGAAATGCAAGTGTACACTTTTACCGAATTCAAAAAATTGCTCCACCAAATCAATAAAACTAAAAATAAAAGAATGCGCGTTTTGTACGGCGCTTTTTTTAGTACACTCTACTATAGCGGAGCAAGAGTGGGCGAGGTGCTTGCATTGCAAGATGCCGATATCGATTTTTCTAAAAGTACCATGAACATAAATAAATCACTCACGCGCAAAACCTTGAACGGCGAGCCATATAAAGTCACTTCGCCCAAAAATTCGGCAAGCGTCCGCAATATAAAAATGCCAAATAAACTAGTGCAAATTTTGCAACAGTATATCGAGTGGAAAAAAGAGTGGGGCATTAGTGATAAATTTTTGTTTGGCGGAGATACCCCTTTAAGTAGCTATAGCTATACACTGGCACTAAAAAAGTTTAGCAAGCGCGCAAAATTGCATAGAATACGCATACACGACTTTCGACACTCACACGCAAGCTTGCTGATAAACCTAGGCGCAAATGTCGCATTAGTTTCGCGCAGATTAGGGCATAAAAACACACAACAAACACTAAATACCTATAGCCACCTCTTTCCATCTAGCGAAAACGAAATTATTAAAATACTAAATAAACTCAACTTTTAATAAAGGCGCCCATATCAAGCGCCTTTTATATTTTTTTATTTTAGTTGATGCTATAAAAAATTTTGAGTGACTGCTTTAGTATCCGCTTTGCTTTGTATACATAATTAAATGTAAAATCAAAAAACAATTTTGTATATATAAAACCCACAAAATACCTGTGGAAATGTGCATAACTTTTATTAAAAAAAACCGCCAATTTATCAGTTGCAAATAAAGTAAATTTTCACCTATAAATAAGCTAATATAAATGCTAAATTTTGTTTGAGTTGTCAGTTGCAAATATTGAAACAAAAAAACGAAAAGAAAAAAGGAGAAAAAAATTATGCAAAAAGTTTCAAAACAAAGTTTAGCAATGATAGCACTTTCAATTTTGCTTGCAATCTCAATCGCATTGACAATGACATTTGCCGCATTAAGTGAAAGCAAAGATGCACAAGGTAAAATTACATTTACAGGTAGTGTTAGTGTAGCTTGGAGTGGTACAGTTGGAGGAATTATAACAAGTGCATCCGACGGTGCAGTTTCATTTACTTTGGACCAAGCAACATATTTTGACATTACTAACGATGGAGCCGATGTTAAAGCCGCTCTAAAGGAAAATAAACTAGCTGATTTAAGTGCTATAAGTGTAACATTTACAAATATGGGAGATAAAGCTGCAAACTATTCATTCTCAAATAGTGGCGCTGGTGTAAATGTAACATATAATTCAACTTATGCTGATGGAACAGAAGTTGAGTTGGCTGCAGGTAAAGCAACAACATTAACACTAAACCAAATTATAAGCGACATAGAAGTTCCAACTGTAGCAGCAACTTCTTATACATTTACAATTACTGCAAGCATTGAACAAGCAGCGTAATTCAAAGAAAAATCTTAAGCGAGAAATTGCTTAAGGTTTTTTTGAAAAATTATATTAGTTTTTAGTTAAATTTACTCAGATAAATTATGAAAATAGACTGGAATTTCCAGTCTATTTTTTGTTTGATAATTAAGCAAGAATATCATTAAGGTCATTCTCGTCTAAGCTTACTTGATCAACAACTGTAACTGTAATTGAAACAGTATAAGTTACTGCATTGGTAGCATTATCCCCTGGGAATGCTGCATCAATGCTACTAGCTGAGATGCTTGAAGCTAATGTAATAATCTTATCTAGTGGTATGTTAACTGCTGTTGTAGCATTAGTTGTTAAACCATATGTGCCCTCTGTAGCAGCCAATGTAACAACATTTAGGCTTGTTGAAGTAGTCTCTTGAACGCTGAATGTAACATTCATATACATTGCTGTGCTAGCAGCTGGTGTTATTACCCATTGAGCATTTGTGCTATCCGATGCGTAATCAAAGGAAACATTTCCATCTGTTCCATAAGAAGGTGTAACATTAAATGTTTGTGTTGTAGCTGAACCATCGCCTGATGCAAATCCACTTGCTGTCAATGAGAAACCGCCACTAAATGTAATAGTACCTGTTGCAGTTCTACTTTGACTTAATGCTGCAAATGTCATTGTCAATGCGATTGAGATTGCGAGCAAGATTGAAAGTGCTATCATTGCTAAACTTTGTTTTGAAACTTTTTGCATAATTTTTTTTCTCCTTTTTTCTTTTTGTTTTTTGTTTCAATATTTGCATTTGACAACCCAAACAAAATTTAGCTTTTTTATTGGGTTATTTATAGGAGAAAATTTGCTTTTGGGGGCAAAGTGTTTTAGGTGGGAAAGGGGCAACAAAAAAATGGGCGGGGAGCCCATTATTATATAATATAAGGTAGGGTGCTATTCTTTTACAACTTGCACGGTTACTTTGGCGGTGACGCCATCAAAGAGTTTGATTTCCACTTTATAGGTGCCTAGGGTTTTGATAGGGTCTTTAAGCATTACTTTGCGCTTATCGAATTCATAGCCCAATTTTGCGTAGGCATCGGCGATTTCTTTTGTGGTGATGGAGCCGAATATTTTGCCGTTTTCGCCCACTTTTGCGGGGATTTTGATAGGTGTGTTTTGCATTTTTTGCGCTTGCTCGGTGGCTTTGGCTTTATCCTGCTGATAGTGGTATGCTTTTGCCTCGTTTTGGCTTTGCACTTCGCTTTTAACTTCGGAGCTAGCTAGTTTTGCTAGTCCGTTTTTTATCAAAAAGTTTTTTGCGTACCCATCCGATACATTCTTTATTTCGCCTTTCTTGCCAGAGCCTTTTACATCTTTTAAGAATATTACTTCCATAATCTCTCCTTATTCTTTTTCCTCACCAATTATATATTTTTTTACCCTTGTTTGTCAAGTTCTTAATATAATTTAATTTTTATAAAGTATTTTCTTATGCTTACGCATAAGTGAAAATATTTAGATAAAAATCAATTTTTTATTTAGATAACAAACGCGTTTTACGGGGAAAGCCTTTTCCCCGCACCCCTCGGCAAGGACGGGCGTCCTTGACCTGTGGTCTTGGCTTTGTGCTAAAATTAAAATACAAATTCTATTTGTAAATAGTGCGAATGCGTACCTATGTTTGCCTCCCCATTGCATGGTCTTGTGTTGGGTATTAAACAGAGTTATATTTTCTATTGTGTTTTTTTTGTAAGCGTGCCTTGGTAAAGATGCGCACTCCCGTGGTCTTGGCTCTGTGCTAGTATTTAGTTATATATTCTATTTGTAAATAGTGAGAATGCGTACCTGTGTTTGCTTCACCATGGCGTAGTCTTAGGATAGGTACTAAATATAGTTTATTTTTCTATTTTATTTTTTTATTTGATGTTTTGCTTGTGCTTGCGCACAAGTAAAATACAACGCAAACAAATAAAAAATAAAAAATTAAAAATAAATATTAAATGTCGAAATGTGTCAAATTGTTTGATATTTTATCGTAAATTTGCTAAAATTAAAGTAAATTATTGTTTTTAGGTTTGGAGGGTATATGGCTAGACGAGGTAGGGCGACTAGAATAGTACTTATTATATTGATAATTTTACTATTGGTAGGTGCGGGGCTATGTGCTTATTTATATTTTAATCAGGATAAGGCAAGTTCGTCGCAACGCGTATCGATGCACTTAGATACGGCGGGTGGCGAATTTGAGTCGCGTCCCGAAGGCTATATGCTTGACCCGACAAACGGGCTATACTTTACAATGGTAAATGTTGGGGATGAGTTTGGGCAGTTACCAACGCCGACTCGTGCGGGCTTTATATTTTCGGGCTGGCAGTACGATAGTTTTGGCTCCGATATAATTGCATCAAGCGACATAATAGATATTGAGGGCAATTTTGTGCTTTCGGCGCAGTGGACCGAGGAGTTGCGGGTAAACTACATAATAAACTACTACGATGACCAAGGTAACGCCATAGCGGAGGCGCAAGTTGGCAGTGCGCCGAACGGGGCGGAGGTTACTATTGAGGACATTCCGCAGATAGATGGCTACACATTTGATGCGGAATCTACAACTTTGACGCAAGTTATAGGCGTAGGCACGCAATTTACACTTTACTACACGGCAAACACCTATCGCATAAGATACAGCATAGTATCGGCGGGCGTTGACTTTGCCGAGCTTACCACATTTAGATATGGTGATACCCTTAATATAACGAGCATATCCTCGATACAGGCGCGCGATTCGCGTTTTGTGCTGGCGGGGCAAGTTTTTGACCACTGGGAAGTTGCTGGGCAGGAACTAGAGGATGGGGCAGTTATCACGCGCGATATTATGCCTAGCCTAGGCTTTAGCCTAAACTTTGCAGAGGATGCAAATGATACTATAACCCTGAATGCGGTATATCGCGTTCAAACATACGCGCTTACATTTATATCGCAAGGCGAAACTTTTGCGCAGAGTGAGTACGAATACAACAGTTTTGTGCAACAGCCAAGCAACCCTAGCGTTATAGGCTACATATTTGAAGGGTGGTACACGGTAAACACAGGTGCTACAGGCACACAAATACAGGGCTTGACTCCAGTAAACTTTTTGACCTTTAGAATGGGCAATTCGGAAACCACGCTATATGCGGGCTTTAACTTACAGCCTTATGATTTGAATCTTGTGCTAACAGATGGTGCCTACTATGCCGATGGCGAGAGCAACCCTGCAATATACAATATTGAAAGCAATTTTACACTTTATCGTCCTATCCTAGATGGCTACTACTTTTACGGGTGGTACGGCGAGGGCATTCCGCAAGATGAGCTCGTACTAGATTTGCAAATTGTTGGAATGACGGGCAACAGAACTTACACTGCGGTGTTTGATGAGGTACGATATCAAATAAACTACAACCTCAATGGCGGGCAATTGCCACAAGACCAAAGCAACCCTACATACTATACAACGTCATCAGCACCAATAACGCTTGTAAATCCTGAAAAGGTGGGCTACAGATTTGATGGCTGGGTAGGTACAGATTTAACCGAGCCTACCACTACTGTAACAATTCCTACCGGTAGCACGGGCGAGAGGACCTACACTGCTAGGTTTAGCATACTTAGGTACGAGATTACCTTTGAGTTGGACGGCGGTAGATTTGAAACTCCACCGCAAGATTGGTTTACTGTTGAAAACTCGGCATATACTTTGCCAAAGCCTATAAAGGATGGATATACCTTTGCGGGCTGGGTATTTGAAGGCGGGTCTGCTGAAGTAGATTATGTGTTCACGCCTAGCGAGCATCCACAAAATGTAACCTTTACGGCAACGTGGACAATGGATACCTATACGATTGCATACGAACTAAATGAAGGCACCTTGCCTAGCGGGCAGAATAACCCTACCGAATTTAACATTCTAACCGAGCCGTTTACGCTAATAGAGCCTGAAAGGCACGGATATAGGTTTATCGGTTGGACAGGTAGCAATGGGGATACTCCACAAGTGGATGTAACTATCGATCCTACAGTTTATCATCAAAATCTGCAATTTAACGCACACTTTGAGTTGCAAGAGTACACAATTGACTATGTGCTAAACGAGGGCGAACCTTTGGGCATTTTGCCACAGAGCTACAACATTGAATCGGGCGATATATCCATTCCTAATATGATAAAGGAAAATTACGAGTTCTTGGGGTGGACTGCAAATGACGAGGATAAGCCTCAACGCGATTACATTATACAAAGTGGCAGTACGGGTGATTTAACGCTTACAGCGCAGTTTGCGCTAATAGCGTACAACATAACTCTAGAGCTATCTAGCACTATAGGCACCTACACTGGTACCTTGCCAGATGATTGGGAGTTAGGTAATCCGTTTACATACACCTTTGAAACATCTACTTTCAATTTGCCAATACCGGTGCCTACATATGCTGGATACGGCTTTGCGGGCTGGATTGAACTTGATATAGAAACTGATGATATAATTTCGGATTATCCATCAGTTGTGGTGACAATAGAGCAAGGCTCCTTTGGGGATAGAAAGTTCCGCGCTGTGTGGTCACCTGATACCTACTCTATAGCCTACTACCTTGATGGCGGAACTTGGGGCAAAAATCCTACAAATCCAGCATCCTACAGATCTACAACTCCAGATATAACGCCATCTAACCCTATAAAAGTGGGCTACACCTTTGCTGGCTGGATACTTTATGATGAAAATAGCGAACCATTGAGTGGAGATACCATAACGCAAGGCAGTACAGGCAACAGGTCATATTATGCACAATGGACTGCTAATACAGACACTCGCTACCTTGTAAACTACTACTATATGAACCTTGATGGCGAATATGAATTAGGTAGTTGCATCCCAAAGACGGGCACTACAGGCGACGAGGTTGTTGAGACTGCTGAGGAAGTTGAGGGCTTTACTCTACAACAAAGCACTTTGCGTGCAACAATTAGTGCCGATGGCTCTACAAACATCAATTTCTACTACGAAAGAAATAAATACACTGTTTCGGTAGAAAGTCAACTTGCGGGCATAACCGTGAACGGTGCAGGCGAGTACTACTTTGAGGAAACTGTGCAGTTGAGCGCCTTTACACAATTAGGCTACAACTTTGGCGGATACTACGATGAATCGGATACTTTGATAACGCGCAATGTAAACTATTCGTTCCAAATGGGCTCAGAGAGCGTGGCATACACTGTAAAGGGCACTTTGGTAGAGTTCTTTATAGAGTACATTGTGCCAGAAGGCGCAGTGTTTAGCCAAGAGAATCCAAGGTCCTATACAGTGGAAACGCCAACATTTACGCTAGTAAATCCTACTATGGATGGCGCGGAATTCAGTGGCTGGACGGGCACAAACTTGGATTACGCTGTTATGACTGTCACAATTACTGTAGGCTCCTATGGCGATAGAACCTACACCGCACACTTTGATGATGTAAGCTACCTAATCACCTACGATTTGAAAGGTGGATCCTACACGGATGGCGGAAACTATCCAACATCCTATACGCGAGTAGATACGGTTAACCCAACGGCCCCGACTCGTGCGGGCTATGACTTTGCGGGCTGGACTCTATACAACGAGTATCACCAACCGCTAGAGCAAAACTATATTATAGAGGGCAGTTCGGGCGAGCGCACATTCGAGGCTAATTGGACTCCACGCACCGATACGCAGTACATTATTAATATCTACCTAATGGATGCTTTGGGCAACTATCCTAGCACGCCGAGTGAGTTCTATGTTGGTGAAGGAACAACCAATACTTTGATTGATTATGATGTCGAGGATCGTGAAGGTTACTACACGCCAACACTTGGCAACCACACTATAAACGGCGATGGTAGCACTGTTGTAGAACTTAGGTATCAGCGCATTGCATATCAAGTTACGCTTACGCAAGATGGTGGTGTTGCGTCCACAACAGGTGCAGGCAACTACTATTGGGGCGCTACTGTAACATTAACTGCAACACTAAATCGTGGCTACGAGTTTAGCAGTTGGGTAAGCACGGTCGACCTTGGTAGCACAAGTGCACAGTACTCGTTTACAATGCCTATGGATAATGTGGAATTGCAGGCTACATCGCAACTAATACACTACACTATTGATTACGACCTTAAAGGCGGAAATTGGCCAGAGGGCGCAAATCATCCAGAAACTTATACCGTTTTGGATGAGGATATCCACATAGGAAACCCTACCATGCAAGGATATAACTTTACGGGTTGGACAGGGGACGGCTTAGATGGGCTTGTTATGGACTTAGTTATCGAGTCTGGCTCGATAGGCAACCGCACATTTGTGGCTAACTACGATGCTACATTTGTAAACTACACCGTAAATATCTACTTGCAAGATATCGGCGGGCAAGATTATACGCAATATTCCGGCAATTCGGAATTAGAGGCAATTGCCGATTCTGAAATAACTCCAACATTGCCTTCGTTTACTGGCTTTACCGCACCTGAAGCGCAAACGCAAATTATAGCGCCAGATGGCAGTACCGTGTTCAACTTTTACTATACGCGCAACCAGTACGAAGTGGAACTTACTGCTACGCGCGGTATATCCCAGTTGGAGGGCGATGGTATCTACTATTATGGCGAAACAGTTCAAATTTCGGCAAGCCTTTACCAATACTATGTGTTTGATGGCTGGATGATGGGTACAGAAACGCTATCCACAAATCAAGCATATCAACTTGTGGTGGGCGCGCAAGATTACTCTATTATTGCTGAAACGAGCGGACAAATCTTTAACATTAATTACCTTCCTAATACCGAGTCAATTGTTGCCAACATAAGCAACTTGCCAAGATCGTACGAATATGGCACGGGGATGCAACTTGATTTGCGTGGCGTTGTGAGATTGGATGGCTACCTGCTAGCTGGATGGCAACTTGTAAACGCGCAGAATCTAGTGTTTGGCACAACATTCACTTTGGGCGAAGATTTGGCGGGCGATTTGACATTTAAGGCGCATTGGATTTTGCCAGCTGAATACTTTGTTATAAGTGAAATTACAGATAATACCGCGGCAATTGGATATAACTATCAAAACCAAGTTGATTTGCCTAATAACCTTGTAATACCAGAATATGTGGCAACAGTAACTATAACGCAAAACAGCGTTCAAAGATCTATTATTGCCATTATCCAACAAGATTTTTATGAGCTTGGCATAGATGGCACTTATATGGTAACAGCTTTGATAGGCGGGGCAGAGGATGGCTCTACATATAACTATTATAGCTTTGCAAACTCTAATATAGATAGCGTTACAATACCTAATACTGTAACTACAATAGGGGCAACTTCGTTCTATCAATCTACCGTAAAAACTGTTTATATGGATAGTTCGGTTACATCTATTGGGGTAGGAGCATTCTTTAACTGTGCAAATTTAACCGATGTTACATTGAGTGGAGGCTTGATAACAATTGGTGATCGCGCTTTCCAAAATTGTACGAATTTAACAAGTATAACCATTCCAAGCACCGTGCAAACTATAGGGGCGCGAGCCTTTGCGAGCAGTGGGCTAACAACGGTGACAATTCCTAATTCTGTAACAACACTTGGGCAGTATGTGTTTGCCGCTAGCGCTCTTGCAAGCGTAACTTTGGGCAATGGCATCACCGAAATTCCGCTCGGCGCATTCTACCTTTGCGAGAATTTGACGCAAATAGAAATTCCTAACACCGTGCAAACAATAGGCAACTCTTCGTTTAGGTATACTAAATTAAATAGCCTTAATATACCAAGTTCGGTTGTAACAATAGGCACGGGCGCGTTCCACAGTTGCGTAGAACTTGATAGCGTGGTTATAGCAAGCGGTTCAAATTTGCAAACTCTAGGGCAATCGGCGTTTGCATATTGCTATGACTTAAAGCAAATAAACTTGCCAGATTCGTTGACGACTTTATCGGCGCACGCGTTCTCGGGGTGCTTTAACCTACAAAGTGTGGGCTTGAGTAGCACAAATAGCCTTGCAACTATAGGCGAGTACGCGTTCCAAGATTGTTCCTCGCTTGTAAGCATAAACTTGCCAAGTTTAAGTTATTTTGGAAACAATATATTCAATATGTGCTATAACCTAAGGCAAGTTGTAAGCCGTCTATCACGCGAGCAAATCGAAAGTGCACAAATTGGCGGACAAAGCGTAACTTTAAGTGCTGGCGAGCTGCCTAACCTAGAGTGGGTGACAAGTACTTCGGCATTAACAGGCACACTATCTACTCTAGCAAACGGCTTGATTATATTGACAAGCGATACTGGCGATGAGGTAGAAATTGTAAGATATGTTGGCACCTCTAGCGAACTTAATCTAGAAACTTATACAAATATCACAAGTGTAGGTGCGTATGCATTCTATCAAGATAATGTGGTGCAAAGCGTAACATTGCCACACACAGTAACAGCTGTAAAAGCATTTGCGTTTGCACAGGCAAACAACTTGCGCACACTTGTTTGGCAGTACGATTCTAGCGTAACAAATCGTTTGATAAATGCCACAATGGTAGCCAACTCCTACAAACTCATTCAATTAGGTTTACCGTTTGATTTGAATGACCTTGATTGGTCTACATCCGATGGGCTAAGGGTAGATAGCGTAGAGCTTGAAATCATAGACCTATCGCAAAGCGGAGCAACATTTGGCAGTTCCTTTGGAACAACAGGTGCGTTTGAAATTTTGACAACTAAAGATAATCATACCTACCTATATAACTATGTTGGAAATTCTGCAACCGTAGATCTATCTAACGCTATGTATGATATCTACGATGGCTTGTTCTACAACAATAGAACTGTACAAAATGTAATTTGGCCAAGCAATTTTACTGCAGTTAAAAATATTATGTTTAAGTATGCGTATAATTTAAGGTCCATAGAACTTCCGGATACAGTTACAAGCATTGGCGAATACGCGTTTGCAAACTTGCCATACTTTACCTCAATTAACCTTGGCCAGTTGAGCAATCTTACAAGCATTGGCGAGTACGCGTTTGACCTGTGTACACAACTATCCAAAATTGTAATACCTAGCGGTGTAACGGTTATCGAGGCTTATACATTTAGGGGGAACTTTAGCATAACTGCTATTACACTGCACAATCAACTGCAACGCATCGAAGCTTATGCGTTCCAAGCAGTGCCATTACCAGAGGGCTTTGCTATACCAGATAGCGTAATTTACATAGATGTAAATGCCTTCCGTGAATGCACTTTGGATGGAGAACCTTATAATCCGCCATTTACAGGCAATAGGGATGAATCATCTGCAAGTGTACTCACAGCAAGGAGTAGTCAACAACAAAATACGCATACGCAAAATGCAAATTTGGGGTTAATTAATAGCATATTGTTTGGAGCATAATTTATAATTGAATTTTATAAAAAGGAACTATATTTGTAGAATACTATAAAATAGTTCTTTTTTATATGGCTTAGTAGCGCTACTAAATATATTCTCTACGAAAAAACTTTGAAAATCAAAAATATTACCCCCAATAAAATGTTTGACTTAAAATATCAAATTTTAGTATAATTAGGATGTAAAAAGTAAAATATAACTAGAAGTGTCGAAATTTGTCAATCATTTTAGATTTTTTAGTGTGTGTTGCAAAAAACAATTTTGGAGTTATAACTAAAATATGGCAAGACAATATGGTTATATAAATTGTAGGGGTAGGATATGAATAATGCTAATGTAAAAATCGGCGCACTTGAATTGCTTGAAATGAGAAAACACAAAAAACGCTTTAGTTTAGGAGCGGTTGTGTTTTTTGTGCTTTTGTGCTTAACAGCAATAATAGCGTATCCAGCACTAAAGCAGATAAGTCAAGTGCAAACAGAGGTTGGCTTGTGGACAGATGGCTTAACTGCGCAGGTAGCTGGCACCGAAACGTGGGCAGGTACGGGTACCGAGGAAGATGCGTTTAAGCTTGCAAGCATAACGGATCTAGCACAGTTGGCAGTAAATGTCAATGCAGGTACTACATATGCAGGTCAGTACTTTGAACTGACAAGTGATATCAATATGATAGGCAAAGAGTGGGTGCCAATAGGTACATTTGCGCATCCATTTATGGGTACCTTTGACGGGGCAAAACATTTTATATACTTTATGACAATAACTGGCACATATGGTGCAGCGGGGTTGTTTGGTTATGTGGAATATGCAAATTTAACTCATATTAACATGGTGTCCTCATACATAAATGTAACAGATACCTATGCAGGCGGTATAGTTGGATATGGGTTAAATACAGATATTTCGTACTGCACAAATGATGCACCTACTTTAGACCAAATAGGCTTTTTGACGGATGATCCTTTTGATACATCTATGAATAGCGTAAGCTATGTTCAACAGTGGCTACAAAATGCTCAATATCGTGGAGAATTGGCGCATACTGGTGGTAGATACGATACTATTCATGATGGCGGTAAATCCTACGAAACTTATAGCAATAATGTATCAGTTCGTGGTGAAGGTGATGCCGGAGGTATCATAGGTAGGTGGGAGCGTGATGAATCGGGCTCAAACCAATTGGAGTACTGCTGGAATACTGGAAGAATTTATGCGCAACAATATGCTGCTGGCGGTATTGCGGGCAGTCAAGATTGTGGGCAGGCAACGGTATTATTTGGTGAAGATGCTCATTTGCACTTAAAATATTGTGCCAATGCTGGTTCCATTCAGGGTGGTTCTGCCGGTGGTGGTATAACAGGGTGGTTTAAGGCGTGGCAAGATTATGGTTGGTCGGCAACAGTTTCTGTAACGGCATCCTACAGTTTGGGTTCTGTAACTAGCAACCAATATAAAGGGGCATTAATTGGGCATGCCGAAAAAGATGACCGCGGTGGTGGTGGTTCGCCATTTTGTCGAATTGGGTCTGAGATTGGTAGTAAAGGACAAACAAATAACATGTATTGCTACTATAGCACTTCTTTATCTGGGCTTTCAAGTTATATAAACATTGGAGAGAGTTCCGTTTATAATTCAAAGAGAGTTGCGGCTATAGCACATGTTGCTAATATATCTACATATACACAAAAGGCACAATATCTTATGAGTGGATATCAGTACGATTCTACTACTGATAGAATAACAACGACAACTAAAGCATCTTTGCAAACAAACTATTGGGATTCATCTAACTGGGAAAGACAGTATCCTACAGAAACTTCTAATGGATATAGATTTATAGCTATAGTTCCTTATGATACTCCAATGTGGTCAGCAAACACAACAAATTCTTATACGGTGAAAAAAGCTAGTGCTAAATATACCGTAACCCTAAAGCCTAACGGCGGTAGCGGTAGCGATAAAACAATACAAGTAACATATGGCAAAGTGGCTCCAACAGTAACCATCCCTACTAGAACAGGTTATACATTTACCGGATACTATACTTCAGCTAGTAGTGGG
>CALVJT010000040.1 GCA_944332315.1 uncultured Clostridia bacterium
TTTTTTTTATTTTTATTTTTTATTTTTTTTTTTTTTATTTATTTTAACTTTTTTCTTTCACTTTCTTGAAATTAAATATCTAAAAAAAATAAATAATAATTTAATAAAAAATCTTTTTTCTTACGAAAAAAGCATTTTACTAAATATTATATTTATTTCATTTATTCCATCTTTAATTTTTATAATACATTATTTGCGGGGCATTTGCCATTCCCCGCACCCCTAGTCCAAGGGCTCTCGCCCTTGCACCCGTGGTCTTATAGGGCACTAGCCTAGCTTTGTACTTAAACAAAAAAATAATTTTCCTTTTTCTTACGAAAAAAGTAAATTTATGTTTAGTACATAAACTAAACTGTGTACTCTATAAGTACAAGGTTCGCTTTGCACAAAGCAAGTTAGAGTTAAAACTGTGCTTAGTACTAACCAAGACCACGGCAGTGTGCCATCGCAAGATATAGAAAGCATATGTGGTTCGTTTAGTACAAAGTAGGCTAAAGTACAGAACTATGCTTAGTACTAACCAAGACCACGGGAGTGCGCCATCGCACAAAAAACAAAAAATAGAATAAAAGAATACAAAATAGTGCAACAACCTACATAAAAATGCTTTGAAAAATCTGGCAATTGTGGTATTATAAACTATAAAAATATCGAGGTGAAAATAATGATAACACAACTATGTGCAAGTTTCTTTCGGGAATGGGGCATACTGATAATACTAGTAGTATTTTTGATATTTATGCTAGTGTTTTCGGCATCCAAGCGCAAGAAAGACGCCAAAATGGCAGAGGACTTTGCCAACAATCTAAAAGTGGGTGATAAGGTTAAAACCTACAGTGGCATTTACGGCAAAATTATATCTATAAAGGACACTCCTAACGGCAAAATTGCCACTATCGAGACGGGCGAAGGCAAAAATGTCTCCTATATGAGCGTGGATGTTTATGCCATTTATAACATAGAGGCGCCTGTAAACGAAAAGAAGGTTGAATCAACTTCCGCTGTTACAAAAGCCGAGGAGAATGTTGTTGATAACGCTTCTGTTGTAGATTCAACTTCTGAGCAAGTTGCTGATGAATTTGTAAGCGCAGATGCTACTTTGGAAAGCGCAGATGCCCCTGTGGTTGCCGATGCATCCGTGGCTACTGAAGCTAAAAGCAAAAAGGGCGCTAGCAAGGGTGGGGCGAACAAAAATAAAAAGTCCTCTAAGCAGGACTCCGCTCCAAAATCTGATTTCGAAAAACTCAAAGAGCAAGAATAAAGGTGGTGTTTACCATCTTTTTTTGTTTATTTTTATTTTTTATTCTTATTTTTTATTTCGCTTTTTTAAGAATTTTACTTTTTCTTGCGAAAAAGTAAATATCATTAAATAAACAAATATAAGCATAATAAATTAAATAAAGCAATAATAAAAATACTTGCACTTGCGTGTAATTAGGGGAACTGCCCGTTCCCCTATAACCCCATGGCAAGGGCTCTTGCCCTTGACCCGTGGTCTTATAGGTTAACTTGCCCAGCTTTTGTACTAAAAAACATAAATAAAATTGCTTTTGGCTTCCGCCAAAAGTAAATTTATGTATAGTACTAAAGTTATGCTATGTGCCATATAAGAGCAAGGTTCACAAATAGAAAATGAAACTGCAAACTAGCACAAAGCAATGACCACGCCATGGTGGGGCATCCCACCCGCCATCGCACTATTGTTTTGTTTGTTTATTTAATTGTTTGCTTTTTTTGTAAGAAAAAAGAAAAATATTTAAAAAATATAAAATAATAAACAACTAGCGTTTAATGTTTTTTATTTGCGGGATAGATGCATCAAAATTAGCACTAGGCGTATAATATGTTGTAGTTTTATTTGTTAAATATTTATTTATTTTTAATTTATCTACTATATTGTTATTAAATTTATTATTTTTGCAATTAGGTTTGTTGATTAATTTTTTATCTTTGTTGAGTTCACTTTTTTTGTTATTTTGGGGGTTGCCCGCAAATTTACATCTATTTTGAACGCTTGTATATTTGCCATTATTTACAAGTGCGTTTGCCAATTTGCCTTTGTTTTGGAGTTCACTATCCTTGTTTAGTTTTTTTGCCAATTTGCCTTTGTTTTGGGGGGTGCTGATTTTATCTACCTTTTTTGAAAGTTTATTATTTTTGTTTTTGCGTTTTCTTATAATTTTACTAACAAATTCGAGTTTACTTACAAAAAACTTGCTAGCAACTTTAATGTTGTTTTTTATTTTTTTTGCAAATTTATTATTTATGAAAATTCTTGCATATTTATTATTTACCAATTTGTTTGCAAATTTTTTGTTTTCTTTTGAATTTGCAATAGCGGATAAAATTTTGCTACTTGCGTAAACTTCGGGCGATATTTTGGGCAGGATATCTAGGCGCAGGATGCCTAGCAGGGTAAAAATCAGCCCTATAGATTCGCTGAGCATATTGGAGTATGCAAGCACAAAAATATTAAAGGTGAACATCAGTATGCACGAAAATAGGTGGCAAATTCTTGTGATTGTCATATTTTTTATGTAGGTGCCGTATGCAACAATTATTGCCTCCGCAATACACAGCACATCGTACCAATAATCGTAGGTGTACAAGCCCACCGCTAGGTCTAGCGCGATAAACGCAATTAGCAAGGCTAGCGGACATCTTTTTTGCTTGCGCTCGTACACGCTAAATATAATCAATCGCGTAACCGATACCATACTAATAAGTCCGCCCGCGTGACTACCCAACAAAAAGTACACCACGCCGTTCAAAAAGTTGACAAACACCAGTAGCACGAGTAGGCGCATCCTGTTGTTCACCTGCATACTTATGCAGTACAGTATCAACGATAAAAAGCCCACCAACTGCGCTAATATAAAAACTCCAGATACCATATTTCTCCGTATTATATTAGATGCGCCTTGCCATTTATTTATGTGTTTTTATTTGTGTCCCCGTTTGGGTGTTAATCCCACCAACTTATTAATGTGTTTTGATTAAATTTATGCACTTATGTGCTATTGCTTATTTATGTGTTTTTGTCAATTCTACGCAAATGTTGCATTTGTTTAATCGCTATGCACTTAATTGCCTATTTTTATGCAAAATTTGGGCGTTCGCTTCACCAACTTATTATCGTGTTTGCTAAATCTATGCGCTTATTCGCTATTACTTATTAATGTGTTTTTATTAAATATTTTGTTTAATAGATATGCACTTACTTTGCCTATTTTGTGTGTTTTTGTCAACTCTATGCAAAAAATTGAAGCTTATTGTCCTTTTATAATAATTGATACCTCATCTACACAAAAATATTGTTTATATATTTGATTGCCTTTGTTTTTTGTGATTTTGTGCTTGCAAGCTTGATAAAAAGTGTAATTTTTCTTGAAATCTAGAACAAATGTATTATATAATTATTATACGAGGTTAAGTATGAGAAACAGTTTTGTATTTTATGGTTCCTACTTTGAGGCCATTAATGAATTGCCCGATGAGGAACAGGGGCAAATATACAAGGCAATTATTCAGTATGGCATATTGGGCGAGGAGCCACAGCAATTATCTACAGTTGGCAAAATGTGCTTTAAGCTGATTAAGCCGACTTTGGATGCATCCATTAATAGGTACGAAGCTAATGTCAAAAATGCCCAAAAAGGTGGAGCACCCAAGGGTAACAAAAATGCGTCTAAAATTGAGCAAATGCAAGCAGAAAATGAAAGTCAAAACAACCCAAAAACAACCCAAAAACAACCGAAAAACAACCCAAAAACAACCCAAAAACAACCCAAATTCAACCCAAATTCAACCGAAAAACAACCCAAATACAACCTTAATTATAATTATAATGATAATTATAATGATAATGTAAATTATAATGATAATATAAATGATAATGAAAATTATAATGTAAATGAAAATGTTAATTATAATGAAAATTGTAATGATAATGATAATTTGAATGAGAATGTAAATTTAAATGGTAATGTAAATGTAAATGATAATGTTGATTATAAAGTAAATGATAATGAAAATTTAGATGTGTGTACTAATGAACCTGAGTACATAGAAAGTACTTGCAAAGCAGATAATTCTACAACTAATGCCGACTATGTCGGCGTACACACACAAAAAGCTACAACAAAAAAGTTTATAAAGCCGACAGTTTTGCAGGTGCGTCAATACTGTCAGGAGCGTGGCAACGCTGTGGATGCTCAAAGATTTTGCGATTTTTACGAGAGCAAAGGCTGGAAAGTGGGCAACACGCCTATGAAGGACTGGCAAGCGTGCGTCCGAACTTGGGAGCGGGATGATGCTAATAGGCCCAATAAGTCACCGCCTTGCGATAATAAACAATCAAAGAGTGCGTCTAGCGGGGCGGGGAGCAATGTGTTTTTGGATGCGCTACAAGGGCTTTAGTGGTGCGTTTATGTTTGTAGGTAAGTAAAGCTATAGTTTGTTAGTTGAGTGTTAGTGTACTATTGTTTTTGCTAATAGCAAGCGCAAATAAATTAGGTGGATATTTAAGTGTGTGATTGCTTGCAGTGTTGGGTGCAATTAATAAACTTTTAAGCAAAAATTGCAGGAATTTTATATAAGTCACTACAGCAGTAGAAGTGCTTTTTTGCATAATTGTAGGGGTATAGTGTGAGGGAAATTTCTTGTAAGTAATTGCAAGGCTACTAAATGATGTGAACTCTAAATGTTTAACAAAAAAAGGAATAATTGCAAGACTAAAATGTTGTGGTGCAATTTTTGCAAAATAATTAAATAATAGACGGCGGAATTCCACCGCAGTAGAGGGGCATTAAATGAACTCCAAAATTTTGACAAAACAGTCGTAGATTAGCAAAATATCTTAGTAATAGTTAGGTGAATCGCACATAAATCGCGGGCAATTTTGCTAAACATTTACGCACTAATTGTGGGGCGCAGTGTTGAGGGGCATTTTTGCAAGATAATTTAGCGATATAAGCAAAGGCTACAGCTGTAGCAAAAATTTAAATTCAAGGCTTTGCAGTAGCAAAAATTACAAAACTACAGCAGATAATCAATTGCAGGGCTACAACAGTAGCAATAGTTGCAGGGCTATAGTAGTAGCAAATTTTTTAGAGGGTAAGGAGGGTGTTTTATGACAGATAGAGAGATGGGCGAGATTTTGGCAATGCTAAAGGTGGCGTATCCGCAACAGCTAAATAAGCTGAGCAGTGCGGATGCTGGCGCTATGATAAAGTTGTGGAGTTTGCACTTTGCCGATATGCCTTTTGATATTATGACGCTTGTAATTCAGCAGTACATACCTAAGCACGAGTACTATCCCAGTATAAAGCAGATAAAGGACGAAATAAGGGCGTTACACTGCAAGGCGGTGTGGGCATTGCAACAGCATCGGCAGGAGATAGAGTACGGCATAGGTAAAAAGCTCACGGACGATGTGTACAAGCAAGTGCAGTACATAGCAGATTGCACGGACGACCGCAAGCCCCATACGGATGAAACTTTACTAGATGTGTTGGGAATAACTGATGGCCCCATGCTCGAGCAAACTGCAGAAAAGAAACTCTCTTTGCAAGAGTGAACCTTTTTGTATTTTTTGTAAAAGCAACATTTTGTGATATTGCAAGAGTAGCCACTTTATTCTTTAGTAAAAGTGAGCGGTATGCTTTTCTCTTTTCAAGAGTAATTTCCGCAAGAGCAACCCCTTTGTTATTGCAAGAGTGCCCTTAGTCTTTTGCGGAAGCCAACGACGTAATTGTCATATTGCTAGTGAGCGTTATACTTTATTTTTTGCAAGAGTTAGCGTTGTGCTTTGTTTTTTTTGCGGGAGCCAACGATATAATTGTTCTTTTGCAGAATCAACGGAAAGGCAAACTCGTAATAAAATGTGCATTACATAACAAATGGTGCACAACATTGCTACAAAATTTAATATTTAATTAAATTTAGCAAAAAACGCAACAAAAAAGCAATAAATTATGCTATAATTATCTAGCAAAAGCAATCAAACATAAAAATGAAACTCAATGATAAGGTTAAAGAGATGAAAAGAGAACTGCAGGAACTGGAGGAATAAATGAAAAAAAATAAACAAGAAATTACAATTCGTTCAAGCACGGCTGAATATTTAACT
>CALVJT010000041.1 GCA_944332315.1 uncultured Clostridia bacterium
TTATAAAGCGAGCAAGCGGTTTTGTTGCGCAATCAGTCCAAAAGTGAGCACGACTAGCGCATTTTCTACGCACTTGCTTTCGGGCAACTTTTGTAGCAGTAGCACATTTTGTATGATTATAGACATAAGCCTTATTATTTGCCCCAAATCTTTTTCGAACTCGCAACCGTGCGCATCATGTTCGTGTATAAATATCGGCTCGGAGTGGCAAATCTCGCGATGCACGGCTAGCATCGATAGCGCCAGCGCATCCAGTGCCCGCTTAATCTCGCCGAGTTCGCAAGCCCTGTGCTCGCATGGCGCACACGGTATCAGACTTGCCACCTTGGTGGATGCAAACGCTATCTGTTGATATATTTTGCGCGCAAGCTTTTCGGCATTGTGCTTTTTTGGTGGACAAGGCGCTGGTTGTGGCGGAGAAGGGCGGTGCCCACAATCGCAATCGCGTTTATCGTGCCCGCAGTTCGCGCCTCTATCAAAATTCCAACCGCTATGCGGACGCCTATCATCCTTGCAAGGGCAAAATCTCGCGTATAGGCGCGGGGGCATATCGCACGGACGCTGTATTTCGTACTGCGAATATGGGTTTCCTATATCTATGCGCCCGCAGTCGCGATTAGGTATCCCCGCACTTTCTACCGCGGTGTGATACAGGGCAAGCAACTCCTGCGCATCAAATTGCTCATCTATGCCGTAGTAGCTAAAATCGCTGTCGTTTCCAAACGGAGTGGGGGTCTGCGCACTGCCTACGCGTGGGTTTGAATTAAAAGTCTGTGAGGGCTGTATGCCTTGTGCACTGCTTGTGCCTTGAAAATGTATATCTGCCGTGCCTTGTTTAGGTACAGTATAGCTTAAAAAAGTGCTTTCATCTCCAAACACCGCGTTTGCGCCTTGCCTTGTGCTTGGCAAACTTTCCTGTATGGTCAAAACAATAAAATCGTCATCGTTGCCAAAAACTTGTGGAGTATTTTCCACATTTTGTGCAACTATGGAACGAAAGTCGGCATCCTGCCCGAATATTTTGTGATTGTTGATGTCTAATTTGCTATCTAAACTTGCGTTATAATCTTTTAATTCTTGATTGCTTTCCAAATTTTGATTAAAATTAAAAGCTGTATCAGTTGTGTTATCAATGCCTAAATAAATAAAATCGTCATTATTGCCAAAAGCCATATTATCACCTTTATTTATGTATTTATAATTATTCTATGTTTTTTGTGCAATATGTGTTTTTACTTTTTGTTTGTTTTAGAATAAAAGCAAATAAAGTAGAATTAAAAATTGTGATGCACAAATTAAATAGTAATTTGTAAAACTTAAACGATACTTTGCTATTAACATAAAAACTAAATTTCATTATTATATAAATATTATATAAGAAAGTATACAAGATAATATACAAGATAATTGACTTATTTATAAAATTAGGATATAATAGTGTTATTAAAAAAATAGGGGGTGTTTATGGACGAAATATATTTTCCGCCTTATGAGATTACTGATGAAATGCTAGAGATTGTATCTGAGATTATGGAGAATTTAGGCAAACTAAGTGGGGTGAATGGGCTTGAAAAGTTGCCGAGATTGCGTAGGGTGAATAGAATTAAATCTATTCATTCCTCGCTTGCCATTGAGAACAACACGCTATCTATTAGGCAGGTGACCGATGTTATTGATGGGGTACGAGTTGTGGGGCCTAAGGACGATATAATTGCAGTTCAAAATGCTAATTTAG
This sequence comes from uncultured Clostridia bacterium, assembly GCA_944332315.1. Classification (GTDB taxonomy): domain Bacteria; phylum Bacillota; class Clostridia; order Christensenellales; family UBA1242; genus CAKVOD01. Next base: position 1,736 of record CALVJT010000041.1, read on the forward strand.
CTTACAAAGAACTAGAAAATATCGATGCCTATGATATTAACGACTTATTAAAAATTCACGGAATTATGATGAAAGACCTTGTAGGCGGAGCAGGAAAATTGAGAACTGGGCAAGTTGGCGTTTACAATCAAGATGGTAAAGTTATCCACATTGCTCCACCTGCCGAGTTTGTCCCTAGGCAGTTAGCACAGCTTTTTGATTGGATAAAAAATAGCCCTGCAAATATGCTTATAAAATCTAGTGTATTCCATTATGAATTTGAGTTTATACATCCTTTTAATGATGGAAATGGCAGAACCGGCAGACTGTGGCAAACTGCGCTACTTAGTTCGTGGAAGCCAATTTTTGCTTGGATACCTATTGAAAGCATTATTAAAGATAATCAAGAGCATTATTACAAAGCAATAACGCTATCCACAAGTCAAGGTAAATCTAACATTTTTATTGTGTTTATGCTAGATGTCATTAACAAAGCTATACATGAGATATTGAAAGATACAAAAAATCATTATAATCACATAAACAATCAAATTGCACAGCTTTTGAAGGTGATTGAAAGCTATCCACAATCTGCAACCGAACTTATGCAAAAACTAAATCTAAAATCTCGCGTTGGTTTTAGAAAAAACTACCTACAACCAGCCCTTGAAGCGGGATTAATCGGCATGACAGAACCCGATAAACCAACTAGCAAAAATCAAAAATATTTTAGGATATACTGATAGGGTGGAATTAGCAGATTAGGTGGCTTATTAAAAGGCGGTATTTAGGAATTTAATATTTCGTTTGTGGAGTTGCATAATTTTGATATTTATAAATGCTGGCAATTAAATTTTCAGTAGTCCTATTATTTTATAACAGTTGACAAAATCGTGATTTTGTTGTATATTATTATTAAAAAGGAGGATAGGGGCTATGGCAAAAAGAATTAATCTTAAAAAATTAAAAATTTATACAAGTTGTATGTCAACATAATTTAATTTTAAGCTAAATTCTTTGAGGAATTCAGTCAGATTGTAGACAAATTAAATTCTAGGGGATATTCCATCCCCTAGAACCCTAGTCCAAGGGCTCTCGCCCTTGACCCGTGGTCAAAAAACAACAAACAATATGTTTTTGTGTACAAAACACAATAATATTTTGCTTTTTGCTTTCGCAAAAAGTAAACTATAAATTATATTGCGTTTTCTATTTGTAGTTTGTCTACAGCCTGACTAAATTCTTTGAGGAATTTAGTTTTTTTAGGTGAAGTTATGGTTCTATTTTTTATTGTGCATACAAAATGTGATTTATGTTGCAAAGATTGTTTTTATTCGATTGGACATGAAAAGCGGGATTCTAGTGCGCTAGATTTACAGGATGTAGATTTATTTGTTCAAAAAGTTTGTGCTTTGGGCTTTAGCACTATTATTTTGACTGGTGGCGACCCGCTTTATTCAAGGCGCAAACACATTACATATGCTTTGGTTGAGTGTCTTAAAAACAGCGGACGCAGGGTTATTATCAACACGAGTGGGGCGAATTTGACATTGGAGGATTTGCAGACTTTAGTTGATATTAAAGTTGATAGAATTGATTTTTCGATTAATTCATTTGATGAAAAGCTCCACAATGCTGAACGGGGCAAATTTCATGATACTGTTTTTGCGATTAAAAATCTGCTAAAGATGGGGTACAAGAATATTGCTACTACCACGGTTATCACTGAGGAAAATGCTGATAAGGCGCTGGATACTCTGCGCTGGCTAAAATCGTTGGGCGTGGAGGATATTAGGTATCAACCGCTATTTAAGAACACAGCTCAAAACTACGGTGTGTTAAGAGAGGCAATGGTAAAATGCAACAGAGAGTTTGGAAAAGCGCATTCTAAAAATTTTTTACTGCAGTGTGATAGCGCATATGGTGGGGGCGACCCTCTCGAAAATTCGGTGTGTTTGATGGGCAAAGAGTTGTTTATCAGCGATGCTTTGGGCAATATATATCCTTGCTTTCATCGTTTTGATGTAAAACTTGGCAATTTGTTTGAGGATGACACTGCGCTATTAATAGAAAAGTTGCAAAAGTGCGAATTTTATTCCCCCCAGCACACCTGTTTTGGCAAGCACTGTGTTTCGTTGTTTGATAACGGTGATTTTTGGGAAAAGGAAAAATGATTATGAAAAAATATGTTTACCCATACAAGGTATTTACCGATAGAGAAGGGCAAAAATTCCACTTTAATGCATACAAGTTGCTTTTGACTGCGGTAGATGATGCGCATCTAGACTTACTAAAAAATCTAGAGAGTTTAGATTATGAGCGCGTGCAAGAGTTAATTACCGATGATGAACAAAAACAATGTTTACAAGATTTATCCGAATTTGAGATGATTGGGGATGAACCATATATTTTACAAGCTGATGCTACGGCGTTTACGCCCACATCGTACCGCATAGTTTTGACGGAGCAGTGCAACTTGGCATGCGTAGAGTGCTTTGCCACTAAAAATGTGAATTGTCTGAAAACTATGGATGAGGAAACGCTATTCAAAGTGCTAGACTATTCGTTTGAACACAATCGTGATAAAACTGTACAGTATTGCTTTTTTGGTGGCGAACCACTAATAAAGTTCGATTTAATAAAGCAGGCGGTTGAAAGGATAGAGGGTGCTGAAAGTAGCAACATAATAAAAAAGCCTATTTTTTTGATTACCACAAATGGGACGATTATAACTGATGAGATGATTGATTTTTTTGTGGAGCACAATTTTAGGGTAGGCGTTTCGGTTGATGGGCCAAAGCAAATACACGATAAACTGCGCCCGTACAAAAACGCAAAAGGCACCTTTGACGATGTAAAGGCAAACTACATAAAAATGTACAACAGGGGTGTGGATATTCATGTATTAATCACGCCCAATCCAGATTATTTAGATGATTTGCCGAACATTGCCGAATACATACTAAAAAATTTTCCTATGAAGGAATTGACAATAAACACGCCATTTAAGTACGATACATTGCAGTGGTCGGTGGATGGAGAAAAATACGCAAATATTTTGTTCGAAGTTTATAAATTGGCAGGAGAGTATGGGGTTATGTTAGATTCCGCGCTATCCGCAGTTCTAGGCAGTATCTCGAACGGAATCAGGCGAAGGACGCCGTGCTCGATATTGGGTGACGAATTTATGACATTAGTTAATCCGCAAGGCAAAATGTCTAGATGCGCACAAAAGTACGATGATAAAATTGCTCTGCAAACTTTAGAAAAAAATTCTACCGATAGTTGCAAAAACTGCTTTGCGTACGGGTTTTGCGGTGGGGTGTGCCCAGCTTATAAGGCGCTATCGAACAAGCCTCACGATTCCAATAAATGCAAATTTATGCAAGCCGTAATACCAAACTTAATAAACAACTTGCATTTATTTGAGGAGACGGCGGATGATATTTGATAAAGATATCTTTTTTACAAAAAAGTTTTTGGATAGCGATGCCATTTATGTTAAACTAGAAAAGGCAGGTTATATAAAACAAATAAGTTCGGGGCTATATGCATATTTAGATCCATTTAATAAATTGCTAAAAAATATTTGTAGCCAAGTATGCAATATTTTTAGCGAATATAATTTTTGCCAAGTTAATTTGCCTCTTTTGCAAGATATTAACCTGTGGAAAAATTCGGGCAGATTAGATATTTATGGTAGCGGGCTATTTACAACGGGCGAGAACAACGAATTTGTCATTAATGCCACAAACGAGGAGGCCATTGTAAATTTAGCCGATTTATTGAATATTGAAAGCCATCAACTGCCGTTTTGTGCCTATCAAATTTCGGAAAGGGCAAGAAACGAGATTCGCCCAGCGTATGGCTTAGTTCGCACCAAAACTTTTGTGCTAGCCGATTGCTATGCCATTGTAAATAGCAAAACTGATGCGCAAAAATACACGGATATATTTAAGCAAGTCTTTCAAAAAATAAGCAAAAAGTTTAATTTGCCATTGCACCAAGCAATTCATTTGGGGCACGAGAACACATTTTCGGTTTGGAGCGAATCTCAGCTAAATCAAAGCCATCCGATAGTGTGCAAAAACTGCCACAGTTCCTTTCGCGGTAAGGAGATGCTTGAAAGGTGCCCTATCTGTGGCTCAAGCGAGGTTGAAAGGGTGATTGGGGCAGAGATTGGGGACATTGCAACAATTAAGCAGTTAATTAAAACAAAAAATATCAACAATACATACATTGTTTTTATGGGGATAGGCATCTCTAGGCTCATCCAGCTTATTGCCGAAAATAAAGTGCATGCAAACGGGTTTGATTGGGATTACTTTTACGCCCCGTACAAAGCCTACATTGTTGCAAGCCCCGCACGAAAAAGCGAGGCGCAAAAAATTTATGCAAGTTTAAGCGGTAAAATGGAAACAATTTATGATGATAGACCAACCAGTATTGGCGCAAAGCTAATTGATGCAGACTTGTTGGGGTGTCCATACAAAATTATAGTTGGCAAAAACACAAGCGATGATTTTGTGGAAATTAAAAGGAACAACAAAACAACAAAAATAAACAGCAGTCTAGTACTGCAGTATATACAAGATAATCAATAACTCAGTAAGGAGGATAAAATGAGCGTAAAAAAAGAATTATTAAGCAAAGATAATATGGCTGAGTGGTACCAAAATGTAATTGCCAAAGCAAATATGGCAGAACATTCGCCAGTAAAAGGGTGTATGACCATTAAACCTTATGGCTATGCCATTTGGGAAATGATAAGGAACGAATTGGATAAATTAATAAAAAAGCACGGGGCAAAAAATATGAGCTTTCCTCTTTTTATCCCATATTCGTATTTATCACGAGAAAAGGACCATGTTGAAGGCTTTAGCCCAGAAATTGCCGTAGTAACCCACGCGGGCGGTAAAAAATTGCAGGAGCCTTTGGTTGTCCGCCCAACTTCCGAAACAATTATACACGAAAGTATGAAAAGGTGGATTCGTTCGTACAAAGATTTGCCTCTAAAATTAAACCAGTGGTGTAATGTTGTCCGCTGGGAAAAACACCCCCGCCTGTTTTTAAGGACATCGGAATTCCAGTGGCAGGAAGGGCATACAGCGCACGCCACCGAGCAGGAGGCGCGACAAGAAGTTGCCGAAATGATTGAAATTTATTATAATTTTATGAAAGATTTTCTTGCAATTCCTACAATAAAAGGGCAAAAATCGGAAAAAGAAAAGTTTGCCGGTGCGGTTGATTCCTACAGCGTGGAAGGGCTTATGCCAGATAATAAAGCCGTGCAAATGGGCACAATACACTATCTCGGCTTAAACTTTTCGAGAATAGCCGATGTAAAATTTGTGGACGAAAAGGGCGCCGAAAACTTTGTTTATATGACAAGTTGGGGCGTTTCGACAAGGCTTATCGGGGCTTTGGTTATGGTGCACGGCGATGATAAAGGGCTGGTTTTGCCTCCAAGGTTGGCGCCAACGCAAATTGTAATTATACCTATAGGCAACACTTTGGATTTTGCACAAAAATTATTTAATACCTTGGAGCAAAATGGACTGAGAGTAGAACTAGATGCCCGCCAAGATGTCCGCCCAGGGGCAAAGTACTTTGAGCACGAAATGAGAGGCGTTCCTGTTAGAATTGAAGTGGGCGAAAGAGAACTAAACAACAACCAAATTATGTGCGCAAACAGAGTTACCGGCGAAAAAACAACAATTTCGCTTGAGGGTGACTATGTGCAAGAACTAAAGAATTTGTTGCAGGATATCCAAAACACGCTTTTGCAAAATGCTACACAAAAGTTAAAAAGCAGTATTATCGAAGCAAAGGATAAAGAGGATTTTATAAATAAAATAAAAAATCAGGAAGGGCTAGTAAAAGCCTGCTGGTGCAACGAAAAAGAGTGCGAGTTGAGCATAAAAGAGCATACCGGCGCCAATACAAGAAATCTGCCTTTTGATGAAAACGAGAAAGAATTAAAAGATTGCAACTGTATTTGGTGTGGCAAAAAAGCCAAAAAAATAGCGTATTTTTCAAAGGCTTATTAAAAGCAAATTTGTAAATAACCGGAATTATTAAAAACAAACTATTTATTTTTATGCTTTTAATAAAAATTTAAGCAAAAAAATTTACTTTTTGCGAAAGCAAAAAGCAAAATATTATTGTGTTTTGTGCACAAAAACATATTTTATGTTATTTTTTGATCACGGGTCAAGGGCGAGAGCCCTTGGACTAGGGTTCTAGGGGATGGAATATCCCCTAGAAATAATTTGTCTGCAATCTGAAAGCAATAATTTGTGCTTTTTTATTTATATCCTTATAAACTTGCCCTATGGTTGTGGGTAGTTATAAATCTAAATTGCATGCTAAAAATGCATCATCATTTATAAATTCGCTTGGCGTTATACCTAGCGCGCTA
>CALVJT010000042.1 GCA_944332315.1 uncultured Clostridia bacterium
ATGCACCTTGCGGCGTAGGTGGAAAGTTGCGTCTTTTTGCCGGGCGAGTAGGTGTTTATGGCTTTTATCAGCCCGATTGTGCCTACCGATATCATATCCTCCGCCTCAAAGGTGGAGTTGCTGTACTTTTTTACTATGTGCGCCACTAGCCTTAGATTGTGGTTTATGAGTTTTTCTTTAGCTATTTCATCCCCAGCCCAAAACGCTTGCAAATACTGCTGTTCCTCCTCCGCGCTCAGCGGTTGCGGATACCCGTACGAGTTGTTTATGTATGAGGAAAATAGCATTATTTTGTTCATAAAACTGGCAAAACTTTCAAATATCATATATACCCCTTTATGAAGTATATATATGTTTTGCTCGCAACTTTTTTGCTTGTCCGCTCTTTGTTTTTATTATTATTTTTATTTTTTTATTTTTTTAATTATTTTTATTTTTTATATTAAAACATTTTATCTTTCGCTTTCGCGAAAGTTAAATATTTAATACAAACAAAATATAAAACAAATAAAATATAAATAATTTTTATAAATATCTTTTTTTTCTTGCGAAAAAAGTAAATATATTTATTAAATCTTACTTTATATTTACATTTTTATATTTTATTAGCATAAAATTGCGAATACTTGCACATTCGTGCAAGTGCGGGGGAAACATTTCCCCCTGCACCCCTCTGGTGCGATGGCGCACCCCCGTGGTCTTAGTTAGTACTAAGCAAAGTATTGTCCATTAACACGCTTTGTGCTAAGCTAACAATACTCTCTAACTTTGCGATGGCGCACTCCCGTGGTCATAAGTGAGTGCTAATTTATAGTTGTGTTTTCTATTTATGTTTAGCAACATTGCGGTGCAGGACGCGCCCATTTTGCAGTTTGCTTATCACTAACTACAAATAGTATATATAATTGCGCCCAGTACCTAGCCACGACCATGCCATGGGTGGGGCACACATAAGTGCGCATTTGCAGTATACGCAAATAGAAAATGAAAATAAATATTAGCACCTAAGTTATGACCACAGGTGCAGGACGCCCGTCCTGCCACGGGGGTGCAGGGGAAAGTGTTTTCCCCGCACTTGCACGAAGTGCAAGTATTTAAGCATTATGAAAAATAAGAATGTAAATAAAATAGATTTTGTAAATTTATATTATTTTTTCAACAGCAAAAAAGAACATAATTTTATAAAAATTAATTGTATTTATTTATTATTTTATATTTATTTTGAATTCAATTTTTAACTTTCTAAAAAGCGAAAGATAAAATGTTTTAATAAAAAATAATAAAAAACAAATAAAAGAGATTTTATTTGTTCAGGATGTAGTTAAAAAATAAATAGAAAACGCAATATAATTAATAATTTACTTTTTGCGAAAGCAAAAAGCAAAATATTATTGTGTTTTGTACACAAAAACATATTTTTTGTTGTTTTTTGACCACGGGTCAAGGGCGAGAGCCCTTGGACTAGGGTGCTAGGGGATGGAATATCCCCTAGAATTTGATTTGTTATTTGTTTTTGTTTTTGTGTTCTTTAGCAAAGTAAAGAATAAGAATTAGAATAAGAATAAGCACAACAAGCAAAAGAATGATGCCCAAAATTACAAAAGGGCTGATTTCGTCAAAAGCGATAAGCTCGGTATCAATAAAGCCTGTTATATAGTTGTTGTTTTCATCCAAATACTCAATGTAAGTTCTATCAATCGAGGTATCAAAGTTATCCTGATTTACATAAAATTTGGCGCCCGCTGGCAACACGCCCACAATGTTTGCGCTGTTCACGCCCGCATAAATGTAAACAGATTCCTTGCTATCTAGGTAGGCATTTGTGGAATTTAGCGTCACGGTGCCTTCCTCGGTGGCAAGCGTTGTTAGCATACTTTGCATAGCGTAGTAGCGGTTGCCGTTGTAAATCACCTCATAAAAAGTTCTACCTTGCGAATCGGCAAAATTGCACGCCGTGCCCACAACATCCAGTTGCGTGGCTTGTGGCACCATTGTCAAAAACAGCGCGGTGCTATCCTGATAAAAATCGGCTGTTGGATACTTATATAGCCTTGTGTTTTTTGTGTAGGTTCGCATTTGCTCTTGCAGGGGCGTATCCGCTAGTTTGCTGAGCGCGCTAGTCTGTATGTAGCACGCGCACAAACTGCCGTTTACTGTGGTCAAAATGTATGTAAACTGTGGATAATCTGCCGAATCGGCAAGTTTTATCACAAGCGCACCTTGCTCGATGGTGTTGAGTTGCGATACTTTTAGCGGGTACTTGAATATGTCTGTGGGCTCTACAACCTCGTAAATTTCAGCACTGCTCGTAAGGCTAGTTTTTGCCGTGTAGTCGATAGGGTGCTGGAACCTTGATAAATTGTTTACAAAATTGCTCGAAAAAACTTGTATTTGGCTACCGCCTTGCGCGTAGGTGATATCGCCGTTTTCAAAGTTGAGCGAAATGGTGTTGGTTTGCAATTCTAGGTACTGCGCTTGCCCCTGATACTTTAGTATGGTGCCGTTATCTAGCGATACGTACGGGTTGCCGAGGTAGTCTACCGCAATATCGGTGGCGTTGCCCGCGTAGGTTGTAAGGGCGGAGGCTTGTCCTTCTTGCACCTTTATGAGGGTGCCGTTCGAGGTTATATAGAACACCTGATTTTCAAAATCGCAGGCAAGCAAAGCGCTTTCATCCGCTTGGACGCCGAGCGCGCCTAGTGCCTCGCTATCTACGGAGCATAGAACCGAAAAGTACTCATCGCCCGCGCCCAGCATTAAGATTTTGTAGCCGTCATCATACTGCAGGGCGTAGACATTATCGTTATAATCGCTGGTGATTGCTTTAACTTCGGTGATGGACGAGCCTGACGAAAAGCGCGTGTGCTCGTTGCTGAAACTGCCGTTCGGGGCGTACTCAAAAATGCCATCGGCAATGCCATCTATTAAATAAATGTTGCCGTTTTGTAGAACCGTGACATCGAGCAGGGCATTGAACGGCACTTCGGTGACTTCGGTATTAATTTCTCGGCGGGTGGTGATGGAGTTTGCGGTGATGTTATCCTGCGTGCCAAAGAAAAGGGCGTTGGCGGAGGAATCTATCACATAGGTGGTGTTGCCCACTATGCGCAGTTTGGATATGGTTTGCAGTTCGGTTGGCACTGCAAGAGTAAATTTTAGCACGCTTGCGATTACAATGCAACCCAAAAGCAAAACTGTTGTGCTGATAAGCGTTTTTGCAGACATACCTTTCCCTCCATAAATTTAACCTTTATAAATTTACTAAATTATATCAAAAAGCATCTTTTTTGTAAAGTATAAATGTTCATTTGTGCATACTTTAATTTATTTGTTCATTTTTTTATTTATTTTTATTTTTTTTATTTTTATTATTTTTATTTTATTAAAACATTTTATCTTTCGCTTTCGCGAAAGTTAAATATTTAATACAAAATAAATAAAATAAAACAAATAAAAAAAAATAAGCAAAAAGGGGAGGGAGCGAATACAATACTATTTAAGGGGTGTAGTATGAAAATTATCGAAAGCGAGCAGAACATAAAAGCATTAAACAAGCGCATCAAGCGCCAAAGCAAAAACGGCAAGCCTACAGTGGCGGTGTTGTGCGGGGGCATGAGCTTTGAGCACGATATATCCATCTTAACCGCGCAAACCATAGCGAACGCAGTGCCAGATAAATACAATGTCTACATATTGTACCAATCGCTGGAGGGCGCGTTCTATCTTGTGCCGTTCGACCTAAAGCTGGCCCGCTACAAAAACGCCGAATTGCTTTTGCCCGTTTGCATTATGGCAAACAGCCCGTTTTTGTATTCAAGCAAGCACAAAAAACTGATTAAACTCGATGTTGTGCTGAATTGTACGCACGGGCAGAACTGCGAGGACGGCACGCTTACTCATCTGTTTAACCTCTGTGGCATCGCATCGAGCAATGCGGGCGCAACCTGTCAGGCGGTGACGCTGGATAAGGAGTTTATGAAAGATATCTTTTGCGCAAGTGGCTTTGATACTCCGCGCTATGTTGTTATTAAGCGCGATGAAAACAATGTTGCCGAAAAACTGAGGATAAACAATTTAGAATATCCTGTTATAGTCAAGCCCGCAAACCTCGGTAGCAGTATTGGCATCTGCGTGTGCGAGAGCGAGGCGGACCTAGGCAGGGCGCTGGAGTTTGCGCGCGGGTTCGATGACAAGGTGATTGTTGAGCAGTATTTGGATGGCGTGGTGGAGGTGAACTGCTCGGCTATGAGCATCAATGGCAAGGTGCGGGCATCGGGGTGTGAGGTGCCGAACAAGCGCTCACGATTTTTATCGTTTAGCGATAAGTACTGCGCGGGCGAGGGCAAGTTTCCGCAAAAGGGCAAAGTGGGGGATAGGCAGGAAATTAGGAACAAAATTTTTAATAAAACCACCTTTTTGCACTCGCAGGAGGGGCAGATTGTGCAGGACTCTGCACTCTCGGCGCAGTTGGAGTTGCTAAAGGATAGGTTGAATGATTTTCTTTTAGCGAGCATTCAAAAGCTTACTTGCGCGCTGTATGAAAAGTTCGATTGTCGGGGCGTGGTGCGCATTGATTACCTTGTTAAGGATGATAAAATTTATGTAAACGAGATTAACACCATTCCGGGGTCGCTTGCGTATTACTTGTGGGGCGAGGACATCGAAAAGTTTGTGGATGATTTGATTGTAGATTGCTACCGCGAGTTCAAAAAGGTTGCGGGCAAAAATTACGCGCTATTCACGCACATTCTTGGCGATTAATTTTATTTTATTTTATTTTTTGTTTTATTTTAATTTTTTAATTATTTTTTATATTAAAACATTTTATCTTTCGCTTTCGCGAAAGTTAAATATTTAATACAAACAAAATATAAAATAATAAATAATAAATATAATTAACTTTTATAAAATTATATTCCAAATTGTAGACAAATAAAATTCTAGGGGATATTCCATCCCCTAGAACCCTAGTCCAAGGGTGCGATGGCGCACTCCCGTGGGTGCGATGGCGCACTGCCATGGTCTGGGTTAGTACTAGGCGATTGTTTTATGCATTATATTTGCTTTGTATAAAGCCATCTTTATTTCTTTTTAATTTTGCGATGGCGCACTCCCGCAGGTGTGCCAAACTCAAAGTGCGCCTACATTATAAATGCAAATAGAACGCATATTTCCGCCTAGCACCCAAGCAAGACCACAGGTGTAGGACGCGCCCATTTTGCAGTTCGCTTATCACTAACTACAAATAGTATATATAATTGCGCCCAGCACCTAGCCACGACCACGCCATGAGTGGAGCTAACACTATGCAGGCAGTCGCACTATACATAATAGAAAACAAAAATAAATATTAGCACTTTAGTTTTTACCACAGGTGCAGGACGCCCGTCCTGCTAAAAGGTTCTATAACATTCGTGGGGGGAGGTAGTTAAAAATTTAGCAGTTAGAGCTTTGCAAAATTTGAACTTATAGATTGCTATACCCCCATTAATAATAAAGAACCAATAAATAAATAAAAAAATTGCGAAAACATTTTTTGTTTTCGCAATAATATCTTATTAAATTCTAAAGGACCTAGAAAAGGCAAGAGGAACTATTTAGAATTGTTTGCTTGATTGAATTCGCGGGTTATAGCAGAGATTTTTCTAGAAGCAGTGTTTTTATGATACACACCGTCAAGTCTAGCAGAATCAATGAGTGAAATACTAGATTTGAGCAATGCCTGAGCATTTACCAAATCACCCTCATTAAGCGCAGACCTAAATTTTTTGATTTCGGTGTTAACACGGCTTTTTTTGGACTTGTTCTGTAGTCTTTCTTCGTTTGAAATGAGAATTCTCTTTTCTTGAGACTTAATATTTGCCACGATCAATATATCCTCCTGATAAAAATGTGAAAATTTTTATATCCTTTTCTAGGGTAAGTAGAGTTTATCATATTTTATTTTTTTTTGCAAGCGTTTTTACTAAATTTTTGCATTTCTTTTATAAATTTTTTGCAGGTTTGTATGAAAATTTGTTTTTTGGATAGCGGAATTGGTGGTTTGAGCGTATATTCGGCGTTTTTGGATGCGGTAAACTCGCTTTCAAACGAGCTACAAGCCAAAATTTTAGATAAGTTAGAGCGCGTATACTACTTTGCCGATTTTGAGCATAGTCCGTACGGCGAAAAGGGCAGGCGCGAGCTAACAGACATTATTTTACAGGAAGTTGGGCGCTTGCACGCTGAGTTTGGTTGCACTTTTTTTGTGCTTTCGTGCAACACTGCCACTGCGTGCGCGATTATGGCGTTGCGCGAGCGGTATCCGCAGTTCACATTCGTGGGCACCGAGCCTGCTATCAAGCGCGCGGTGGAGGCGGGGGGCGATACGCTTATAATGAGCACATCTAGCACCTACTTTTATTCGCGACTACTGCGTGATTATAGAAGGCGCGATGGCGTTTACTTTTTGCCACTGGGCTTGCTTGCGCGCGAAATTGATGGACACATTCAGGATGTTCCTTATATGCAAAAGCTTGTTGCTAGGCGCTTGCATCCTTATAAAAATTTGGGCATAAAAAATGTAGTGCTGGGTTGCACGCACTACTTGTTTATCAAGCCTTATATAAAAAATGTGCTGGGTGATGTCAGATTTTTTGATAGCAACTCGGGCGTTGCTAGGCGCGTGATTTCTTTGCTTCTACGCGACTAGCTTTTTTATTTTATTTTTATTTTTATTTATTTATCTTATTTATTTAAGAATTTTTCTTTTTTCTTTCGAAAAAAGTAAACTCATTAAACAAATAAAATACAAAAATTAAAAAAAAGCAATAAATTTATATAAAATATTGCTTTATTTATTTAGAAGTATAAATACTTGCACTCCGTGCAAGGCAGGGGCTAACACCGCCCCTACAACCCACGGCAGGACAGGCGTCCTGCACCTGTGGTCTTTGCTTGAGTACTTGTTTGCGCCTTTACCTTCTATTTTGTGTCTATATCACAGCCAACTTATATTTGCTCCACCCATGGCGTGGTCTTGGCTTGGGTGCTAATTTGTGCTTTAATATTCTATTTGTAGTTTTATGGTTAGCGAGCTATTAAAAAGGCGTCCTTGACCTGTGGTAATAGTTGAGTACTAAGTGTAATTTCATTTTCTATTTTTTATTTGTACTATCACGAATAGCAAATACTAGTATAGCCTAGTACTAACCCGCGACCGCAGGGGTGCGCCCGCCTAAGCTACACTATAAATAGAATATTAAAGCACAAATTAGTACTCAAGCAAGACCACGCCATGGTAGGGCTAACATTATGCATCGCAGTGCACTATACATAATAGAAAATAAAATAAAATATTAGCACCCAAGCAATGACCACGGGGGTGCGCCACCGCAAAATTAAAAAGAAAAAAAGTCGGCTTTGTACAAAGCAAATATAGTGCACAAAACAATCGCCTAGTACTAACCCAGACCACGGCAGTGCGCTTACTCAAAGTGTGCCTACAACAAAGTACAAATAGAGTATTAAGGCACAAATTAGCACCCAAGCAATGACCACAGGTCAAGGACGCCCACATATAAATTCGCTTAGTACTAACTGCAAATAGAGTGCTGAAAATAGTCTAGTACTAACCCAGACCACGGCAGTGCGCTTACTCAAAGTGTGCCTACAACAAAGTACAAATAGAGTATTAAGGCACAAATTAGCACCCAAGCAATGACCACAGGTCAAGGACGCCTGTCCTTGCCGAGGGGTGCAGGGGAAAAGGCTTTCCCCGCACTTGCACGCAGTGCAAGTATTCATAATACTAAATGAATATAAAAAAGGTAAATATAAATAAGTTTATTAAATATATTTTTTTGCAACAGCAAAAAGAGATATTTTATAAAATTAGTTTAATTTGTATTTATTTTTTAATTTGAATAAAATTTTTTTTGCTTTCGCGAAAGCGAAAGATAAAAATGTTTTAGTAAAATAAAAGTTAAAAAATAAAATAAAAATAAACAATTAAAATAAATAATAAAAATAAATAATTAAAATAAAAAAATAAAACAAAAAAATAAAATAATAAACTAAAAATTAATTATTTTTTGTAGTTTTATGCTATAATGTATGCGAAAAGGGAGGACTTAATGTTCAGTTTTACAAAAGATAAACTATATAATGTAGCAAAGGTGGTGTTGCTTGCGCTGGTTTTATGCAGTTTTTTTGTTGCGGGCACACTGTGTAGGCCTGTTGCGGATAGCGAGGGCAACCCTAGAATAATTGTAAATTTTAATAATGCTTTTGATGAGTCCAACATAAGCATATCATACCAAATTTTGGGGCAGGATGCTGACACGCTTACGAGCCTAATGTCTAGCTCTGCCATAAACAACATACAAAGTGTGGCAAACGATGCGTTTGATAAAGATTATAGCGTATCAAATTTAATTTACTTTACACTGCAAGATGGAAATGTCCGCTTTAATAACTTTGAATATGTAAATAGCCTAGAATTGATGCTTGAATATTCTGGCACACCTAATACCGCGGATGGCACCTATTGCGCGGTGTTTGTAAGCCTTGATAGTGTGCGCGAAAGCCAAGTTTTGGGCGGAGATTACAGCGTGTTTGCTAGCGTTGCGGATGAGTGCACCGCCGTGCCTATAAACGCAACCGTCGGGACAAGCGGGCTTGTGCTTTCGATGGATGCGCCCTCCGATGGCTTTGTGTTTTTGCTCACAATAAACGATGATGGCAACAACACGGGCGTGATTATACTTGTGGTGGGCGTGATTGTGTGCGTTGTAATTATAATCTGCCTTATAATAGTGTTTAGAAGCTTTTTGCAGGAAAAAAGACGCCTAAAATACAACGCCCGCGAACGCGAGCAAGATTTGGAAAAACTCAAGCGCGATAAAGCCATAAATAACGGCGAGGACACCGCATCTACAAGTGGTGTTGGTGGGCAGGGTACGAACACGCAAGTTTCCGCAAAAGGCACAAGCACCTCGGCGCAAAGCAATGCACAAGGAACAAGCACCTCCGCGCAAAATGCGGGCGAAAGTGGGCAAGCAAATGGCTCCGCGCAAAATGTAGGCAAAAATGTGAAAGTTGATGGCTCCGCAAATATTCAAACAAATGCTCCTGCGCAAAGTACAAGCGGAAGCACTCAAACAAATGGCTCTTTACCTGCAAAGCCAAAGATGCCTAAAATGCCAACTAATAAAAACACGCGCCCATAAGTTGCACGCAGGGGCTAGCATCGCAGGGGAGCCTACTTACGCAGGGGCTACCACCGCCCCTATTTTTTTAGGGGAACTGCCCGTTCCCCTATAACCACATGGCAAAGGCTCTTGACCTTGTCCCGTGGTCTTATAGTGGCACTAGTCAGCCTTTGAAAAAAAAAAAAAAATAAAATATTTCTTTTTTCTATCGAAAAAAAGTAATCTTTTGTTTAGTACATAAAACTAAGCTATTTACCATATAAGTACAATGGTTCGCTTAGCACAAAGCAGGTTAAAGTACAACACTTTGCTTAGTACTAACCAAGACCACGGGAGTGCGCCATCGCACCGCCAAAAGTAAATTTATGTTTAGTACATAAACTAAGCTATGTACATATAAGCACGAGGTTCGCTTAGCATAAAGCAGGTTAAAGTACAGCATTATGTTTAGTACTACCTATAAAAGTTCGAGCAGTACTAACTGCAAATAGAAAATATAACTATAAATTAGTGCTCAAGCAATGACCACGCCATGGTGGGGCAAACACAATGTCCGCAACTGGGCTAAACTTAAATAGAAAACACAACTATAAATTAGCACCCAAGCAATGACCACAGGTGCAGGACGCCCGTCCTGCCCACGAAAGTTAAGCCATCGCACAAATATAAAGTACGGAAGTTGGCTTAGCACAAAGTACGGGAATGAACAATATTTTGCTTAGTACTAACCAAGACCACGGGAGTGCGCCATCGCACACTAAGGGGGTGTGGGGGAACGGGTAGTGCCCCCGCAATTAAAGCATAACAATTATAAAAAGAATTTAATGGATTTTATTTTATATATTTTTTGTATTTTATTTGTTTAATAAATTTACTTTTTTCGAAAGAAAAAAGAAAAATTCTTAAAAAGATAAAAAATAAAAATAAAATAAAAAATAAAAAATAATAAAAACAAATAAAAATACAATAAACAGTTGCAATATTTTTTGATAAATTGTACAATATTAGTAAAACTAACGATAGGAAAGGAAAATTATGAAAGTAGTTGTAGTATTGGACCCTGTACGCGCATACGGGCTGGAACTTGTATCGGAACTTTGCAGAGAGGGATACTTTGTTATAGCGGTTGCCAAGGACGCAAGAGATTCCGAAATGGTATATAAAACTGTCACGCACAGGTATAACTTTGCGCAAATCGAAACTTTTGTAGGCAGTTTCGAAAACATCCGCAGTTTGAGGCAAATCATCCTCAATATAAAGTTGCTTGCCACCGAGCACAACTTTGATAGCATCTACGCCATCATCTGCAATCAGGAAAAGATGTACGAGGAGTTCAAGCTCAACGAGGATAACATCGAGCGCACTTTTATTTATAATTATCTAGCAAACATCTTTATCTGCGAATCGCTCATCGACTTTTTGCAAAAGGAAAGCGCAAGCAAGATTATTTTGCCTACGCTACCGCAAAGCCAACTGGTAGGCATCAATCTCAAAGATTTGTACCGCGAAAAAAATTATAACCCGCAGGAGGCTATCAGACAAGCCAAGTTTGCCAACGCGCTTATGGTGGGGTACTTTAACACACTTTATAATGTCGGGCAAAACAAGGTGGCAGGGCTGTTGTACGAATCGCGCGATGTTGCTAAGGACGAGGATATCGATAAGGAAAAGGAGCAGGGTCGCATCGCGCGTCTGCTAAATAAGCCTACCGAACACGAAAATATTATGCGCACCATTCTTGCGCTAGTAAATTTAAGGTCGCACACCAGCATCTGCTATAAAAACGCTAAGCCCGTTTCTCCGCCTAGCATCGTTGCCAACAAGGCTATGGGCGAAAAGTTTTGGGTGCTATCCGAAAAAATTTCTAGACTAAAATACTTTAGCTGATTTTTTTTAGGGGAACTATCCGTTCCTCTATAACCCTATGGCAAGGGCTCTCGCCCTTGACCCGTGGTCTTATAGGGTACTAGCCTAGTTTTGTTCTAATACTAAAAAAATATTTCTTTTTGCTATCGCAAAAAGTAAATTTAATTAGCACTTAAAACTAAGCTATGTGCCATAAAGACTACGCCAAAGTGGGGAAACACAGTTTGTATCAGTACTTGCTACAAATAGAAAACAAAAGTAAATATTAGCACCCAAGCAATGACCACGGCAGTGCGCTTACTCAAAGTGTGGCTACAACAAAGTACAAATAGAGTATTAAGGCACAAATTAGCACCCAAGCAATGACCACAGGTCAAGGACGCCTGTCCTTGCCGAGGGGCGCAGGGGAAAAGGCTTTCCCCGCACTTGCACATTCGTGCAAGTATTTATCCCTATCAATATATAAAAAATGTAAATAAAATAAATTTTGTAAATGTATTTCTATTTTTCCGATAGCAAAAAGAATATAATTTTATAAAAGTTAATTATATTTATTATTTTTTAATATTTGCATTTAATTTGTTTAATAAATTTACTTTTTTCGAAAGAAAAAAGAAAAATTCTTAAAAAATAAAAGTTAAAAAATAAAATAAAAATAAATAAAAAATAATAAAGAATGGAGAAAGAGATGTTTGTAGATAGAGCCAAAATAGTGGTAAAAGCGGGCAACGGCGGAGACGGCATAGTATCGTTTTACCGCGATAAATTCACGCAAAAGGGCGGGCCTGACGGGGGCGATGGCGGGCGCGGAGGCGATATCATACTGCTTGCAAGCCGAGATGTCAATACGCTGGTAGATTTCAAGTTTCAAAAGCACTTTCGCGCGGGCAACGGCGAAAACGGAGGCAAAAACCATTGCACGGGCGCGGATGGCGAGGATATAATTATAAAAGTGCCTTGCGGTTGCGTTGTCAAGGACCCTTTAACCGATAAAATCATCGTGGATATGTTCGAGGAAGGGCAAAAATATACTCTGCTAAAAGGCGGTAGCGGTGGCAAGGGCAACCAAAACTTTGCCACATCGCGCAGACAAGCGCCCAACTTTGCGCAAAAAGGCATTTTGACCAAGGAAAAAGAAGTGGTGCTAGAACTAAAAACTATAGCGGATGTCGGGCTGGTGGGCTTTCCTAATGTGGGCAAATCTACCTTGCTTTCGGCAATTTCGGACGCAAAGCCAAAAATTGCCAACTACCACTTCACCACACTTGCGCCAAATCTGGGCGTTGTAAAGTACTACGACCAAACTTGCGTGGTGGCGGATATCCCTGGGCTTATCGAGGGCGCCAGCGCGGGCGCGGGGCTCGGACACGAGTTTTTGAGGCACATCGAGCGCACGCGGTTGCTTGTGCATCTTGTGGATATCTCGGGCAGTGAGGGGCGCGACCCGCTTGAGGACTTTGAACTGATTAATAACGAACTAAAAACCTATAGCCAAAAACTAATTGAGCGTCCGCAAATTGTGGCGCTGAACAAGTGCGATATTTTGGGCGAGAATAGGGAGCCGATTGAACGCTTTAGGCAAAAAGTGAATTTGCCGATTGTCGAGATTTCGGCGTTTACGCACAAGGGCATCGATGAACTTTTGAGGCTTGTGTTCGAAACGCTCAAAACTTTGCCCGCTATCGAGCCCGAAAAGGCTGAGGAGTTCGACTTTGATGCGGATGACGAACTTTCCTACACAATTAGGCGCGATGACGATGGCTCGTTTATTGTGGAGGGCTCATTGATAGATAGCATCATCCGCAGTGTGAATATAAACGATTACGAATCTTTTGCCTACTTTAATAAGCGCATCAAGGAGGAGGGCGTTGAGGACGCGCTCTATGCTCGTGGCGCCAAAGTTGGCGATACAGTGCATCTAGGTGGCGTGGAATTTACTTTGGAGTAAATTATTAATTTTTTAATTTTTTTAATTTAATTTTATTTTATTTAAGAATTTTTCTTTTTTCTATCGAAAAAAGCAAATTTATTAAACAAATTAAATACAAAAAATAAAAATAATAAATATAATTAACTTTTATAAAATTATATTCTTTTTGCTGTCGCAAAAAAGAAATATATTTATTAAGTTTATTTATATTTACCTTTTTATTTTTCGTAATGCTTAAATACTTGCACTCTATTTAAGTGTAGGGGAAAGTCTTTTCCAATTTATTTTTATATGCTTTTATTTGGAATTTTCTTGCACTTGCGTGCAAGTAAAATCTAAATCAACCAAATAATAAAAACAAAACAAATTACAAAAATTAATTAAAAAACGCTTGCACTTCGTGCAAGTGTAGGGGAAAGTCTTTTCCCCTACAACCCCTCGAGGTGGGATGCCCCACCGTGGCGTGGTCATAAGTTGGGTACTAATTTGTACTTTTGTATTCTATTTGTGGTGGGTACCATTGCGTAGTTTAGGTGGGCGCACTCCCGTGGTCATGGGTGAGTGCTAATTTATAGTTTTGTTTTCTATTATGTATAGTGCGATTGCGTGCATAGTGTTAGCCCCACCATGGCGTGTTTTGGGTTAGTGCTAGGCTATTTGTTGCTTGTTTGCTATGCATTTAGAGAATAGTAAAGGTGCTATAAAATTCGTGGGAGGTAGCAAAAAATTAGCGAAAACTTCGCATAAGTTTGCATCTATAACGCACTATGCCCTCATTAATAATAAAGAATCTATTAAATTGGTGGAATATTTTTCCGCCGTTTTTTATAGTTTATAACGATGATATGATAAAAAATATTAAGCATTTAGGTAAAAAATTAGTTTAATTTTATAAATTTTACTATTATAACCTATATTTATTTTAGAAAACAACCCAAATTCAACCCAAAAACAACCCAAAAACAACCAAAAACAACCAAAAAACAACCAAAAAACAACCGAAAACAACCAAAAAACAACCTTAATTATAATTATAATATAAATTAAAATGTAAATATAAATGATAATTTGAATGTAAATATAAATGTTAATGATAATATAAATGTAAATTATAATAAAAATGTTAATGAAAATTTTAATATTAATGTAAAAGATAAAGATAATTTTAATGTAAATGTAAAAGTTAAAGTTAATATAAATGTAAATGTAAAAGTTAAAGTTAATATAAATGTAAATTAAAAAGAAAATGCAAATGTAAATTATTATGAAAAAGAAAATATAGATGTGTGTACAAATTAAGTAAAGTACATTTTAAGGTACTAGGCAAAAACAACTAGCAATCAATTTTTATTCGACTGAAGTCGAATACAAACACCTTTTATATCAATAAACAAATTTTTTGCTCAATTTTTTCTTTACTCATAAACAAAGTTTGTGTAGTTTTGCAATTATATTTTTAGAGCCTTAATTCTCAACTCTTTACACATAAGCAATGGCGTTAATCAAAGGTGCTTTGGTAGGACATCGCATCATAGTAAAACTAACAACTTGCATCAAAGTTTTTACCATAGGGCAGGGCACTTACAATAAGCCTGCTTAGTAAGTGCAAATAGCAAAACAACATAAACTAGCACGGGCTTAGCACAAAATAAATTAAGTGTACGAAAATATGCCAAGTACTAACCCCGACCACGAAAGTTAAGCCATCGCACCCACGGGTGGGCAAGCAAAGTGTTCGCAATGGCACTAAACATAAAAAGAAAAAAACTATAAATAAATACTAACCAAGACCACAGGTTAAGGGTGCACATAATTTAGCTTGCTTAGAATTATTTGCAAATAGAACAAACAAAAATGCATAGCACAAAGCCAAGACCACAGGTGCAGGACGCCTGTCCTGCCGTGGGGTAGTAGGGGCGGTGGTAGCCCCTACAGTATCTATGTATAAAGTAAAAAAAATTTTATATTTAATTTGCACCCACGGGAGGGAGCCATCGACTTAACTCAAGATGTGTTAATGTGTTTGTAGTTTGCCTAGCACTAACCAAGACCACGCCATGGTGGGGCATCCCACCTCGAGGGGTGCAGGGGAAAAGATTTTCCCCGCACTTGCACGCAAGTGCAAGTATTAATTTTTTGCCCCCCACACACAAAAAATAGTTTTTTATGTTTTTATTTGTTTTAGATATTTACTTGCACGCAAGTACAAGAAAGATTTTAAAAAAGAAAAACAAAATAAATAAAGCACAAATTAGAAAAATTTTTCCATTTTTTTGAAATTTTGCTTGCATATTGATTTTTATGCGTGCTATAATATACTCGAAAGCAACGAGAACATCTTTCGTTTGTTTTGTACCAATGATAAATAAAAACGGTTCTATATTTTTGAACAGTGATGAGCTTGCTTGTTTTGCAATAAGTTTATAAATGCATTTGTTGTATTTATGTACTTGTTTGCATAAATGTGCTTAGTTTGCGCTTTTAATTTATTGGATACTCTTTGCTGTTGCTTATATTTAGAACCTAAAAAACGACACAGAACAATGTGTCGTTTAATATCAAAAGAAAATTAGAACAAATTTTCTAAATCAAAAAAAGGAGAGATTGATGGACAAGATTATTTTAACTTACACTATGCTCAAAAAGTACAAAGACTTAGATTCGATGATAGAAAATTTGAACCGGAGCATAACAAACAAGGCAATCAATTCCTACTATTTAGATGTGCATTGTGGGGTGGAACGGCTTGCCGATAGCATCATAGACCTTATAGAACTAAAAGGCATACTGCAAAATATAAAGTTGCTGATTAGGGGCGCGGTTGAAAAGTTGGATGCCGTTAGCCAGCAAGTTTTTACAATGCGCTTTGTACATTCGCAAAAAACGCCCACCATTGCCGAAAAGTTGGGCATAGGCAAAATGCAGGCTTATAGAATAGTGCAATCTATGCCCAAAAAGATTTTACCGTATTTAGAAAAATCTACTTACTTTGAGGATTTTTGCAATACATACAACAAAATTGCATACATAAAATCTGCCTACGAGCAGTACAGCGCAAAACTCAACAAATCGGTTGCCGAAAAGCGCGCCCGAGTGGCGAACTGAGTGCGCATAATAATTAAAAAATATTTTATTGCAGTTGCACTTGGCTATAATTTTTTCAAAAGCAGTGCTATAAATTTTTTGTAAACGCAATAAAAGTGACTACAAATTTTCGTCATCGTGGTGATGGGATTTCATTACAAGGTTGATTTTTTTCTTGCCTTTGCTAATGTCCTCGGCAATTAAGCTGGCGGTTTTGCGGGGCACAATTAAAAGCAGTGCCACTGTGATTATGGGCAGAGTTACTAGCAATACAATAAGGTAAAGGCTAAAATTTAGAGTTTGTGGTTGCTCCTTAGCGGTTGAGAGTTGCCCGCTGGGGGCTTGCGATTCATTAGGGGGTTGCGGGTTGCTTGCGCTTTTGGTTGGTAGTGTTTGCCCGCTTATATCTTGCGGTTGCCCGTTAGTAGGTAAGGGCGCTATATAACAATATGATTTATAAGTACTATAATTATACATTAAATCATTGTTCGATAAAATACTATTCATACAATTATACATGCAAGTAATACTATAATAATGCCAAAATGTTTTTGAACTAGAGAACTGAAGCTGTTTGTGTTTAATACTATTATTCATATTTACCATACTATAATTATACAATAAAGCATTTGAGCGGATATAATTATTTATACTTTTATTCATAAATTTCATACTATAATTATATAATACCGCATTTACGCCGATATAATTGAGTGGTTTGTCATTTGTATTATAATACATATCTAAAATACTAGTTTTATATATCAATTTGTTTGCGCTGTAAAATTGTGGCAGTTTACAATTAGTAAATTTATTCATAAAATAAGTACTATTATTATACAATGAATTATTTGCGTTAGAGGATTGGAGTGGTTTATTATTGATATTATTTTGCATAGAGTAGGTACTACTATTATATAGAGAGGTATTTACGCTAGAGGAATAGAGTTGTTTATTATTTATATTATTATACATAGCAAAGATACTATTATTATACAATAAAGTATTTGAGCATTTTATGTTTGAGCAATTTAGCATTATATAAAGAATGGCGGGGAGCAGGGCAAGGCTTGCTAAAAACAGTTTTAGGGTAGATAGTTTGCACATAATATCCTCTTAAATTTAGTATAGTGCAAATTGTAAAATTATTCAATACTAATGTGTGAGAACTTTATAGGTATTTTGAAAAGTAAATGTAACTTGTGTAATAAATAGTCGAAAATGCCAAGCGCGTAAATTAGGGGTTTATAAAAAATTTAACTGTGTTTTTATTAGAGGAAACAATTTATTTGCATTATATAGAACCGAAAATTTTTTAGTATCTAAATGCATAAAGCAAGGGAATTACAAGCGTCACACAATGTAAATTAGGTGTGCACTAAAAAATAAAACTAAAATTCCTTTAAGGGCTACAGAATTGCAGTGCGAATTGATGCTAAAAATTTTAACTTTTGAAAATTATCTAAATTAATTTTTTGCATTTTGATAAAAAAGTCAAATTTGCATTTTATATAAAATACTCATTAATAATATCTAAAAAAATAACATTTGCGTATTAATTAAAAAATTAACCTTAAGCATATTATACAAAATAAAGTAAACTTTTGAATTTACTAAAATAATTAAAATTTTGCGTATTATCTAAAAAATTAACTTTCGTGAATTATCTAAAAAATTAACTTTCGTGAATTATCTAAATTAGAGGGGTTAGGTGTGAATGAAAAATACATTATAAAAAACATACTGAGCATAGAAAAGGAGCTAAAGCAACGCCAGAGCGCGCTACAATCGTACAATGTACAAAAGGTGCACAAAAAGCAGGTGGCGTTCCACAAAAACGCTTGCAAGAACAGGTGGGTATTTGGTGGCAACCGCAGTGGCAAGACGGAGTGCGGGGCGGTGGAGTGCGTATATATGGCGCGCGGGATACATCCGTACCGCAAGAACAGGCGCGATGTTATAGGCTGGGTGGTATCGTTATCGGCGCAGGTGCAGAGGGATGTGGCGCAAAAAAAGATACTAAAGTACCTTAGTCCGCGCGATATTGTGGATGTTATAATGCAACAGGGCAAAAAGGGGGCGCCATCGCGGGGCGTGATTGACCAAATTATTGTAAAGAACGAGATGGGCGGGGTGAGCACTATAGGGTTTAAGTCGTGCGACCAAGGGCGCGAGAAGTTTCAGGGCGCCTCGCTTGACTTTGTTTGGTTTGACGAGGAACCGCCCGAGGATATTTACGATGAGTGCAAGATGCGTGTGTTTGATAAAGATGGCGATATTTTTGGCACGATGACTCCGCTCAAGGGGCTTACATGGGTGTACGAAAAGATTTACAAGGCAAGCACCTTTGATGCAAACATTTGGTGCGAGTTTATGGAGTGGGCGGACAACCCGTATTTGGACGCGCAATCGATAAAGGAATTATCGAGCACTATGGATGCGCAGGAGTTGGAATCTCGGCGCTACGGGCGGTTCAATGCAAGGTCGGGGCTAGTTTACACGGAGTTTGATGAGAATGTGCATGTGATTGACCCGTTTGATATTCCGCTTGATTGGCAAGATAACATTTCGATAGACCCTGGGCTACACAATCCGCTATCGTGTCATTTTTACGCGGTAGATTATGATGGCAATGTGTATGTTGTGGCTGAGCATTATGCTAGCAACCTAGATGTTGCCACGCACGCGCGCAAGATAAACGCCATAGCGCTTGAGCTAAACTGGAAGCGCAACCCCAACGGTATGCTTGAGAGTTTAATTGACAGCGCTGCCACTGCGAGAACTTTGGCTAGCAAAAAGAATGTGGTGGAATTGTTTTACGATAATGGCATACTTGTCAACCCCAAGGTGAACAAGGAGCTTTTTAGCGGGATAAATCGCGTGAAGTCGTACTTGCGCGATGCGGGTGGCAGGGCGCATTTATTTATATTTCGCAACTGCGTACACTTGATTGACGAGTTTAAGCGCTACTGGTGGGGGCAGGGCGATGCGCCTATCAAAAAGGATGACCACGCTTTGGATGAGTTGCGCTACTATCTTTGCTCTAAGCCCGAGATTCCGCGCAGGCCTATAACTAAAAGCGAGATTACTAAGGATAAGGAACGCCTTTATCGGCAATTGAGGCGCCGGCGCCGTTTTGGTTAATTTATTTTATTGTTTATTATTTATTTTTATTTATTTTATATTTAATATTTTATATTTTTGTATTTTTCTTTTTTCTTGCGAAAAAAGTAAACTAAAAAATAAACAAATAAACATAAAAATAAATATAAAAACATTAAAACAATTAAAAAATCAAATTTAATATAAAATTCAATAAAAAAAACATAAAAAATTGTTTTTTGCTTGCACTTCTTTGCGGGGGAAACACTTCCCCCTGCACCCCTGTGGCAGGACAGGCGTCCTGCACCTGTGGTCACTGCTTGGGTACTAGTTTGTGCATTTGCTTTCTATTTAGTTCGCTAAGTACTAAACTACAAATAGAATAGGTAATTGTGCTTAGCACTTACTTATGACCACGGGAGTGCGCCTACCATAAGTGCGTTGTTGTACTCAATACAAATAGAACACTTATGCATTTATTAGCACTTACTTATGAC
>CALVJT010000043.1 GCA_944332315.1 uncultured Clostridia bacterium
TAGGATTATTGTAGGTACTAAATGCTAAGTTAGTAGGGCCCACTTCTCCACGAGAATAGTCTACAAAAATTGTAGTTTCGGTAGATGCCAAATATTCGCTATCTAGCATTAAAGCTACCAAATTAACAACATTGTTTGTGCCACCTTGTCCGTTGCTTATAGTTGATGTTATAGAAGTACCAACTTGATTAAACAGCAGTTCCATTCCAAACAACTGTGTAGCAATACCAGATGCCCCACTGCCTTGCATAGCAAACCAAACTTCGGTACCATTTACAAAACTTTCTAATACAGAACTATCATCTACAGCAAAGCCAGCAGGTCTTTCCATTGTGTTGTCGGAACCTTCACTAACAAGCAACATAACAGGGCCACCGAAGCGCTTAAATTCGGAGTTAGATATGGTGTTATTATCGGATGCATAAGCAAACAAGCCCGAGTTAAAGCAATCGTAGGTTTTTACTTGATTGATGTATAGGTTGCCGTTCTCATTTTCCTGAGTGCTTTCTGCAAACCAAGCAATCAAAAACTCTTTTGCAAGGCAGTTATCCACGCTTGTTGTGCCGTGCATAGATTTTAGCAAAATAAGTCCACCCGATGCTTTGAGTGCCTCGCTATCTTCACCCGAAATTACACCGCCTGTGTTGCCTTTTGCGTTAACATTTTTTAATGTAGCAGTAGCAGTGGATGTATTATCCAGTTTGCCCGAAAATGCAAAAACTGTAGAGTGCCCCGCTGTCCAGGTGCTTTGATTATCGGTATAAAGAGTAAAGTTATCTCCACTTACAATAGACATACCAAGCGGAAGTGCGCTAGTATCTATCATAAAGTAGTTGCCATTAAACACAAAGTCTTGGTCTAGGTAGTGCATATATAGCAAGGAGAAATCTCTCAACGAGCCAACTACGCTTTCGGCACTAGTTTCTGCCGAAGTTACAAAGAAATCTGCCGGAATATCATCAGCCGTTATGTTGATGTTGCCGTGCATAAATATGCCGTTTACATCCTGTAAATTCTCAGCACTATAGCCTTTATCTAGCAAGAATTGCTCCCAAATCTCATAGGTATGTCTTTTTTCATAACTTTGCGAATCTGCATTGTAGAAAATTGATTGAGAGGATGACCTTGCGTAGCGTTCGGTTTCTGGGTCCAAATCGCCAACTAAATTGATGCGCGCAATGTCATCGGCAGAGTACGCGTTCCAACCATCTTGCACTGTAAAGGTAAAGGATACGCCGTTTATAGGGTTACCTGTTGCATCAGTAGCAAAATCGGTAGGCTTCATTTCAACTCTAAAAGTTTCGCCAATGGCAGAATCGGTAAAATCAAAAGCAAAATTATCTGCATCAAAGGTGTAGTATGTGCTATCGTTTAGCAAAGTGCTATTGCCGTTTACTACATGATAAACACTTACATTCACATTAAAGTTGCTAGGCTCATAAACTGTTTGAGAATTTTCCTTACTAATCAAACTCATTTGTGGCTTAAAGATAAAATCGTTATCATCGCCCACTGTGTAGCCATCAGCAGTATCATAAAACGAATCCTCGTGAACAGCAGAGTTTAGGTTTGCATTGTATGTAGTAACAAACTCAGGCTCGCTAAACAGTAGCAAATCGTAAATAAGGTTCATATTATCAGATACTGTAACAGTTCCCAAATTAAACACAGTTTCGCTACCCACAACACGACAAGTTATATCGTATGTGCCAAGCGTTAAATTGCCCGCGGGCATAGCACTCAAGCCATCGGTATAAAGCACAAACTCAGTGCCATCTTTTATGTTTTCAAAATCAACATCAACCTCGCCACTATTTAAGGTTTTAGTTGAATTATCATCATAAGTAGCCGATAATGTCACTGCGCTAAAATCAATTGTGGCAGTATTATGATAGTATTCCTCTAAATTGTTCGCGCTAACGGAAGTTAGTTTTGCCGATTTTTTATTGTCGTCATCTCCGCAAGCCGAAGCAAAAATGCCAATAAATGCAATAAACAAAACACATGCAAACATTAAGGCAAATTTTTTAATAGATAATGTCTTTTTCATAAAATCTCCTTTTTAATGTACATTATTATAGCATTATTATGTGAAAAAACAAAATAATTAGACACAATTTTCCAAATTTATATAAAAATTATCAAAAATATAATATAAAATATGTTTTTATACACAAAACAAAACTTTTTTGATTCATAAAACTACCTACAAACAATAATCACCGAATCGGTAAGTTTAGAGCCATCGGTGGTAGTCAAAAACAGCCTTACAGTTTTGCGCCCGTAAAACACCACTTCGCCATTAGCCGAAACTTCGGCGTAGTACTGCATTTGTCCATTTTCATCCTCATAGGTATTATCGACTAACGAAAAGTTCACCCTTTCTGGATACGATGCATTAGAGGGCGCGTATTCGTACTCAATAAACACGCTGGTATAGCCTTCGGTTTGGTCAAAATCAACAAAGAGGTATTTGTTATTGTTTACCATTTGGCTATAGGTTTTTATGTTTACACTGTTCATATACACTTGAAATTGGTCGATTGATACTTGCAGGCCAAAAAATGTCACTACCACTATCGATACAAGGTATATCACCGCTATGAGAAATATGACAGATTTTTTCATAATCAAATCTCCCTAAAAAGAACTTTTGTTTTGTAGTAAAATAGGTATATGCGCAAGGCAAAAAATGCAAAGGCAATCAAAAACAGTTTTAGCCATACGCCTGCCGTGCCATCTATCAATAAAAATAGAGTTATTCCAAAAAACAGCAAACTTATTGCAAAAACAAGTATTGTCGACTTCACCTCGTTTGCGTTCGAGGCCACCGCCCCTTGCGTGCGGTATATGGCGTTTTTAGGGTGCAAAAAGTCTAGTTCTGCGCTCCACAGTATGTGCGCAAGCACAGTAAACAGTAGCGCAAAGAAAATCAGCACCCCCTCTCCTACACCCACACTGGCATTCGCCAAAAACACCGCGGTTGTTGCCACCAAAATAAGCACACTAAACACTGCATAGTACACCAGATATGGTACCAATATTTTGAATGGTTTGTTGGGTTTTGTTTTGTTTAGAAAAAGCGATTCGCCCTCTTTACTATAAATATAGGAGGCACTTATGTTGTGTGCCAGCACAAACAGCAGTATAACAAGCACATTAAATGCTATTGTAAAGTAATCACCCAGCAATCTTGTATTTATAGCCGCATATAAAGAGTTCAGCAAAAGCACCGCAGTTGGCGCTATAATTAGCGTTGCAATACTTGTTATAAACACCTTGTGGTCGCGCAGAGTTTTCTTTGTTTCGTATATAAACGGCGAAAGTGTTTTGTTTAGTTTAATATTGCGCCTATTTTGGTGTTTGCCCGCATCAAACTCAAACTGCTTTGATGCCATTTTTAGATATAATGGTCGTGATATTAGGTAGTTTAGCCCCACTAAAACGGCAGTTATGCCTAATATTATAAGTAGAACCGAGTAGGAATACTGCGTAAAAAATGTAGTTTGCAAATTTTCAAAACTGCCACACAAAAACACAATAAAGGCATAAAAAATGTAAAATACATCTGTAAACCACGATAAAAACTCTCTAACCGAGCGCGAAACAGTTGTCCAACTTGCAATTAAGTTGATATCCTCTGGTATTGCATTTATAAGTAGCACCACGCCCGTTATCAGCGCGCCCAAAATTATAAGTAGCAGTACAATTTTCAAAACGCTAAATTTGTTCAAAAACTTTATTATAAAGTACGCAGGAAACGATAGTAGCGCACCCAAAAGTACAGGGATTGCCGTAAAAATTGTCAGCATTATAGGGCACCATATAAAGTACACAAATGGTAACCCCGAAAGTAGCCCGTAGGCAAAAAATATAGGTATTACAAAACTAAAATTGCGCTTCACCTCGTTTATGTAGTAAACTAATATTTTAGATAAAAACAGAGAGTTGGCATTTACTGGATATGTCAGTAGCACCTGATTATCCTTTGCATAATAAAGGCTCTTGCATAGCCCCAGCGTGCAAGTGCAAAGCGAAAGCACAAAAATAACTGCAAATATTATCGCCATCACACTCAAAGGTATGTGATTTATTGCCGAAAATATGTGTAGCATTTGGCACAAATACAGCACTACATACGCAAGGGCAGTGATTGCTACAAAGCCTAAAATGGCAAAAATAACCTTAAACATTGTTTGCTTTTTGCTTTTCAAAAAGGATAAATCTAGCCTTTCGCGCAGTTGCATCATAAATAATGTTTCAAATTTTTTCATATTTTCCTCGCTTAACTCTCGACTTTTAATTGTTTTTTTAACTACTTATACGCAAATTGCTTTGCCTATGTCTTTTATAATAAAGTTTGTTTTAATTTTTTATTTTGTAAATAAAGGCTTTATAAAGAAGTTTTATTATCACTTTTTCTTTCTAGATTTTTTAGTTGTAGATGCATTTTGCCCGCCGTCTACATCCGCTTTATAATTTTTAATGCTTTCGGTTTTGTCCTCAGCAATGTTTTCTGTTTCGTTTTCCTTATAATTTTTTGAATTGCTTTTTCTACTATTTTCTAAGCCATTTTCAGCATTATTTTCCACATTAAGCTCTAAATCGCTTTCTAAATCGTTGCCCGCATTTAGTTCAGCATTGCCTACTAAATCGTTGCCAATTTTAAGTTCAGCATTGCTTACCGCTTTGTCGTCAAATTCTAA
The DNA here is from genome assembly GCA_944332315.1 of uncultured Clostridia bacterium. GTDB lineage: Bacteria > Bacillota > Clostridia > Christensenellales > UBA1242 > CAKVOD01. The sequence continues at coordinate 4,707 of CALVJT010000043.1, forward strand.
ATCATTTTCCGCTTTTGGTGTAGCTATGTTTTCCAATTCGAGTTCGGCATCAACATCCGCTTTATTTGTGGCATTTTTATTTTTTATTTTTGCCCTTTTATTTTTCTTTTCCTTTTTAGGCTTTATTTCAAAAAACTTGCTAGGCGCAGGCTCAGGGGCAATTTGATTTTCTACCACCAAGGACTTGCTTGCATCTACCTGCGCTTCGTTTATAGTTTTTAGGTAAAACTCCTCAAGGCTAACGCCCATTTCTTTTAATTCGTCAAGATAAATAGATTCAACAATCTGCCCTTTCTTTATAATCATAATTCTATCGCACAACTTTTCCACAATATCTATAATGTGGCTCGAAAAGAACACAATGTTGCCGTTTTGCGCGTGCTCTTTCATACACTCTTTAACCTGATAAATCGAGTTTGGGTCCAGCCCCGTCAAAGGCTCATCCAGTATCCAAAGCTTAGGGTTGTGCACAAGCGCCGATATTATGGCAATTTTTTGCTTCATCCCGTGGCTATAAGTGTTTATTTTATTATCAAATGCATCCGCTAAATTTAGCATCCCCACATATTTTTTAATGCGCTCATCACGCAAAGTTTGGTCTACGCCGTAAAGGTCTGCAATGTAGTTTATAAATTCGCGCCCTGTAAGATTTTCGTACAGCGCATAGTGGTCGGGCACAAAACCAAACTGCTCTTTGGTAAGCTCGGGTTGCCTTGCTATATCGTAGCCGTTAATCTCTATGCTACCCGATGTTGTCGGCTGAATGCCCACAATGCACTTTATCAAAGTGCTTTTCCCCGCTCCGTTAGGGCCTAAAAAGCCAAAAATTTCGCCCGCCCTAACTTGCAAACTCACATCACTAACCGAGTAGTACTTGTTGTTGCCGTACCTTTTGTATACATTTTTTACCACAAGTTTATCTACGCTTTCGGTGTTCATACAGGCATATACCTCCTTTACATTGTATTGCTTGCACAAATAAATTTCATCAAGTTTAATTTTTCTGTTCTTTTCGCTCAACGCGGTGTAAAAATCTTGCACGCCAAATATCCATGTGTACAAAAACCACATTCCAAGTCCCAGCACAACATACACCAAAAAGAACAAAAATTGATATAGCGGATAAAATGTAAATGTCAGCCCACCTATTGTAAATTGCCAAACAATATCCCTCGTGTGCTCCGCCCATGTGCCAAGTTTATCAACAATAAAATCACTGTTGAGGAAAAAGAAATCTACACTTGTGTTGTAGTTGTAAAACCACGCGTTTATAATCAATATTGCCACAAAGTATATCAAAAATCCAATCATCGAGTACTTGAATTCCCGCAATCGTGGCCTCTGATAAATTTTTAGCAGTATTATAAGTAGTGGCATCGAAAATGCTAAAGAGTGGTTCAGCCAAAAGCGTACCGCCGATGGCGAAAAAAAGCCCAATGTGTCGTTGTAATTCGGTATCAGCATCGCTAGGAACGCGCCCAATACATTTATAAATAATGTAAAATAAAACAGTTTATCTAGCTTAAACATCAAGCATATCGGAATAATAAACATCGCAGTGTTGCACAGGTGCAATGGCCACCTTGTCGGCTCTAGGAACCTTGCAAAGTCATAATCGTAGCAGTAACTTATCAGCGCCACTAGCGAGATAAATAATAGCCCCATTCGTATGTATTCTTTATCTTTTATGCGCTTTAGCCCAAAATACATCACCAGCAAAAAGATTATGGTCAAATATATGTATATCCTGTGATATAGCACCAGCCCCTTTAGCGCCTGACTGCCAAAGTTGCCAAAAAATAACTGTGGCATGTATGGCGGAATGCTGAGTACCAAAACAAGTGGCAAGGCAATAAGCGCCTCAATAACCTGTTTTTTTGTCATCTTAAAGTAGTGGTTAGATAAAAATATGTATAAACTATAGCAAAATAGTATTGCTACCTCTATAGACATAAATACGCCACAAAGCGTAATCTCGTATGTGCCCGTGTAGGAATATATGAGTTGACGCAAAAAGATAATATCCAGCAAACTCGTAAATAAAACAAATGTCTTTGCGTAGTTTTTTAGTATATCATACTTAAAAAACGGTAGCATAGCCACAATAACTACAGAAGCAATTGTAAACCAAACAAGTATGGCAACAACCGCACACAAAGCATCGCTTTCAAACGGATTGTTGTAGCTTAAATTAACCACACCATCTAGTAGCGAGCCCGATGAAGCAAAGTAGCGGATGAAAAAGCATACTGCCAAAACTAGAGATAAAGCCTTTAGCACTACTTGCTTTTTATCATTAATCTTGTTTTTGAACAAAAAATAAATCGACATCACAATTAATACTGCAAGTACCAATATCAAATAGTAAATCATCCCTTCATCCACCTCCTTTGTGATAATACAACTTTGCCAAATAAAATTTTGTATGACTTATAGTATACCATAAAAATAACAAAATTGTATCAATAACTCATATAATTTTGCGCAATTTTAAGTAATTTAACAAAAAAATACCAATAAATGCACATATTTGCATATGTAATATCCATAATTTTATATGTTTACAATAAAAACATCGGCTACATTCAGTAAATAAAATATATCATTGTAAATCTAAATAGTTCTTATAATACTTTGATGCTTTTGTAAAAAAATATACACATTTTTTATCTACATAAAAAATTACATTCCATATCATAATAAAAAATCTTAAAATTTTATCAGCACAAACAAACCACAATAAAAAAAACAAGCCCAAGGCCTGCTTTTTATAAAAATGAATAACAAAATCAACTAAATTTTTTATTATAACCTTTCTTATAGATTGTTGCAAATATTTGCTAAAAACACCTAGGTATTGCTTTTCCTCTATCAAATAATAATAGCATTATTAAAATCTCCATTCACGCCCGCAATTGTTATACTGTACTCACCAGTACTATACTCTTTGTTTGGCACAATAAAGGTAAATGTACTGTTTGTCTTTTGCCCGTCACCACCAAAATCAACTTGCCATAGGTACGGCTTAGATACCACTATCTTGTATTCCTGCCCTTGCATAAGTTGTACACTAATTGTTTGCGCACTTGCTATGTACATTTGCTCAATTATATCCTCGCCTTGCATAAAGTACACTACAGCACCCATTTCCCCCGTTTGTGCCATCGTAACTGCTATACTAATATCACAAACTTTAGGTTTTTCGCTTACAACACCACTTACATTAAAAGACTGCTGTATGTTGCTTAGTGTAAACTCTACTTGATTGCCACTTGTAGTATAAGAATAATTGCAATAATCGGGTATACTACCACTTGTTGCGCTTGTTCCTACAACTATTTCTTGCCCACCTATGTTTATAGTAAAGTTGTATGCGGATGTATCTATATTATCATATACCAACTGCACTTGTCCGTTCAAAGTATTATCATTTTTTAAGGCATAAACTCCCTTGTTTTGTATTATTGTTGTTGCAATATCTCCCGATTGTGGCATAACCACTACATCCCCCGTAGTAGCCCC
>CALVJT010000044.1 GCA_944332315.1 uncultured Clostridia bacterium
TGGATAAAATGTTCTAATTTATAGTTAAGTATTTAACTATATAGGGTTAATTATGCTACTTTACACTATAATCGCTTTTTACTAAGTATCAATTCTTTATTCTTTTTGTTCTCCCTACTATAATGCACCAAGTGTTAAAGCAAAATGCCTAAACTTAGAAATTCAATTTAGTTTAGTTATTGTTTGTTTTAATATGCCTATTTTGCATAAAACCAACAAAAAAAGAGTGTATTGCACACTCATTTAATTAGGTTCCTTAAGCTTAAAAATGCTTTGAAAATTAGGAATAAATCTCTATAACATACTAAAAAGGCAAATTCTACACTTTGCCACATTTTATTAATTTGGGTTTATATATTAGTGGGGGTTAGTTAAAAATTTAGCAGAAAAAGATTAGCAAAGGTCTGAACTTATAGCTTGCTATACCCCAATTAATAAAGAACCTTATTTTTTATATAATAATTATTTGTTACCTTGACAAATAAATTTGAGTTTGTTCTCTAACTTATCACAGCTAGTAAGATAGTATTGGATGCCGTTCTTATTGTATTCCATAATAGACCTTGTCTTTTTGCCGTGCAGGTGCCCAAAAACGCAAATATCCGCACCATATTTTTCCATAAGGATAGTAAAATCACTATCATCAAGCGTGCTATTAAATGGTGGATAATGTATCATCACAATTAAGGTATCCCCTTCTTGCCTACTTTTAACAGCGCTTTGCAAAGCAAGCTCCAAACGAATTAGTTCTCGCTTATAAATTTTCAAGTCCTCATCATTTTGTACCCGATTGCGCTCTGGCACAGTCCACCCGCGCGTGCCACAAATAATTATATTACCAAACTTAATGCTATCATTTTGTAAAAAGTAAATATCATCTCTACTAGACTTGCGCACCGCAGAAATTGATTGCCACCAATAATCGTGATTGCCCCTTATCATCACTTTTGTACCTTTTAAGCCGTTTAAGTACTCAAAATCTTTTACTGCATCCTCTAGATACATTGCCCAAGAAAAATCGCCCGCAAGCAACACAATATCCTCATCGCTTACTTTTGCATTCCAATCGTTAGCAATTTGCTCGGTATAATTTTCCCATATCTCCCCAAATATATCCATAGGTTTTGGCGTTGATATAGATAAATGTAAATCGCTTATTGCAAAAATGTTCATTTTTTCCCCTTTCTATTTTTTAGAGCATAACGAGGTGTATGTTTAGTTTTAGTAGATACTTTTTGAGCGCCTTTAGTGTTGTTTGCTTGCGTTTTGATTTTAGTGGCTGTGCCTTTAGTAGCGTTCATAACCTTTTGTTTTTTAGCATTAAAATTACTTTTAGTAGCTTTTTTATTTAATTGCAAAGTACTAATTAAGGTTGTATTGGGCTTTAATTTTTCATACTCTATAGTGGTATCTATAAAATCTAGTACCTCCTGCAAACCGAGTTTGCTTTCGGCAGAAACTGGCATTATGTCGTCATCACCAAGCCCAAGTTCCACTGCAATTTTGTGCAAGCTAGGCTTAATTTGACTTTTTGGCAATTTATCTGCTTTTGTAGCAAGCACCTTAAAAGACATATTATAAAAATATAGGTAATTAAGCATTTGCTTATCAAGTTCCGAGGGCTTTATCCTTATATCAACTAGCACAAATATAATTTTTAATTGATTAGAGTTTTCTAAGTAGCCATCAATCAATTTTTTCCACTCTTTTTGAGCTTCTTTGCCAGCTTTTGCATAGCCATACCCCGGTAAATCTACCAATATAAAGCGTTGATTTATTAAAAATAGATTTACCAATCTTGTTCTACCTGCCGAACTGCTCGTTTTAGCCAATTTTTTATTGTTTGTCAAAGCATTTATTAAACTTGATTTGCCAACATTGCTACGCCCTACAAAAGTAATTTCGGGCATACCATAGTCTTTATATCCAGCAATTTTGCCGATGCTGGTAATAAACTCCGCACTAACAACTTTCATTTTACACCTTTTATTAATAAAGTATATCAATAATAAAAGAAAATGTCAAATACTATCACAAATTGAATTTTTGTTACATATTATTTAATAGAACACTATAAGGAGGAAAATATGTCATTTTTTATTGGAAATGTTCGAGGCGATAGAACGCCGGGTATTATACAAGGCAACCCCTTAAATGGTCTTTGCGAACGCATATGTATTCAAACTCAGAAAGTTTTTGATGCGTGCCTTCAACAAACACAAATTGAGGGGCAACTAATTGAATTGACCGATTTTAGACCTGCATCCCCTGCTTTTCCGCTTACATTTGTATCGGGACAAAATGACCCTAATGAGCCATTTACTGTAACAAATTTATCTATCGAAAGATTGGATGACCGCCCTAACTTTGCAAGAGTGCGCGCAACGGTAAATATACCTGTCGAGGTTATCTATACCGATGCCAACAATGTTGCAGGTTCGGCAAGAGGCTCATTTACTATTGATGAGGATGTTGTGCTTTATGTACCACAACCATCTATTATGCCTTATACAGTACAGGCAACGGGTGGAGTTATTTTGACGGAAGGCACATTCCCACCTGATGCGGGCTCGCCATTAACTGTAAATTGCTGTTTGGCACTTATATTAAAAGTGGTTGCGGATGCCGAAATTTTAATACCAAGCTATGGCTACTGCTTGATACCGCCTTGTCAAAGCTTTACCGAAGATGTTTGCACTGGATATTTTGATTTACCATTGTTCCCTACACCAGCGCCAAATATTGAATAAATACATAAAAGACGACCAACAAACATAATTGATCGTCTTTTTTTCTAGTACTCAAAACTATATAATCATTATTTAGTATTGGTATAATTGGTGTTTAATTATCACTTAGAATAGTTACCTCCATTGCATCATATCACTTGTTGTAGTTTTACAACCCTATCATTTTAACATAAAGCCAAATAATATCACACTTACAAATTACATACAAATATATTGTTCGATATGGCAATTAAACTAATAAATTTATTAATATTTTTAGTAAAGCAATCACTTTTAACTATAACATTTTCATATTCAATTAAGATTCTTTTTGCTTATTGCGTTTTTTGTATCCATAGTTGTAAAAGCACAATATAAAGCAAATAACAACCAAGATACCTGCCAGTATCCACCAACTGTAGTACAAAATAACGGCAGGGTCTACAGATGTACCCGAGCCAGCACTTGCCTCTGGATCCACAGCTATATCTGATAAAATATTAAGGCTGGCATCTGTTGCCGATACTCCAAAAATTATGTTTTGATTTAAGTCTGTCCTATAAATGTTTTCGGGGTTAACATTTACCGTAGCTAAATTATCAAGAAATTCTTGATCTGGATGCCCATAAGTATTATCTAAGCCACAGCTAATCACTACATATTCAGGATTTATTGCGCGCAATAAATCAAGTTCGTTGCATCCCTTTTCGGCACTGCCGTGGTGTTCGGCTTTATATACAGTAATTCTATCTAGCCTATCAGCAAGAGTAGAGTTAGTAGAAATTAAACTTAATAATTCCTCGTTTTGTCCCTCACTTGCATCACCGGTAAATAGCATACTTATTCCTTGATACTCAAGCAATATTATTGGAGAATAATCGTTAGAATCGGAATAATATTTTTCATTAGGCGTTAAAAATTCCATAAGATATGCATTAGTTGCATCATCGCTTGTAATTGTAAGCCCTGCAGAAGCATATTGTATATCCCTATCATCGGCGTAATCGTTTTCTAGTTCCACAGCGGTTATATAGTTTGCATAGGTTATTGTATTAACCTCGAGCGCATCATAGGTATTCGCTGATTCCTCATATTCACTTGATGTGGAATACTGATATGGCCTAATACTACAATTTATTTGGAATTCCTCGTACACTTCATCCATACTACCACAGTGGTCCTCATCGCTATGGGTGACCAATGCATAATCGAATTCTCTTTGAGTATCATTTTCAAAGAAAACATCGTTTAGATAAGGGATTAATGTATCATGTGCTCCACTATCTCCTGCATCAATAATCATTGTTTTGTCATCAGGAAAGCGTATTGCAATGCTATCGCCCTGACCAACATCTATAAAATGCACCTGCAAATCGCCCGAAGAAATAACAGTGCCGTGCTCGGTTGTAACAACATCAATATCAAGTACATCTGCCACAAATTTTTCTATAGGTTCTTTAACTAAATAGGTACAACCTATAGCAACTACAAGCAACGCAAAAATTATAAATCTTACCCAAGAAAATGTAAAATTTTTCTCCATCTTGCTTTTAAGTTTTTTTATATCAGATTTTTTTGCCATATACACTCCTAATTAAGACTATTATCGAAAATTTCAATTTCCTGTTCAATATCAACAGTCTTATTTCTGCCAAATCGTTTTTTCTTTTCTCTTATTTTCTTTGGTTTCTTTTCTTTCAATGTAACTGAGGTTTGATTGAATAATGCAAGTATTTCATCTTTATGTTCCATAACAGCTCGGTATCCTTCTTGTATCATTTCCTCCGCGCCCTCAAAACTTGTTGATTTATAATCTTTTAATTCGGGCTCTATAAGAATATCACTATTTAATTTGCCTTTAACACAGTTAGATTTCATTAAAATACGAATTGATGCCATAACTAAATCAAAAAGTTTAGTGCTTTCCGTACCTCTGCCCCTATATTTATTTATATCAACAGCTACCACTTTGGAACAGCCCATCATTTTAGGAACATCCGCAGGTATTGTGTTAGCTAAACCACCATCCATCAAATTCATTTTTTCGTACGGCACACACTCAAACACTACAGGAACAGCGCACGACCCAGCAAGCACTTTGCACAATCTACCTTCCGAAAACACGACTTCATCCCCACTAATCATATCTACAGCAATAGCACAAAAAGGCTTTTTTAAGTCCTTTATATCAATATCGCCCATAAACGATATAATAAGTTCCTCAAGTTTATTCGTCTTTGAAGGCACAAACATAATTTTAGAAGTTCTAATGTCTTTCACTTTAAGTTGTAACGCTTTTTCGATAATTTCATCCGCTTTCATACCATAGCAATACAACGCACCTATCAAACTGCCCACACTAGTGCCTGCCACACAATCAAATTCTACTCCCAACTCCTCAAAAGCCTTTAGAGCACCTAAATGTCCAAAACCGCGCGCACCACCACCGCTTAAAGCAAGCCCAATTTTGGGTTTACCTACAATTTCTGGCTCCTTCTTTTTCCAAGTCAAATACTTCTTAAAGAAATTCATTATACTTCACCTACAAAAATGATAACATATTTTTACGCAAATATCAATTAAATGTATGCAAGTTTTTGTTATTAAATTTACATAAATTTTACACTTGCAAACGGATACATTGCTCTTTCTTTTCTATAAAACTATACACGCAACTTTTGCATAAAGCCTAAAAACAAAAAACATAGTATTTTATATATACTATGTTTTCTTATGTGATATTGATAATTTTGATTATTATTCATTATCTTGTTGCTCATCTTGAGCTTTTTTTGCTTGTTCAATCTCTTCCTCAACCTGCGCGATATCTGCCTTTATTTGCGCATTAGTTTCGGTTAAAATTTTGTTAGTGTGTTCAAGTATTGGATATCTATCCTTATTGGCTTCCATAACTTCCTCGCAATGAGCCACACTCAATCTTAACCCTTCAAGCAAATCAAGTTCCTCGTTAAGTTCTTTTGCCTTTTCCTCATCAATATCGGCATAGTTGTTAACCCCATATAGCAATACCTTGCGTTTAGCAACTATGGCTTCCCTTCTACGCAACTTTTTCTTATCACTTTCAAGAGTTTTCTTTACCCTAGATAAAGGAATATACTCTTTTTTATTAATTCTTAGTTCTTTTTCGTTTGCTTTCAATCTTTCCTTTAGAACTTCCAAACGCGCTTCAAGCTCATCAAGATTGCCGACATAATCTATAATCTTTCTACCTTCGTCGTCGTCATCACCACTGCGTTTAGCAATTAAAGCGTTCAATCTAGCTTTTTCTTCCTCAGCAATTCTCTTTAATTCCTCGTTTTCGCGTTGTTGTTCCTCAAGTTGTTTTTTTAGTTCGTTAACCTGTTCCTCAAGGCGCCTTAAGATTTCGTTTTGAGCTTCAACATTTTCTACAGTTTGAACTTGTTCCTCAACTTCCTCTTGCTCAATAGGCTCCTCATCCTCAACTGTTTCATCGCCAAAATCAATTTCTTCAGCTAAAGTTTCGTCAGCTGGTTCCTCCTGAATAGGCTCCTCAACAGGCTCTTGAACCTCGTCAACTACTTCAACCTGTTCTTGAACTGCAGGTTGTGCACTCTCTGCTCCTAATACTTTTTTAGCGAATTCCTCGCTTTTTACTTTACTATAAGCATTAAGCGCAGTAGTATTAATTTCCTCAATCATTGCGTCATAATCAGGTTCGTTAGATTCAACCGCTACAGGTTCTGGCTCGGGTTCTGGTTCTGAAATAAGCTCGGGTTCTGGTTGAGCATTTAATTCCAATTCCTCTTGTCTAGCCTTTTCGAAATCAATTTCCTCAGCAGTTTTTTCCTCTTTTACTTCCTCGGTTTTTACAAATTCCTCTTTTTCTTGTGGCTTGTTATAATCGCCATAGTTATTAGTGATATTTGTAGTATTTGTGGTATTGTTATTTACCTGATTTTTGTTTTTCTTAAAGAAAATACCTTCCTTGCCATCTATAGTTGACAAAATCCAATCTGCTACAAATACGACAATGAACAGTGCTATAAGTATTAACCCCACAATACCTAGAACATTAAGAAATGCTCCCCAAAAATCACTTGTTCCAGCCAAAATATTCGTTATCATAATATTCTCCTTATTTTTACTTCCATTTGGTGGAAGCGGTGGGAATTGAACCCACGTCCACACCAAATTTGCAGTGCTTTTCTACGCGCGTAGATTGTTTTCAAAATTCCACAAAGAACGCCCACAATCAAAACCCGCTTTGCTATAGGTTGCCTAGTTCAATTAAGGCACAACCATAACCTTAATCTATCGTTCTAACTTAAAGCCTAAATTGTAAACGAACGATTATTTGCAATTAGACTAGGCATTCTGACTAAGCAGCCAATGCCATTGCACCATTAGGTGCCGAAACATTTTTATTTGCGTTTATATTTAATTTCCCTTTTAACGAAGTGGGACTTCGGCGCGCTTTTTCACGCAAATTTTGGTATGTCGAAGCCAAGTCGCCCCCGTGTTTGAGTGAATTCATTGCTCACAACTGTCTTGCTTGCTCTCTTTTTTGATCTCTTTCTTTAATAGATTTGCGCTTATCGTACAACTTTTTGCCTCGAGCTAACGCTATTTCAACCTTTACTAGATTCCTACTATTAAAGTAAATTTTTAGCGGTACAACACTTAAGCCCTTTTCGCTCATTTGTGATTTAATTTTGAGTATTTCACGCTTATTTAGCAGTAACTTTCTTGCCTGTCTTTCATCAGGGCAAAACGATGTGGTTTTATCGTATGTTTTAATATAACAATTTTTTAGCCACAGTTCACCCTTAGAATACTGCACAAAACTATTTGCTAAACTGATGTGCCCTTCTCTTATAGACTTAACTTCGCATCCCATTAAAACAATGCCTGCCTCATAAGTTTCTAAGATTTCGTACTCAAAACGCGCTTTTTTGTTCGTAGCAATGACTTTCACAATTCACTACACCTGTATTATATCACAAAATATAAATTTTGCAATACCCTTTTTGAAAAATTTAATGTTTTTTACAAAAAATAACGATTTTTTCATCACTTTTTGATATTTTTGACTTTTTTTATGATTTATCTAGGCTTTCGCCATCTTTATCTTTAGGTTTCAAATACTTATTTTCTCTAAAATTCCTACGCGTACTTAATGGTTCACTTTCTTTTTTTTTATTTTGGAATCTCTTGCTATCACCTTCATAATTCTCAAAATACCTATTTTGTTGTCTTTTACCTTTCCCTCTATCTTTATGTCCTTTATCTCGATGCGGGCGAGAATTGCTGCGCCTAGCGGATGTATCCTCTTTGCCTATTCGTCTTAAAAAATCTTGTTTAGATTCATCTCGACTGCGCCTTTCAACAAAATAGGATTCTCCATTTTGTTCATATACTTTTTTCCTTATAATAGGTTCGCGCTCCATATTAACTGTAGGATAATCTTTAACAAAATCGCGCACTAAGCCAAAGTTAATTTGTCTTGCTGTTTCATTGACACTCAAAACTTTTACTTTTAGAGTATCCCCCATTCTAAAAGACAAATGCTCACCATCCAATCTGTGTAAATCCTCATCTAGCACATAATTATCAAAAGGTAAATCTGCTACAGAAATAGCGCCCTCAACAGTGTTAGGCAACTCCACAAAAATTCTATCTGCTGTTACGCCATTAACTTTACCTTCAAATTCCTCGCCAAGGAATTTTGCCATATATTTACACATATAGTAGTCATTTACAGTGCGTTCCGCTTCATCGGCATTGCGCTCTTTTTCGCTCGAATTGCGTGCAAGTTCTACAGTATAGCGCTCCCAGTAGTTTTTTCGTTCTGCATTTAGTTTTCCATCGAGATACTCTTTTATTATTGTATGAATAATAAGGTCTGGTAATCTACGAATAGGTGAAGTAAAATGACAATAATGTTTATTAGCAAGAGCAAAATGTCCTAAATCTTCCACATCATAGTACGCTTTTTTGGTGCTACGCAGTGCAACTTTACGCACAACCTCGCCGTAATCTTTATCCTCTATTTCTTTCAAAAGCCTTTGGAAATCAAGCGGTTTTATTTCAGCAAGGTCATCGCCTTCACATTTAATTGCTAAACCGTACTGTCCTAAAAATCTGTTAAAGGATGCTAGCCTTTCTGGGTCAGGAATGTTGTGAACTCTATATATGCCGGGGATTTTCATTTTGCCCATAAATTCAGCAACAGCTTCGTTCGTGACAACCATAAAACTTTCGATTAATTGGTTAGATTTTTCGATAGGATACGCTTGAATATCCACAACTTCATTATTTTCATCTAAAATAATTTCGGTTTCAGGCAAATCAAAATTCAATTCGCCACGCTTATCCCTATTTTTAGATAAAATATCGGATAACTTTTCCATATTACGAGCAATTTCTATAAGATGCGGATATCTTAGTAGCATCTCTTTATCGCCGTCCAAAATTTTCTGGAAGTTTTTATATGTCATCCTCTCCTTGGAGTTTATAACAGCCTTATTGATATCAAAATTGAGCACGCGCCCATTTTTATCAATATCCATAAATACCGATAGTGTCAATCTATCAACCTGTGGATTTAATGAACATATACCATTAGATAGCTCTGTAGGTAGCATTGGTATAACTAATCTTGGAAAATAATTGCTCGTTGCCCTTGCATAAGCTTCCTCTGCCAGCACAGAATTGGGGCTAACATACTCTGAAACATCTGCAATATGAACGCCCAAATGATAGGTACCATCATCATTTATAGTTAACGAAATAGCATCATCAAAATCTTTCGCATCGTCTCCATCAATAGTAAAAATGAGTTGGTCACGCAAATCTAATCTACCCTCAATTTGCTCTGGCAAAACTTGTTGTGGTATTTTTTTAGCATACTCAACTTGCTTTTCGGGATAATTTTCGTTTAGGTCGTAGGAACGAAGTAGCCCTCTAACCTGCACAGATGCATCATAGCTATCACCTAAAATTTCTACCACTTCTCCATGAGGCAATTTATCCTCGTAGCTTTGTATTTTAACAACAACTTTATCGTTTGGCAAAGCATCTAGCGTAAAGTTGGGTTCAATTTCTATCATAGGATACCTATCAGCATCATCTGGCACCAAATACAGTTTTTTGCCATGCTTTTCCACTGTGCCCACTATATTTTTTGTAGTGTGACCTGTTACAGCGCGAATGATGCCACAAGTTTTTCCTTCGTTAAATTTATCGTCAACAATTTCGACAAGCACCCTATCGCCATACAAAGCTTTGCCCATAAACACAGATGGCACAAAAATATCCTCTGCCTGCCCCTCTACTGAAACAAAACCATAGCCTTTAGGATTTTTTGTTAATATTCCTTGTACAAGCCCTAGCTCTTGAGGCGTTTTTAGGCTTTTAGAGTTTAAGTCGAACACCAAATCTCCATTATCAATCAATAATTTTACTTGATATTCTGCTGCCTCCTCATCTAAACCCATTGTATTTGCTACAGCTTGCGAAAGCGTTTTTACTGTGCAAATGCCGTTAGATTTTTGACTATTGTAAATATCAATAATTTTTTGTTTATCCATAATAATTCCTTTTTTATATTGTACTAAATATTTTGCTAAAAAGCAATAAAAATAAAGAATATTTTATTTGCGTTGGATGATATACCAATGCTCATTATTCGAATTAGAAAAATCATTTGCAAACAATACAATTAAAGTTGCCCTCAACACAAACAGATGTTTGCAATAATTTTGATTTTTAGTTATTTGCTATAAAACCGAATAAAAAAGCACCCCCTCGAGGTGCTTATTAATACTATCAACCGTGATAGATAGCAAATGATATAAAGTACAACACTGTTAGTACAAATATTATACCAGCAAGTATATATGTCCATTTTTTTAATCTACCTTCACGCGAGTTGCCTTTGTTCAAAGAATAAAAACTATTTTCCGCCCCACCAAGAGAGCCCAAACCGTTTGAATTAGATTCCTGACAAAAGACCAACACTATCAATGCTATTGCACACAGTGCAATTATTGCTACTAGCACTATTTGTATGATAGGAAACGATGTTGTCACCCAATTAGGTAATGGCCCATCTGCCAACATTTGAAATAAACTTAAATTCATATTTTGCTCCTAAAACAATCTATAACTTAATGTTTGTATTATAGCACAAGATTGACAAAAATACAACTATTTTTATAAAGATTTTTAGATTTTTAACCTTTTCTTTCCAAAATTCTAATAACAAATACAGTCATATCGTCATTAGGCGCTTCGTTATTAAGGTGGACTGCCTCGTTCAAAATATTTTCGGCTAAAGTTTGAGGATTGATGATTTCTAGATTATTGATGTGATTTTTTAGGAGTTCCTCATCGTTAAAAGCATCCAATACTCCATCGGTCATTAAAATAATATTATCCCCATGTGACAAAACATACTTTGACACACTAGGTTTAAGTTCATCTAGTATACCCAATGGCAATGCTCCAGCATCAATAATCTCTGTACTTTCCTTGTGTTTTATAAAACCTAAAGGCGCACCTATTTTTATGATATCACAACCACCATTTTTAAGGTCCAATACCCCCAAATCAATTGCAGTAAAGATATCGTTGGATGCCATAGTTAGTAGGTTGTTGGCACAATCTATTACAGTTTCCGAATTAAAGCCCGCCTTATAAAGATTTTCTATAATGCCTATACTAATTGTACTTGCCCTCTTTGCATTGTCGCCACTGCCCATACCATCGCAAAGCGCAAACAAAAATTTATCGTTATCGATTTTTAGAAAAGAATGTGTATCTCCACTAGCAGAACTATTGTATTTAGTGCGAGAAGCCACACCATAAATCACATCAAACTTCGGTGCTACACCAAATATTACACTGCTATAATTAGGAAAATCACTGGTAGTTGCCGAAATTAAATACATATTCATATCCAGCACACTAGATACTATTTTATTAAGCTTGCTTTTATATAAATTATCATTTTTTACTAGTAAAGCAACAGTTGTATTGTATTCTTTTTGATATATTAAAACTTCCTTACATTGTATGCCCTCGCAGGTCAATTCATCCATAAGCTCGCGTTCATAGTTTGAATCGACCTTTATTTTGACATTGATTTCATCGGCAAGTTCCTCTAAAACTCCACTTACTCCACCAAAACTTCTTGCAACTATGTTGCGACTGGTATCAGCGCGATTAACGCTATTCTCATACTTTTTGTACTCTAAAATTAACTCATTAAGATATGGTATTAGCGCGTTTAGCTTAATACAATTTTTCGAAAATCTTTCCTCAACATCCATCAATGTTAGTTTGCCCTTTTTTAGCCCCATAAAAACAAGGTTTTTTATGTTTTGCATAGTTTCGCGATTATTTAGTCTTAAACACCTATTTTGCTCCTTACAATTTTGACAATTTTTTTGCACAATTTCTTGAGAAATTGTATCAACCAATTCCTCCTCGCTCAAATTGCCCTTAGACATCGCCCTAAACTGATTTTGTAGTTCACTAAAAATTTCAGCTACTTCCAGTAAACGCCTATTTAACTTTTTAGTGGATACATTCATTATATTTTCGACTAAATTCGATTTATCGTTAGAGGATATATAACTTATAATATCATTCAATTGCCGTTTAGGTATTAGCATAAAAATACCACATCCAATTAAAACAGCAATTAAAGATTGATAGTGATAAACCGGCAACACTTGCAAATATAGCCCTACAAACAAATCAATAAACAATAAGCCAAGTATTAAAAATATAGGATTTTTATCGGCAAATATCCAAATTATAATAGCATAACTTGCAAAAACAAACAACAAACCTGTGTAAAACGCATTTAGGCTAGCACCCAAACCCATTACTATTGCACTTAATAGCATTGTGCTTTTTGATACTTTTCGTAAAAAAAGCAACAATAATAAAGCAAAAATTGATAGTAAGTTTATGTAAAAAAATTCAAATGTAGATAATCCTAAAGAAAATATTGCAAGAAAAACAAATGCACAAACATTTTCATCTAATATAAAATTTTTTAGCTTTTTCCTTATAACTGCCTGAAAAAATATTAGTGTAGCAAGCAAAAAAATAATTCCCACCGCTAAATATGCTAAACAATAAAATAGCCCATCTAAACTATCTATATTAAAATACATAAACGCTATTTGGCTTAAAAAACTATAAACTAAAATTAGCCATATGTTAAGAGGCTTTTTTAATTTATAATGTAAAAAATAGCAAAATAAAAATATCAGTATAGTACTAGCACTGCAAATTATATTTACTTCGTTAAAGCCCATTACTAAACAAGATAAAAAGTATGTTATTGCCACACAGTATATATTTTGATTGCACCAAACAAGCGCAAAAAACATTGCAAAACCAAAAGGTTGCAAATTGTTGTTTAGCGAGGCAGAGTTTAGCACTACCATCATAAAAAAGAACGCAAGGTATTTTACTACAAACTTTATAATTTCCTTTTTCTTTGCTTCCATAAGCAAATTATATCATTGAGAAATTGTTATAAAATAAAATGTTTTGTATTTTTTTGTAAATATTTGTAAAATTATATTTATAGCTTTTATTTTAAGAAATTTTTAGAATACATAAAATAATGTATAAATATTTTTATTTAACTGAATATTCTTTAATTGCAATACGCCCCACAAAAATAAGTCGTATATTGCTTAAAATTTTAGTAAGCAACCAATATAATTATAAAAAAATAAATATTATATTGTTTTATAAAATAAAAAATGTGTTCTACAATATTCGTGGGGGGGTATCAAAAATTAAGCGAAAAGAGCTTAGCAAAAGTTCGAATCTATAACTCACTATACCCCCATTAATAATAAAGAACCAAAAAATGTTGCAGAACAACATTTCTTATCAATTATAAATTTATATATTCGTACTACTTATTGGATTTGCCTAAAGACATTTTACCGCTTCAATACTCAATAGGCGTTTGTTTTAGATTTAGAAACCTATTTATATCAAATAAATTAAAAGGATATAAATCATCTGGCGGATACACAATAAAATTCATTTTTTCTTGCTTAATGGGGTGTTCAAATTGTAGATTATAAGCCCAAAGTGCTAAATTGTGCTTTTTATCCCCTTTACCATATTTAGAATCACCAAACACAGGACATTTTATTGCACTCATTTGCACACGAATTTGATGTCCCCTACCTGTTAATAGATGCACTGTAACTAAGCTTAAATTGTCTTTTGTATCCAAAACATTATAATCGAGTTCAGCACACTTTGCTCCTGTAGTTAAACTAGGTACTATTGCTACAATATTATCAACCTCATTCTTTTTTAAATAATGCACTAAATGCCCTTTGTTTGTTTTAGGCGTTCCATCCAAAACTGTAAGATATTTTTTTTCAAATCCACCATTCCTTATTTGCTCCGAAAGCCTAGAAGCTGCCTTACTAGTCTTAGCAAACACCATTACCCCGCCTGTAGGTCTATCTAATCTGTGTACTAACCCTAAATATACATTACCCGCTTTGTTATCTCTTTGTTTTATATATTCTTTAAGGATGGTTAGCATATCTTTATCCTTGCTAGCATCCTCTTGGCTAGGTATATTTTGTGGCTTAACAACCACCATAATGTGATTATCCTCATAAATAATCATTTCATCTACATTCATAATCGCCTCAATATAAGTCTAAAATTTTATTCATATCTACTACATCGCCCACCGTAATAATACCAATAGGCCTTTCGGTTAAAACTCCATTAGGAGTAATTAAAACAACTAAAAGTTTTCGGTTCGAATTAAATAGCTCCATTACTTGCTCTATGGTAACCTTACTACTACAAATTACATAGTAGTTATCGTCAACTGCCTCCATAAGCACATCGCCAATTTTTGTTTCTTGCACAAATTCTTGCAAATTATCCCCAGCATCAAGTACCCTCCCCACTATTTCGGCAAGTTTGCCGGCGTTTGCTACCCCTATTAAAGCGTTGTTGCCATATATAGGTATATTTTTATAGCCATTTTGATACATCAGTTTATAAACTGTTGCAAGTGGAGTATTGGATTCTAACGTTTTTACATCTCTAGAAGCAATAGAAGGTAATGCTTTAGGTGGTGTGCTCAACAAATTTGCTATTTTTTCAAATTCCTCTAATACGTCTTTGTGCGGTTCTGCTATAATTACATCCTCGTAGCTACTGTGCACAATCGCATTCCTTAACCTGCCATAATCGACAAGTTTATCCTCGTATTTTCTAACAACATAGTTGAGTGACGCTGCACGCCTGATCATATCCGCGTAGCTCATACTCCTCTTAAAATTATATATAGAGCGCAAAGCATTGTCGATTGTGTTATAAGCCGTTATAAATCTCATTGCATTACTATTATCATCTTTATTAATCATAAATTTCCTCGTTTTTATATTTTACCATATAATTAGGTATTAATCAATCTAATTGAATGGTTTAACCATAAATTATGGTTAGGAAAATAAAAATTGCATTCTCATCCCCCATCCAACTCGTAAATATATTCATTTACGTCAATATTCATTGTAAAACTTTTTATGATAGTGCAAAACAGATTTATTTTCATTATGCTACAACGCTCTTATTTTGCTTTATTAATAAACAATTAATAAGTTTCAACACAACTACCATAGTACATTAAAATATATATAAAATGTTCTATAAAATTCGTGGAAATTAATATTTTAGCAGAAAGAGCATAGCAAAACTTACGATATACCTATTAAAAACCATATAAAAAAACTGCAAAGATAATAGTTATTCTTTGCAGTTTCTGTTAACTAATCATCGGTTTTTAACATATCTCTCAAATCTTTTAGTAAATCATCATTAAGAGTATTGAGTTTTGTTAACGCATCAGTATAAGCGTATTTTAATTCATCTGGATACGCTCCACTTTGTGCAACCTCATTCATAATTTGTGCAATTTTAATTACTTCAGTTATGTTTTTATCATCAGTTTTGATAATCATTGTTTCCAAAACATGAAAACATAATTCGATGATTTTAGGATCATTTGCATCTATATTTGTTGCTTCCATAATAATCTCCTTTATTCCTTACCTGTATTTTTTTGTTTTTGCATATCTTGCTTAAATAATTCTGCTTTTTTAGCATCTACGACAACATTCGTTTTACCGTACGACTCAAAACTCCCTATATAACCGCCATTCTCTAACGATTTTTCAATATGATCTTTATTTAGTAAATATTTGTGCAATAGTATTTTATCTTCGAGCAATAAATTACTTTCAGAATAAATTTGTTTTGAAATTATCTTGGCATCGTTATTCCCTTTAGGAACAACATCATAAATTCTAAAACACTTAGTTCCATGTTTATCAGCCGCTTCATCTCTTTGCACAAAATT
The DNA here is from genome assembly GCA_944332315.1 of uncultured Clostridia bacterium. GTDB lineage: Bacteria > Bacillota > Clostridia > Christensenellales > UBA1242 > CAKVOD01. The sequence continues at coordinate 16,144 of CALVJT010000044.1, forward strand.
ACCAAAAACTTGCATAAAACCATTAGGATCTTTTGCAACCAAATTTTCATAAATTGTCTGATTGCCAGATACTGTTCTAGTTATTAGTTTAGTTCTATTTTTAATCACATTAGCATATTTAACAGTTTTACCATTTTCCAAATCGTCAACATCTAAAAGCTTTCCGATGGATGGGATGGAAGATTTATATTCTTCTTTAGCAATATTGCTATTCGGCAATACTGAATTTGCAAAAAAGTTTACAAAACCAGATGCAGATTTAGATTGTTCCCATTGTTGTAACAATTCTTTCTCTTTACTAGATAAATTATCTGATTCCTTAAAGCGCTTGTAAGTTCGCATTATATTTTCTTTTTCTTCAAGAGCAATTTGATTTAGTATAAGCACATTATGCCCTTCCAAACTTTCGGAATAGTCACTGGAGGTTAACATTTCTCCTACTAGATTGTGGCTTGCAATCTTAGTTTTCATATCTCCACGATGGCAATTATTGAATAAGCTTTCCATTGATGCTTGGGTTCCAGCAATTTTTTGCGCTCTTTTGAATGCAAATGAATTGGTATCCTCAATATCTGCTACTTTCTTTTTATCTTGTCGGCTCTTTTCAGCAAGTGCTTTAGACATGCTGTCAGTTATAAACTTCATAACATTATTTTCAATTTGTGCATAAGACTTAGAGCCATATGTCCCTTTGCTTGCCACTATTATTCCAACTTGTGACGGATCATCTATACTTTTAACATGCTCAGGATTTTTTATCTTTGCCATAACTGCTGCTGCATTATTTATAATTTCGGCGGTTTTTTTATTTTCAGCTTGTTCATCGGGCGTTAACCCTGCTACTTTATCTTTACTAGCATCAATAACAACAAGCGCCATACTTTTCTTGACTTCTAATGCATCAGCACTTATTTCTGGAACATCATCAGTGACCTCAGCATTCTCAACCTTTTCCTCTGGTAAAACTTCAGGAGTCGTTTCAGCCTTATGTATGTTGTCTCGTTTTACATCCTTAGAAGGGATTACTTTTGACATAAAATCTGCTTTTGTATTTTCCTTTGGTCCAACGCCCCAAGCTCTTTCACCTTTTTCAACCAAATCAATTAATTGGATATGCAAATTTTCAACTTGTGCCTGATTCCATTTTTTAATTGCGTCTAAATATCTAGCATCACGCTCATCATCAGTCACCAGACCTTCATTTGAATCGTTTTCAGCCGATTTTTTCTCGCCATAATATTCAACATAGTTTTGCACTTGATTTACAAAACGAATTTTTTCCTCTGGCGAAGTATCAGCACTCAAAACACTCTGCAGTAGGGTATCCAAGTCTAATACCACTATGCCATCATTTATAGATGTTGGCACTAACTCCATAGATAAAGGAGAATTTTCTATGTATTTGCCATCTTTGGTTTTTAATACCCATCCATCACCATCACCATATCTTTCTAGAATAGTGCCGTCTAACAATTTTATTTGATTTTCATTTATAAGATCCAATGCTTCGATTCGATTTCTTATTTCCTCAATACTAACTTCAGGTTTTTTCTCTTCAATTTTATGTTCCTCTACCTTAAGCGGAGCAGTAGGTGCAACACCTGTAGTCCCCTTTATTTCGGTTCCTATCGAAGATTCTCCGATACCATAGTGCTCTTTTGTCCTTTTGATATTTTCTTCGTAATCGAAATTTTCAGTTTCTACATTATCATTAATATCACTTTCAGCTGTAGAATCTAGAGTAGACGGTTCTGTTTCATCTTTTATAATTTCAGCGTCTTCAGTATTTTCCTCTATTGGGTTAATTACCATTTCGACATCAGATAAGGCGCTTGTTGGCGGAGTTCCAACCAAGATTTCAGCATCTTCTGCGTCAACAGCAGGAGATACAGCACCAAAACTTGCTGTACTAGATGGACCCTCTGACATATAACGACTGACATGTATATGATCAGACGCTTCGTCAGTTGTACCAGAATCATCACCTATGCCAGGCTCTGCTGATGCCCCAGTACTAACACCTACACTAGCTTCATGTTCTTCTGCTGAAGCACTAGCAGCTGGAGCGCCAACTTCAGCCCCTACTCCAGCCTCTGCACCAGCCTCAGTCGATGTACCAACTCCAGCACCAGCTTCAGCTCCTGGCGTTTCTGCAGTTTTATCAGCTTCTCTTACTAACTCAACTGGAGTTAAGGTATATTCCATTTTACTAGCGGTAGGCAAATCATACTCACCAAAAGTAGCATTATCTCTTGTTGTAGTCCTAGACCTTTTTGTAAAAAGCATATCCTCGTACACTTTTCTTATGTCAGCAGCCGTAAATTTTGAATTTGCGTTGTATCTACTTATAGAATCTGTTACAGTACTTGCAATAAACTTCATTAAGTATGGATCATTTACATAATCTTCAAGCCCATTTATTCTTTGTGCCGCACTCAATATAAACCCTTGCGAAAGAGTGTATCTTTCTTGAGCAGTAAGATTAGGCACAGTTTTTATAATTTCACTAGAAATTAAATCGGAACAAATCGCATGAATATTGCTGTGAAAAGTTGTATTATCCTTAAAAGCCTTTCTATACTTGTTAAGCAATTCTTGTTTTTCCTCAAGAGGCAAACCTAAATAGTCACGATCCTTTTGCAACTCTCTTTCAAAACTATTGATGCTAGTACTTATAGACATAGTAGCACATTGAGCAATATATCTTGTTAATATTTGAGAAGGATTAAGATCATCCGTCCTCATATAAAGCACTCCGCTCAAATTATTAAATTTTTCGCCTCTTAAAATCATTTTTGCTGAATGTTTAATTGAGGATGCTCTGGAGTGCATAAAAATATTTGCGCCTCTAGGGCCAGATGTTGGATGCAACTTGATACCAGTCACTTTAGATAATTCATCACAAATTGCTAAAACAGCATCCATAGATTCGCTTTGTATTTTATCAACAACCTTATCATCGCAGACTTCGCTTTTTTCAAGTTTAAGTATTCCTCTTGGCTTTACATCTATAATCATAGATGGATCATAATACACATTGCCATCTTTATCATATACGGGTATTGCATAAGGTGCAAGCCTTAATTTTTTTTCTGCAACATCTTTAGCGCTTATCATAGAATCAAAATTTTGTCCTGTAACAAAGCGCATTTGCATCAAATATTCTATAAACATCTTTAGTGTAACTCTAGATGTACTAGAATCCACCTTGCCATCAGCTTTTGCTCTTGCGCTATCAGATTTGATGCAGTTCATAAGAACATTCATTGGGGTTTTGCCCGAGACATATTCTCTTAACAAATTGAAATCTATTTCTTTCCTTTCGTTAAAAGCTTTTAATAAAGCAATTTCTTCTTCTGGGCTCAAACTATCTATAGCCATATACAATCTCTCCTTTGTTTGCTTATAGTTTATCACAATTTAAACTAAAATGCAATACTATTGCCAAAAGTTATTTATTATTCTACTATATTTTGAGTAATTTTATAAGCAAAATACCATAATGCTTAAAATTTGTTGCGTAAACTCGTTTATAATTAAAACTTAAAACAATGCAATAAACTAAATTTTTATTTGAAACTCTGCAAATAAGTAAAGGAGGGTGCAAAGTAAATGTGATAAAGTAGCTTAAAGCGCACAAAACCATTTCAATAAACAATTTACCTAATCAAATATGTTTGAATAAAATTGATTTACACGCCTTTTGATATTAAAATGTTATTATAACAAAAAGCCAATTTTATTTTTTTATAAAAATTGCTTGCTTTGTAATTATGAATATGATATAATAAAAGAGCTGTGCTAGGTGGGGAGCTAGCGGTGCCCTATTCCTACAATCCGCTATAGTAGGACTGAATGCCGTTTTCGGTGTCTATCAAATACTGCAAGTATCAATTTACAATGTTGAACTCAAGGTCTTGTGCAATATTAACCTTCGAACCATGTCAGAGCTTGACCGCAGCAGCATTAAGGAGGAGCTGATATGTGCCACAAGGGCGCTTTGGGGGAGTTGGCAAGTTGATGGCTACTTTATTTGAAGGCAACAACAACGGATGCACAGTATGCAGGTGTAGTTTAGTGGTAGAACACAAGCTTCCCAAGCTTGTCGTGAGGGTTCGATTCCCTTCACCTGCTCCAATTACAATCACTATATAAAAAGAAGGCTAAAGCCTTCTTTTATTATATTAAAATACTAGCGATTTAATCTATATAGTAATAGACAAATAATAAAAAAATTTATAATTAATATTTTAATTTACTACTAAACTATTCATAAAGTTTTCTTTCTAATTATGCACAACCTTTATATCTATTTTTGGTTGCGTCTTTTTAGCCTTTGGTTTTTCTATTTTTGCAACTACTTCGCCACGCGTTATTTGTGGTTCGCCCTTTTTATCCAAATAGTCTTTGGTAATTACTATCTTTTTTATTGATTTATCGGAAGGAATCATATACATAAGTTCCAGCATACTTTCCTCCATAATAGTTCGCAGACCCCTAGCACCGGTGCCCAATTTTATAGCCCTTTGCGCTACATATTGTATAGCGTCATCAGTAAACTCTAGCTCGACATCATCTAATTTGAACATCTGTTTATATTGTTTGATTATACTGTTTTTAGGCTTAGTGATTATATTTATCAAAGATTTTTCGTCAAGTGGTTGCAAGCCTGTTACAACTGGCAATCTACCCACAAACTCTGGAATAAGTCCAAATTTAATTAAATCTTGAGGTTGAATATCCTTTACAAACTTATAATCACTTTGGTCACTCTCCTCATTTGGTAGTGCAACAAAACCAACGGTCTTTTTCTCGTTTTTGCGCTCCTCGACAATCTTATCAAGTCCAACAAAAGCCCCACCACAAATAAACAAGATATTTGTGGTATCAATAGGAATTGTTTCCTGCTGAGGGTGCTTGCGTCCACCTTGTGGCGGAACATTTGCAACAGTGCTTTCCAAAATTTTAAGCAATGCTTGTTGCACGCCCTCGCCCGAAACATCCCTGCTTATTGACCTGTTTTCCGATTTTTTAGCAATTTTATCAATTTCATCGATGTAAATAATGCCACGCTCTGCCTTTTTTACATCAAATTTTGCCTCAACAATGAGTTTTAGCAAAATATTCTCGACATCGTCACCTACATAGCCTGCCTCTGTAAGTGTTGTGGCATCTGCACTAGCAAAGGGCACATCAAGAATTTTAGCAAGTGTTTTAGCAAGCAAAGTTTTACCACTACCAGTAGGACCAATTAACAAGATGTTGCTTTTATCTAATTCAACAGCATCATCACCCTTATTATCAATTAAATAGTTAATTCTTTTGTAGTGGTTATATACCGCAACAGATAAAATGCGTTTTGCATCATCCTGCCCCACTATATATTCATCCAAAAACGCCTTGATTTCGTCAGGTGGTAGCAAGTTCACTTTTTCGCTAGAGCTATACGAGCGTTCATCCGCGCTCAAAATTTCCCTGCACACTCTAACGCAAGTATCGCAAATACAAATATCGCCTTCTGCGTTCGAAACAAGCCTACCTGCTTCACTCTTTGTGCGCCCACAAAATGAGCATCTAAGTTCTTTACTATATGCCATAAAATCTCCTATTATTTAACTGGCCTTTTTGCCATAATATCATCTATAAGACCATATTTTTTTGCCTCAACTGAGGTCATATAAAAATCGCGGTCCACATCTTTAGTGACAATTTCTTTAGACTTTCCTGTGGTAGCAACAATGATATCAATGCTTTCCTCTTTAAGTTTCTGAGCCTCTTGCGCCTGAATTAAGATATCGGTAACCTGCCCTTCGGCATAGGAATGTGGTTGGTGTATCATAATTCTGCTATGTGGCAACGCAAAGCGCTTACCTTTTGCCCCACTTGTTAAAATGAGAGCGCTCATTGACGCTGCAAGCCCTACACAAAATGTAGATACATCGCAGGATATAAAGTTCATAGTATCTATTATAGCCATACCGCTATAAACTTCCCCGCCTGGGTTATCTATATAAAGAAAAATATCCTTTTTAGCATCTTTACTTTCTAGATAAAGCATTTGCGAAATTACAGAATTTGCAATTTCTGCATTAATTGGTTGAGGGGGCAAAAAAATTATTCTATCCTCAAGTAGCCTTGAATAGATATCATAATTAAACACTCCATTAGGATTTTTTTCAATGACTGATGGTATTATCATACTAACCTCTCTATTAAATTAATCTACGAATTTATTTTCTTTAGCAAGGAAATCATATAATTTATTGACAATAATATCGTTAATTATATAATCGAGTTGTTGATTTGGTAATGACTTTTTGAATTCATCTACATTTTTGTGCGCATTTAGTGCTAGTTCTTGAATTTTTGCATCTATTTCCTCTTGCGATATTTTGAGGTCCTCTTTTTCAATTATCTCCTCAAGAACTAGACGGGTACGAACAGCATTTTCTGCATCGGCTTTTTTCTCTTGTCTAATTTTATCTACAGTAGTTTGCATCATATCTGCGTACTGCTCCAAGGTGATGCCTTGATACATTAGTCTATAGCTTAAGTCATGCATTATAGCATCTAGTTGCGCCTCAACCATCTCATCTGGTATTTTTACTTGAGAATTTGCAACTATTTTATCGACAAGCGCATTTTCGGTTTCGTGCTGAGAACGCGTTTGAGCCTGCTTTTCCAAAGCCGATTTAATAAAAGCGCGCAAAGCTTTTGCATCCTCAAATTCACCCATAGATTTAGCAAACTCATCGGTAAGTTCTGGTATTTGTTTTTGCTTTATTTCTTTTACAGTAACATAAAATACAGCATCTTTGCCAGCCAAATTTTTGGCTCCATAATTTTTAGGGAATGTGACTTTTATATCCTTTGTATCGCCCTTTTTCATCCCAAGCATTTGCTCCTCAAAATTATCTATAAAACTATGAGAGCCTATTTCAAGAGGATAATCCTCTGCCATTCCTCCATCAAAGCGCTCGCCATCTATAGTGCCATCAAAATCTATAACAGCAATGTCCCCATTTTCAAGCACTTTATCGGCATCCTCGCAATCAACTTGCTTTGCTTGAGATGCTAGCATATGCTCTATTTCGTGGTCTACATCCTTTTCACTTACTGCATGAACAACCTTTTTAACCTCTAAGCCTTTGTATTCACCTAGGGTAACTTTTGGTGTAAGGGTTATAGTCATTGTAACTTTATAACCATCTTTACCAATTTCATCTATTGTAAACTCGGGATAGTTTTTTAGGGGCTTCACATCTTTATTTTCTTGCAAATAATTAATATAAAAATCTGTTATAGTCTTATTAAAAGCTTCCTCGTAAAAAACATTTTCACCGTAAAAATTTTCGATGACCTTTCTAGGCGCTTTGCCCTTTCTAAAACCTTCGATATTGTATTTGCCTTTAAGCTTTTCGTAGGCTTCTTGCAAGGACTTTTCCCATTCATCTGCCTTCATTTCGACATTAAGTACTATTTTTTCTTCATCTTTATTAACAACTTTGTTTTCCATAATTTTCTCCTAAATTCGATAAAAATGAGCGATAGTTCGCCCAAAAATTAAATTAGCAAATATATAAACATATATAAACATACTATTGTTGCTACTATGCTAAATATTACAAGAGAAAGTCTATCATTGTGATATTTAGTCTTTTTATTTTCAATTTCAACATCATCAAACTGCGTTTCCTGCAACATACTAGCTGCCAATTCATTTCTATGTTCCCTATTCGCTCTGCGATAGCTCAAAACAGCTAGTATACTTAAGCCTATAAAAAATATTGTAGCCATTCCTAAACCTATAATCAATAGTACCGGCGCTACCTTAGATAGTGCCATAAAAAGTATTGCTAATACTAGTAATGTTAATTCAATTATAATATAAATTGTTTGCTTTTTCATATTTTATCCTAAGTTTATACTTCCAATCCAACAAGGAACATAAATACAAACATCACAATTAATGCTACTATAAACACAACAGTAACCCAAACATTCTTTTTACTACGCACATAGTAAAATGCTGCGATAGATGTTATTAAGTAGGCAATAAAGTTTGCCACAAGTGTTAGTGCTGTTACAAGTGAACCACCACCAGAACCTATCCAATTAGCAATTTGTGCGATTAATAGTGCAACAGCAACCATTATTATGCCTACAAACGCAAGCAAGTTTAAGAACTTACCAAAATCACCTTTCATAATTCCAATTCTCCTTATAAATATCAATATAAAATATTATATCAAAAATAATATCTTTTGTCTACGGTTTTTACGATTTAATTTACAATTTTTGCCTGCAATTTGTCGAAATAAGCAATATTCAATCGCAATTTTAATACAAACAATATAATATACAACTTTTTTGTTAATTATATTTGCGTTTTATTATTTAACTTTATCCAATTTTTTAAGAATATCAGTAAAATAATCTGGCAATGGACACTCAAAAGTTTTAGGTTCTTTAGTGCTTGGATCTAGCAAAGATAATTTATAAGCGTGCAACAACTGCCCATTTGTCTTAAATTTTTGTTTTTTATATCCATACACGAAATCGCCCACTATTGGATGCCCAATATAATTGCAATGCACGCGTATTTGATGGGTGCGCCCAGTTTTTAGTTCACACTCTAGCAAGGTAAAATCTTTATAATTCTTTACTACCTTAAATATGGTTGTAGCACACTTGCCTTGATTATCTTTACATACCGCAAATTTTTTTCTATCTTTAGGGCTACGCGCTATGTTTGTTTGTATCACTCCCCCCTCCCGCACAATTCCCTCAACAAGTGCAAGGTAATATCGCTTACACTGCTTTGTTTCAATTTGTTTTGCTAAAATTCTATGCGCTTTATCGTTTTTTGCAATCACAATAAGCCCCGATGTATCTTTATCAAGCCTATGCACAATTCCGGGGCGATATTCGCCATTTACATCGCTCAAAGTTTTTATGCGGTAAAGCAGAGCATTTACAAGTGTGCCATTGTAGTTGCCCACCGCTGGATGCACAACCATTCCTTGCGGTTTATTGATTATTGCGTAGTCCTCATTTTCAAATATAACATCTAAAGGTATGTTTTGCGGAGTGAGGTCTATTTGGGGGTTTTGCAAATTAATTATTGTTATAACATCGTTTTGTTGTAGTGCAAAGCCCGCCTTTACTTTTTTATCATTGACCAAAACTTCGCCGTTATCTATGTGTTTTTTTAGTTGAGAGCGAGATACTTCTTTTAATTTTTCAGATAAAAAAGTATCTAGACGCATAGGAACCGAATTTTCATAAATGATTTTTTGCATTTTTCTTTTCTTTCCCCTCTAAAAAAATTAGCCACACTATAAGCAATATTACACCAACAGTCAATGCACAATCGGCTATGTTAAATATTGGAAAATCAATAAATTCTAACTCAATAAAATCACGAACATACCCAAATGCTACCCTATCTATTAAATTGCCAAGCGTACCCCCCACCATTAAGGATGTTGCCACATAAAATGTGTAGCCTCGACAATTATCCATTGTTAAATACTCAAACATAAAGTAAAGCAACAAACATACTATTGATAAAACAAGCAAAAATACTGTTGCGTTTGAAAATAGTGAGAACGCAGCCCCTGTGTTATGCGCAAAGCCATTAATACCTATAAAACCTTCAATAAAATCATATTCTTTTTGGTCAAAAACACTTTTTAATATTAAATCGAGCGCTAAAACTACCGCCACAATAGCAAAAAAAGTTATGTATTTTTTATAAACATTTTTTATGTTGCTTTGTATGTACTGCTTACTAAATCTATACCTAAAATATTGTTTAGAAAAAATAGGCTGTTTTGATTCCTGCTCAGCAAAAGTTTCAACTTGGGGCGCTGTTTTTTCCTCATTACCTTGTTGTTCCTCGCTTTTTTGTTGAATAAAATCATCCACCTCTAAAGAACTATCTTGTTGAATATTTTCTTGAATTGTTTGGTTCCCCGCTCCCAAATCACCTGCTCCGTTATTTTTTATAACATTAGGCTCATTATTATTAAAATTTTCCATATAAGTATTTTACTGAGTTTTAGGAATAATGTCAATCTTATTTTGCCATAAGTTTTGTTGAAAATTGCTTTTATAAGAGTACTGTGTAGAATTTTGTTGATTTAATGACCCCAACTTTACTTTTGATATCTAAACAATTAATCAAAATTACAAACTAAATGCAACACCATAAAATGTGTTGGGAAATTAAAAAATCGTAGCCATAAACATTTGCTAATTTACACTGCATAATTAAGTAGACAATAATTAGGCTATACTGATTATTATAAAGCTGAACAAAAAAAAATAGGCATTTTATGCCTAAATTAATAAATCGTCTTTATGGCGCCCAATAAATGTTGGTTCCTCAAGTACTCTATCGTGCCCTTTTACTTGTGGCACTTGCACTTTATGGCTAGTGATATCCAATATTTGCTTTACACAATATGTTTGTACATTAGTCAAATTTTCCATGTATTGCTGTGCATCCATATCTTTTGTGCCAATATATGCCGATACTGCCCCTCCCCATAGGGCGTCTATTGATTGATACTTTTCATTGAACTCTTTTATCGTCTTTTTGAATTGCTCCACAGCGCCCGCTACGCTATAGAAACTTTCTAAATCAAATACTTTTACTGCAATTTCGTTCAGCTCATTTAATTTTTTTAGATTCTTTTTGATATCTATTGTATTATTTTTTAGTTGTGTACGCTCCTGCGGGGTTAAATCAGTATAAAAATTTGCATAATAATCACCGTTATCTATGCTTCGTAAAATATTAGGAGTAAGCTCTTTTACTTGTTGTTTAATAGTTAACAAACACGTTGTTACGCCATAAAATATGTGGTTTGGGTCTTTTATTGATAGGAACACTTCATCTGTATTTTTTTTGAGTTCAGATATCTCGTTCATTCGTTCCTCATCACTCATATATATGGCGTATTTGCTATTTTCTAGCACATTTTTCCACTGTAAATTTAGATTGCTGATTTGTTCTGCCCATTCTTGTGCGGTAAATTCCTCGTCTATGATACTTTGATTTGCGCTTTTAAGACATTTATAGATTATTGGCACATTTTTATTAAGTTCGTTAAGTGCATACTCAACCTCTTTTATATCACAGTAAATATCTGGCTCGGTTGTTACGAGAGATTTTTTATTTTTATTTAATATATTGAACATAGTTTAATCTCCAATCAACAAAATTATATCACAAATAAAATATAACAACAAGATGCTTTTTACTTTTTTGTTAAATTTGCACATACATTAACATAAAATTACACCTAATTTAAGTAAACTGTTTAACGCAATACGCTAAAAGTATTTTACAATAAAATAGCAGACAAAAAGGTAATTTGTTTACAATTTTTCCTTAACAAATATGTGATTATAGGTGATAATTTACATTAGCATTTTATCATTATTTTTTATTTTATCTACATATAAAATTTAAGTTATCATTTTGTTTTCATTAAAAGCATTTTTACTTCATCAATAAAATGCTGTTTTGAGCGTTCATCCGGACTATTTAATGAAACTCCATACTTCATAACTATACGCTTTATAAGTTCGTAGTTATCAAGCGTTTTACCATCGGTATAAAAATAAGTAGCATAATTGTTGTTGTGCCTAACAAAACAACGGCCATCCTCGATAAAAATTTCCTCGCCTGTGGGCGATTCAAATGGTATTAAATTTTCAAAATCGGCAATAGCGGAACTACCAAATGGATTTTCAAGCGCTTTAAGTAAAATTTTTCTAAAATTATCATTTATTATATAGTTGTTTTCCATTCTATCCTCCTAGTAACAAAAATTTTAGCAATAATGGAATACAATTTTTACTCTTGTAGTTATATAAAAATTTTGCAATTAAAAAAGTTTATAAGTGTTATATTAAATTTTTATATAATCATTTGATTTATTAGAATATATATTTTAATTAAGTAATATTTAGAATAAGCAATTTTAATAAAAATAATAGAATTTATAATCAACATTTATGTATCAATACAGTTGAGTTGCCCCATTACCTAGAATAACAAACTCCAAAATTGCATTGATATAATAAAAAAGATATGAAAATAAGGACAATTATCTCATTTGTCCTCATTTATTCTCCAAAAAATCTTTTTATTTCTGCTTTTGCAGTTTCCTCGGAATCGGAGCCGTGGATAAGGTTTTGAGTTGTGTTGCAAGCAAAATCTCCCCTAATAGTACCTGCCTCTGCCTCCAACCACTTTGTTGCGCCCATTATTTTACGCATACCCAAAATTACATCATCGCCTTCGACAATCATACCCAAAACAGGGCCACTTGTCATATAAGCCACAATATCCTTAAAGAAAGGCTTGTCCGCAAGGTGAGCATAATGCTCTTGCAACTGAGCTTCGGTTAATGTAAACATTTTAGCGTTTACAATCTTAAAGCCTTTATCCTCAATTCTTTGAATAATTCTACCCATAAGCCCGCGCTTTATAGCATCTGGCTTTAACATAATATAAGTTTTTTGCATAATTTTATATTTCTCCTTTTAAGTGTTTATATAATTTTAACATTGTAATTATATCATAAACAAAAAATTTTTCAAACAAAATTATAAGTTTGCTATAAATTTTGTTGTCCGCTAGCCAAAAATTTTAGTATGTTTGAAATTACATATTTGTTTTGCTTAAATATTGTCGGCAATTTTTCTAGCCCTAGGGGATGGGAATAGGAATCGTTCCCTACCTCTATGGTGTAGGCAGGTATATTATAGTGCTGTATGCAATAATCTTTATAGCCACCTGCACTAGTTGTAGATATATCTTTAATGGCATATTTTGTAGTTTTTGCAATAACTTGCGCTATGCTTTTATCTCTCAACAACATTTGTTCATCCTGAAAAAATTGGTAATAAATCTCCTCTCCTTTAGAGTGATAACTTATAGTTATATCTGGTTTTACCTTTTGTGTAAGAGCAATTAAATTTTGTGTTTCTACCTCACTATTGGGCTTATCGCCTATAAAGTTTTCGTAATTTTTGTGTTTTATGTTGCATTTGCCTGTGCCCCACCTAGCATCGAAGTTGACATTAAGGTCTACACCGTTTATATTTGCTTTATATAAAGAAAAATCTAAATTGCCTTGATTTATAGATATTAATTTATTGCGCAAAGCAATATCCGTAATGCAGTCTAAGCCCATCGTACAAAGCCTAAAACCATCTACATTAGTGTTTATTGCAAAATAAAGTTCGTAGTTAAGGTTTAGGTACTCGCTTTTTCGTTCCTTATTTAGCATTGATAGCTCTCTATAAATTCTTACATTATAGTATTCTATTAATGCAAATAATAAAAAAGTCGTGATATACTCGCGTGCATGTATGCCCGCTTGCACCAAGACTTTTATAGGCTTTTTGGTGTAGTCTATTTTTTTACTTAATTTGTAGACATACATAGGTAGCCCCAATGTTGTATAGCCATAAATATGGGGTTCAAGTCCTATTCTTTTTAGTTCATCTATTTTTTGTAAATAAAGTTCATATTCGTTCATAAAAATATTATATTTACAAATTTTTAGTATGTGCTAATATTTTATTGCAAACTTTGCTACAAATTTCGTTATTTATATCTTGAATAGTTTTTAATTTCCCATTTTTATCTACGCAGTCAATTATAGTAAAATCAAATTTTTGCGCTATTTTTAGCCCGCGCTCATAGACATTTTGCATATAGATATCATCATTCTCGTAAATATCAGTTTTTAAGTCATTCTTTTTGCCCCTACTTTGTATCAAGTGCTTTGATATATTAGGTGGCATATTTAAGTAAATAACAAGGTCGGGCTTTGGCAGTTTTAGAGTGCTGTATTCAAAATTAAGTAGCCAATTAACATATTCCTCAAATTTCGTTGAATCTAAAATGCGGGTTGCTTGATACAGCAAGTTAGATTCCACATATCTATCCAGCACTAAAACATCGCCTTTATCTAAATGCTCTTTTAGTACAGTTTTATAGGTAAAAAGCCTATCCACGGCAAACAAAACACTAGTTTGATATTCATCCAGTGCATCAACATTTGTGCCAAGATTACCAGATAGCAGAGTTTCAACGGGTTTTGCACCTGCGCTACCATAGTTAGGGAAAGATTGTCTAAACGCCTTTATGTTTTGTTTGCCTAACCTTTCAACAAGCAATCTGGACTGCGTTTCTTTGCCACAGCCATCGGTGCCCTCTATAACAACAATACTCACAGTTTTCTCCTAATTAGTGCTATTTATTTTCGTATAATATTGTAGGGCTACACAACAAAGCAATCTGCTTTATCTAGTCCTATTTTGTCGATAAAATATGATATAGAATTCATTTATAACATATCTTTTGTGCGAATTAGTATGCTAAAGCCATTTTATTTATGATATGGCGTATTGTTCATAATTGTAAAAGCGCGATATATTTGCTCTAATAACAAAACTCTAAAAAGTTGGTGCGGAAAGGTGAGTTTAGAAAAAGACAATAGCATATTTGCACGCTCTTTTAATCTATCATCCACCCCAAAAGACCCGCCAATTACAAATGTTATGGTAGAGTTACCTTGTACACCTATATCTTTAATTTTATTGGCAAATTCTTGACTAGATATGCTTTTACCTTCTATGGCGGTTATAACTACAAAGCCTTCGAGGTGTTCTAAAATAGGTTCAAATTCCTCTTGTTTTGCTATTTCGGTATCGCTATGCCCCTGCTTTACCTCAATAATTTCTAACTTACAATATTTTTGTAATCTTTTGGTATATTCAAAAATTGCTTCTTTATAAAAAGGTTCCTTTATGCTACCTACACAAACTAATTTAACTTTCATTAAAATAAACCCCAAATAAATGTCATTAAGGTGACTACTGCACCTAGAAAAATAGAGCAGTACAAAAAGAAATTTTCCTTAAATGTAGGTTTATATTTTTCGCCTTCATTTTTAGGTAAAAGATTTTTTATTAGTTGCGCCATAGTCATACCTCGCTTGACCTGCGCTTGGTTTGTGCCAACTTCAATAGTATCAGCATTGCGCTTAATTACAACTTGTGGCACATCAGTATTTTCGTATTGCACATCATTAGTTTTTGGCTTTTTAGAGTTTTGCAATTCCATATCTATGCTTTTGCCTTCGGAAAGATAAATTTTTAGCAATTCTTGCATATTATCGATATCTATTGGCTGATTAGGATCCTTTATATTCGAAAATTCGTTTACAAATTTTTTGAATTGCTCGCGTTTTGTAAGTGTAAACATTTTAATTAATAACCAAACGCCCACATACAAAACAATTGCTATAATTAAAATGTAAAGTAGAAATCTTAATAAAATATTCACCCCTGGCAAAGTTATCCAAGTATTAAAGTTAGCCCCAAACAAATCGTTTGCCGCTGCAAAATCTAAATAGGTATTCAAGCCATTATTTATAAAGTGGATGATAACACTAGGCCAAATACTGCGAGTGATGAGTGCCACGGTTGCAAGTAGCATTCCAACTACAAAAGCATAGAAAAATTGATTTATATTTAGGTGCATCAATCCAAAAAGCAAACCTGATAGAACTACTGCCCTAACCGACCCCATTTTATTGAAACCCGAAAGTAGCATCCCTCTGTGCGAGAATTCCTCGAAAATACCCGGCATAACTGCTACAGTCAGCATACTCAATAAAAATGTCCAAACGCTCATACCGCTATCGGTTGCATAGGTAACATATGGCTCATACCCCAGCATTTGTATAAACACCGAAAAGAAACTAGATACAAACATTATGACAAAAAATGCTATAAAGCCCATACCTATGCTACACAAAATAACTTTACCGCTTACCTTTCGATAGCCAAAGGCACGAAAAATTTCTTTAGGCTTTTGCTTAAATGCGAATGTATAAACTAGCATTGGCACTGCAAAAAGTATGCATACTTGAGTTAAAAGCGTGAAAATTGCATCCTCATAATCTCCAGCAAAGTCTAGCCAACCCAAACTGCTAACTATTCTTAAAATTACAAAAAGTGAAAGTATGATAAAATAACAAAGATTGCACCAAAACAATCTTTTTTCGTTTTTAGCTAAATCCTCCATTATTCTCCTTTAGTACTATTTATATGCACAATTATTGTTTTTAATTATACTAATAATATTTTATTTTAGCACATTTTGTTTGCTTTATTTATTTATTTATGGTTTTATTATTTATACGCCATGACATAAAAGTAAAAGTTTATGATTAAATTATTATATAGATATTTAAGCAAATTAATGCTCGCAAACGCTATATAAACTACATAAACATAGCAGTTGAATTTATTATTAAAAATACAAGCGAAACAAATATGCCTATAACCCCCTCTCTTTTAAGCGTTCTATCTTGCATAAAATCTACAAAGCCAGCCTTAAAGGACATTGCACGGCTACCATCCTCCGCCATATCGGGTAATTTGCTATTAGTTTTACTTATTTTTGATTTATCGGAAGCTTGCACTTGTGTTTGACTAGCTAAAGCGGTTTTATCATTTTTATAAATATGCTTAATTAAATACACTCCAAGGCACACTAGAGCAACCAACACTACAGTATATATTGCAAATTGCACCCAAAATTCGGTATTTAATTCTACTGTTTGCGTGGCGGTTCCATTAATTTCGTTTACTGCTTGCACTATAATTACAACTATGTTGTTTAAGCCGTGGATGGCAATAGATGTCCAAATAGAACCAGTTTTTACAACGAGCCACCCCGCAAGTACTCCAAACGCAAACTGATAAATTGTTTGCTGAATGTTTGCGTGCATAAGCATAAATAGCAAAGCCGATGCTATGATTGCAAACCAATCGCCGTGCTTGCGGAGCCCTTGCAATATTGCCCCACGAAAAATAAATTCCTCAATAAAGGCAGGTATAATTCCTAAGCCAATAATGGCAAATATAATTGTGCCTGCATTAGTAAGTTCAAAACCCAAAGTGCTATCTATATTAAACCCAATTGCAGTTAAAGCCTTTTCAAACAGCGTCATTAGTGGAGACGAAAACCACATGAACGCAAAACCTAGGCAAACAGCAACTGCTATTGCCCACGCGTTGGGCACTTTATTTAATTTTGTGGCTGATACAAAATTAATTTTTCTTTTATAGTTAAAAGCAAAAAATATGGCAATAAAGCAAACCTGCATAAATATAGAGTTTACCATGATAACCGGCAATTGTTCCATAAACTCGGTGGTGTTCATATTGATAGATGTACCTATAATCATATAAACGCCATACAACAAAAACATTGCAACATATGGAATTATTAAAGCATACAAAAACAAACGAACTGAATCGTTAGAATTATAATACTGTTTATAATCTAATTTATCCATTATTCACCTACAGTAGCTTCATAGTGTTTTCAATAACCCTATCGCGCACCCTTTCTAGCTCTCTTAAACTTTCATCCGTAAATGGTTCGGGTATGACTGCCAACTGACTCATCACCTTTATATTTACATCACTTACGCTCATAATCATATCCGAAAGCGCCATTGCAAAAAAATATTCTATGTTTTCGGCAGTTAAATTATAGTTATCTATAATTTCATCAAGTTTAGGATGCTCCGCTATCTTATAGAATGCTGGTTGAAAGAAAAATTTTAGACGCATTATAGAAAGTTTGCTACCGTTTGAACTAGCAATTATGCCCCACTTATATGCCCTTAGTAGATTATTTTCGAATAAACCCACTCTGCCCTTTTTGTAGATGTAGGTTAAAAAATCTTGCGCTATTGTATCGCCTTCGCAGGCAAGCATAATAGTTTCCTCTAGATACTCTTGATATTGTTGATTTGCATAATCAAGATTATAGGCACTTAAAGCATCAAACTGCCTTTTGAACCTTCTATAAAGTTGAGATTGCTCATCGTATGACATATCTATGAATGTTTCTGCTATTTTATCATTCCACACTTGTTTTATTGCCATATTAACTCCTTGCTAAAGATTATATCATTTGCATTTTTGTTTTGTCAACAACATAACGCCCCAAACAAATAATTTTACAAAAGCGGTGTAAATAATCTGAATAAACTCATTTTTATACGCATAAAAATTGAAAGTTTTTTTATTTTATTTTCATCAAACAAATCACTATTTGCCCTATCGTTTTTGAATGCATCCACTACTTGTTCTGTAAACTTTTGATTATAAATTATTGTATTAATTTCAAAATTCAACTTAAATGACCTTATATCACTGTTGCAAGTACCTATAGTACAAATTTCGTCATCGATAGTCATTGTTTTTGAGTGCAAAAAACCTTGATACATATAAACTTTTACACCTAACTTTACAAGGTCTCGCAAATAACTTAAACTTGCGTAGTAAACAAAGCGCTTATCTGGTATTTTAGGTATCATTATTTGCACATCTATACCACTGGCTTTTGCTAGTTTAATGCTATCTAGATAAACCTCGTCGGGCACAAAATATGGTGTTTGAATTCTTATGCGTTTTTTAGCTAGATTAATCATTTTTACCAAACAATTTTTAATTTCGCACTTATCATTGTTAGGGCCACTCGTTACAACTTGTATTGGACAATCACCTATAGTGCTATCATCCGGAAAATACGCTTTTTGTAGGTACTTGATTGGATATTTATAATCATTGGTAGAAAATCGCCAATCTGATAAAAAGGTTGATTGCAAACCAAAAACTCCTAACCCCTCTATGCGTATATGCGCATCTCGCCAAGGTTTTAGTTTTTTATCATAACCCATATGGTCTAAGCGCAGATTTATGCCCCCTACATAGCCGATTTTGCCATCGATTACTGCAATTTTTCGGTGATTTCTATAGTTCATTTTTAGATTAAACAATTTTAGTGGTATTATTGGAGGGAAAAACTCTCTAAATTCTCCACCCGCTTTTATAAATTGCTTAAAATGGCGCTTGCGCGTTTTTAGAGAACCTACGCTATCTATGATAATTTTAACTTTTACGCCTTCTTTTAACTTTTTTATGCACAACTCTAAAATTTCTTTGCCAATGGCATCGTTTGCAAAAATATAATAATCTAAATGTATGTGATTTTTTGCATTTTTAATATCATTTTTTAGGGCATTAAATTTATCTAAACCATCATTAAAAAATCGTACATAATTATTTACAGTTAAAATGCTATTTGCCCAAGTATAATTAAACTGAATTAAATCTTTGTATTTTAATAAAAGTTTATTAGTTTCATTATCAAAATTATAATCGTGAGATTCTATTACATCCTGCAATTCTTTGGCATTAATTGCATTTGCAATATTAGTTTTTTTAAGCATTAAGCGAGTTCTTAATCCAAGCCCACTGCCAAATAAAACATATAGTATAAAACCCACTATAGGCAAAAACACCATTATTGATAGCCATGCTATTACAGATTGTGCTTGTCGTTTTTCAACAAAAACCATAACAATGGCAAGAATGGTATTTATGACATATAGTACAATCATTGATATGCTTCCAGCATCCATAAATTTTACCCGTAAGCCTTTTTATTTTGCGTAATACACAATGTATTATGAGTTTTATTATAACATTTTTTATAAAAATATCAAAATGCTTTACCACAAAATAATGGCATATTTGACAAACGTTAATTAAATATTGGTTCTTTATATTAGAATTTAATTTAGTTAATAAACAAACAAAAAAGCATAGCAATGCTATGCTAATTTTACTCGCTCAACTGTTCGCTAGATTTTGCTTTTGCAGTTGTCTTTTTTTCGGTTACTTTTGCTTTATTACTTGGGGCACTTACTTGGTCGCCATCAGGCATATTAGTGATAGTTTCGGTGACACTTGTCAAAAGCCCTGCAATATTTTGTATTTCACTTGGCACAATTATTTTAGTAGCGGTGCCGTTTGCTAGCGCTTTAAGTGCTTCAAAACCCTGCAAAGTGATATATGCGCTATCGGCTTTGGCATTTACAATCATTTGTATAGCTTCTGCTTGACCTTGCGCTTCGTTAATAAATGCTATTTTCTGCGCTTCGGCATTCAAAATTGCTGCCTGTTTTTCTGCTTCGGCTTTGAGAATTTCGGCTTGCTTATCTGCCTCAGCTTTGAGAATTTTGCTTTGCTTTTCGCCCTCTGCGACCAATATGCTGGAACGCTTTTCGCCTTCCGCCCTCAAAATTGCTTCTCGTCTTTCTCTTTCTGCTCTCATCTGCTTTTCCATAGCATCTTGAATATCGCGAGGAGGTAAAATGTTTTTTAGTTCAACCCTATTCACTTTTATCCCCCAAGGGTCGGTAGCCTCATCCAAGATTTGACGCATTTTTGTATTCACAGTATCACGGCTAGTCAATGTTTCATCTAGTTCCAATTCGCCCACAATATTACGTAGTGTAGTTGCAGTCAAATTTTCGATAGCGCTCATAGGTCTATCTACGCCGTACAAATACAATTTAGGGTCGGTTATTTGAAAGTACACAACAGTATCAATTTGCATTGTAACATTATCTTTTGTAATAACTGGCTGCGGCTTAAAATCTGCAACGATTTCCTTTAGATTTATAGGTTTACTAGGTCTATCTATAAATGGTATGATAAATCGCACTCCAGTTTGCAGTGTTCTAGAATATTTACCCAACCTTTCGATAACAACTGCTGTAGATTGTCTTATAACCCTTACGCTAAAGCATAGAATTATTAATACAATAATACCTAGTACTAAAAATATAATGCCAACTGTACTCATTATTTATTTTCCTCCTTTTTATCAACTGCATCCACTACCTTGGCTTCATTTGCAGTTACATCGGGTTCTACAATTTGATTTTTATTTTCTATGCTTTTTGTGGTGTCCTCAACTTTAACAGAATTTTCATCGGTTTTATTTGCCACTTCTACGCCCTTGACAATCATTTTATTGCCATCTACTCTTACAATCTCTACTTCTGCGCCACTTTCAAGTGCTGTACCATTTTCGGTCAGCGCACTCCAAGTTATGCCATTAAACTTTACAGTGCCAAGATGATCCGCATCACTGATGCCAGTTACTAACTTTGTGCGCTTGCCAATAAAGGCATCCACATTTGTCTTTTCATCAGATTTTAGCAACAGTTTTTTGCAAATTTGCCTTACAAATATGATTAAAACTGCACTGACTACTATAAACACACCTAACTGCCATACCCAATTTATTCCATCTATGGCAGAAAGTATTAAAGATACTAAGCCAGCAACTGCAAACCATATTGATGTTAAATCCCATGTAAAGAATTCAACTATCAAACTGACTGCAACAACTGCTAGCCAAACCCATATCATTTCCATAAAACTACTCCTTTTTTATATAGTATAATATTATAATCTAAAAGTCAAGTTTTTTAGCACACAAACTAAACAATTAAAGCCTAAATAATGTTTTATCGCATATTAAAACTTTAATAAACTACAAAAAGATTTTATGTTATAAGTTAATAATTTTTTGTTACAATTAATATCATAGTGCGCTATTTTTATATTTTAGTATTGTTTTTTTACTATAATATATGCAACAATTATAAATAAAATTATAAACAAAATGCATCCTGCTATTAAAGAGCCAATTTTTACCCAATCGGTATGAGTTATAGCAACTACATTATAGTTAGAGCCATCAAATACGATTTCATCCCCTATATTATAAACTGTGCCATTATATTCAAAGCCATCTATCGTTTGACCAAATGGTGAGGAGTAGTTTGGCACTGTAAATACTTCCCCTTTCCAATAGTATTCATCTGTTGTATGAATTTTATTGCCAACTTGAAAATTTATTTTGTAGGCACTTTCGCCCACTGCGTAGATTTTATTTACGCCTTCTACCATATATATAGTACTATTTACATCGTATTTTTTCAAATCGTACTGCCATTCGGAAAGGCGGAAATATTCCGGCACCGTAATTTTTGATAAATCTATTGTATCCCCCTCAATGTACTGTCCTGCAAGTGTTTGGGTATAAATTCCGTAGTGCAGTATTATACTATATGCTTTGCGAACTAATACTTCTATTGTAAGTGTTTTTGATGCAAATTTTATGCTATCGGTAGATTTATAAACCTTGTTGTTATATATGTAGCCAACAGTTTTATAACCATTATCCACAACTATTTCGTTTAGATTTATTGTATCGCCATCTATGTATTTTGTTGGCAACTGCACGGACT
>CALVJT010000045.1 GCA_944332315.1 uncultured Clostridia bacterium
ACTGGCGATAATAT
This sequence comes from uncultured Clostridia bacterium, assembly GCA_944332315.1. Classification (GTDB taxonomy): domain Bacteria; phylum Bacillota; class Clostridia; order Christensenellales; family UBA1242; genus CAKVOD01. The sequence goes on from CALVJT010000045.1 coordinate 15, forward strand.
TGAGCAAGATGTTAATAATGATAGAATATACACAATATCTACATTTAATTCAAGCACACCAACAATAATAAACTTTAGCATAAGCACACCAAATCTTGGCGGTATTATAATAATATAATAATGTATATAAATGAAGTGCACCCCAAAAGTTGGACAAATTTTTAACTAAATATCTTGATGTTGAGTTCGGTATTTTTACCGGACTTATTTTTAATTTTAAGATTATTCTCTGCATATAGCTAAATATAGGGTGCTATTCGTTGGGGTAGTTAGTTTTTAGCAGAAAGAGCTTAGCATAAATTTGAATCTATAAACTCACCATAACACTATTTTAATAAAGAACCAACAAAAAATACTTTATCTTTTTGGGTGAAAAAATACTAAAAAACAAGCAATAAAAAGATGTGTTTCTCACTCCGCGGGGGTGCGCCATCGCATCTAATTATAAATGGGCTTGACACAATTTATATTAATTAACAAAAGAGAGTTTTGCTCAAACCAAGACTACGGAAGCGCAGGTTTCATTGCAATGTTAATCTGTTAGTATTAATTTGCCTATACACTCGAGCAAAATAAAACATTTTGTTTATCAAAATTCTTGTTCAAAACAAAAAAATGTGCTATATTATATGCGTGAGAATTATTAGTGGAAGGAACAGGGGCAAAAAGTTGTTGCTACCTAATTTTGAGGGCACGCGTCCTACCGCCGATTTGGTAAAGACAAGTATGTTCGGCTTGCTGAATGATTATATTAAGGGCGCAAAGGTGCTAGATTTGTTTAGCGGTTCGGGCGCATTGGGGCTGGAGTGCTACAGCAGGTACGCAGGTAGCGTTACTTTTGTAGATTTTAATCCCAAAGCGGTGGTGCTTACGCGCAAAAACGCACAATCTATACATTACGAGCCTGAGATTTTGAAATTGCCGTACGAAAAGGCGCTACAACTATTCAAAAGGCGCGGAGATGTTTTTGATATAGTTTTGCTGGACCCGCCATATCATCAGGGGCTGGAGGCGGAGGCTCTTAAGATGCTATACAACCTAAACTTGATTCACGCCGAAAGCATTTGCGTTGTCGAGATGGCTAAAGAGGACACTATGCCACAAGAAATTTACGAACTTTATGAGGAATTAAAAAATCGAACCTTTGGCATAAAGCGCATACTGCTACTAAAGCCAAAGGGCATAGAGGGGGCAAAGTGATGGATGACGAAAAGGGCAATGATATTTCAAAGCAAGCGAAAGATGGCATTGCGTGTGTGATAACCAAAGATTGCCCCGCAACCCCGCGCGATATCAAGTTTATGAGGCAAGCGCTTAAGGAAGCGGAAAAGGCAAAAGCTAAAGGCGAGGTGCCTATAGGCGCAGTTATCGTGCAGGGCGAAAAAGTTATAGCGCGCGCACACAACTTGCGCCAAACAACTTTTGATGCCACCGCGCACGCCGAAATTTTGGCAATAAAAAAGGCGAGCAAAAAACTCAAAACTTGGCACTTGGTGGACTGCGAACTCTATGTTACATTGGAGCCTTGTTCGATGTGCAGTGGCGCAATTATCAATTCGCGCATAAGTCGGCTAGTGTTTGGCGCCTACGATAGCAAGGCGGGCTGTTGCGGAACGCTATATAATCTACCCACTGATGCGCGCTTTAATCATAGAGTAAAAGAAATTGTAGGGGGCGTGCTACAGGATGAGTGCGCATCTATGCTTTCCTCTTTTTTTAGAGAAATAAGAAAATCTTAATAAGAAATCGTACTAAATAGAAGTAGAAAATAAAATTGACTACTAGCACAAAGTAATGACCATGCCAAGGTGGGGCATCCCACCCAGAGGGGTGCAGGGGGAAATGCTTCCCCCGCACTTGCACGAATGTGCAAGTATTGTTTCTTTAATATAAAAGGGGTGCAGAAAAACGGGTAGTTCCCCGCAAAAATGCTTTATCACAAAAAATGTAATTTATTAATTCGTTTATATTAATTTTGTTTTTTTTGCGCGTAAGAGAAACAAAAGACCACGGGTCAGGGGCACGAGCCCTTGGACTAGGGTTCTAGGGGATGGAAAATCCCCTAGAAATAAATTGTTTATTAATATAAAAAATATGTTTTTATTTTTATATTTATAAAATTTGCTTTTGGCGCAAGCCAAAAGAAAATCTTAAAATCTTAAAAAGATAAAATAAAAAAATAGAAAAATAAAAAATAAAGGAGCAAAAATGTTATTAATAGTAGGGCTGGGGAACTATGGCAAGCAGTACGAGTACACCCCGCACAATATGGGCTTTTTGACTGCGGATAGCATAGCCAAAGCAATGGGGCTGGAGTTTACAAAAAACAAGTGTCACGCACTGGTGGCGGAGGGCTTTTATAGCGGACAAAAAGTTATGATAGCAAAGCCACAAACCTATATGAACAGTAGCGGAATAAGCCTAGCAGAGTTTGTAAAAAAATTGAAAATACCGCTTGAAAATGTGATAGTTATATCCGATGATATCGATTTGCCCGCAGGCACAATAAGATACAAAGCGCACGGCAGTGGCGGAACGCACAACGGGCTAAAAAGTTGCGTGGAGGAACTAAACACCGAAAACTTTCCTCGAATAAGAGTAGGCGTAGGCAAGCCCGAAAATATGATACTGGGCGACTATGTCCTTTGCCCAATAAAAAAGGAAAAACTAGATATCTTGTTGCCCGCCATTGAAAGCGCAAAAGATAAAGTACTCGATTTAATAGCAAACAACCATTCCTTTTTAGTTAAATAAAAGGTGCAATCACTTAACTTTTGTGAGCTGGGCTAGTGCTAAACTGTAGATATTCTTTCTATTAGCAGATATTCTTTCTATTAATTGTTAGTATTTAGCAAACTATAAGTGGCGCCCTGCATCTGTGTAGGTAGTTTTGTTTTAATGCCCTTGCTACTATTAAAAAATTAAGACCACACTAGGTGGTGCAAACAAACTTTGCATATGTACTAAAACAAAATAGGAAAGAAAAGTAAATGCTAGTACTCACAGCGTCTAAACAAACTTTGCAATCATGCTAAAAACAATTAGAAAATAAAACAAACTACAAGCACAAAGTAATGACCACGCCACGGTGGGGCATCCCACCCGCCATCGCACCAAATAGGAAGCGTACAAAGCAAGCTTAGCAATATAAAAATTAAACAACAAAAGTAAAGCCTAGTACTAACCCGACCACGGGAGTGCGCCATCGCACCCTAAGGGGTGCAGGGGAACGGGTAGTTCCCCGCAAAATCGCCTTACCACAAAAATATAAAGAAAAATTATAATTTTATATTTTATATTTTTATATTTATAAAATTTACTTTTGGCGCAAGCCAAAAGAAAATATTAAAAAATATAAATAAAATTAAAATAAATAAATGGATGATATTATGATAGCAACACAAGAACTCGAAAAATTGATATCGCACAAAAGCAACCTAGTAGTTGGCGGATGCCAACTGGGGCAAAAACTGTTCTTAAGCGCGTGCCTTAAGGAGTTTTTTGTTTTTATAACCAACAGTAGCGAGCGTCTGGGTGAAATAAAAATGCAACTCGAAACGCTCTCGCGCAAACCGTGCGTGCTACCGTATGTCGATTCTGCCTTAGCATACAGCCTATATAACGCATCCGAAAAATATACAACACTTGCCACCCTTGCGCAAAACAAATGCGATTGCCTTGTTGTGGATATAAGAAATTTATCTCAAAAATTTCCATCGCTTGAAAAATACCTATCGCACTTTGTAAATATAAAGGTGGGCGAAACTCTGGATAGAGAAAGTATCGACCTCCTCTCGCTCGGCTATCAAAGAGTGAGCAAAGTGGAAAAAGTAGGGCAGTACGCCATACGCGGAGATATTTTGGATGTCTACGGCACCAACTGCAGTGTGCGCATCAGCTTTTTTGATGACGAGGTGGAAAGCATAAAGAGTATGGACTTTGAGGATAACATCGCACTCTCAACCATAAACGAAATCAGCATTGCTCCCAACACCACCGTGTTTAGTAGTGATGTGCAAGCGCTAAAAACGCAACTAGAAAATGTAAACAACACCTTTAGCGCCGATGCAACCGCGGTGTTCGGCGGAATAAAATCTAATATAATGTACGAACTAGATACACTTTCGCACATAAACAGCCTAGAATATCTAAATTTTGCAGTAAACCAAAGTACGATTTTAGACTATGTAAAAAACGCAGTAATGGTGCTGGACGAGCCCTCAATGGTGTACGAATCATTGAACAACCACCAAGCAAGCCTGCACAAGCAGATAAAGGAACTTTTGGCAGGCGGGCAACTGTACGATAATTTTGGGCGCAATTTTTTTGATTACAACGAAATTATAAAACACATAAATAGCTTTAGAACAATAGCCTTTGATAGTTTTTCGGCAAAAACCGATATCGTTTTTGATTGCACCGCCTCGCAAAACTACAAAAATAAGCCCGAACTTATGCTGTACGATATAAAGGAAATGCAGGAAAAAGGCTACTCAATAAACCTTTTTGTTTCAAGCGAAATAGACCGTGGCTTTTTGTGTGATATATTAAATAGGCATATGATTTCCTATACTGTTATAGACGAAATCAACAAAAAGTTCGAGCCAAACCTTTATATAACCAACAAACCTCTGCCATTGGGGTGTATACTAAACGGCGAGCGCATAGCACTAATACCGTACGGCAACGCAAAAGCCATCAAAAAAACCATAAAAAGCAACGAAAAACCATTTTTTGAACTGCCACAAGAGGGCGACTATGTGGTGCACGATTTTCACGGCATAGGTCAGTGTATGGGCATACAAAAAATGACAGTAAATGGCTACACGCGCGATTACATTGTAATAAAGTACGATGGCAGTGATAAACTGTTTTTGCCTGTCGAAAACGCCGATTCCATAACAAAATATGTGGGCGAGGAACATCCAAAGCTAAATAAAATAGGCGGAGCCGAGTTCGAGCGCGCCAAAAAGCGCGTGCGCGAGCAGTTAGAGGTTATGGCAACCGATATGCTCAAAATCTACGCCGAGCGCGAAAAATCTAAAGGCTTTGTGTACCAAGTAGATACCTATGTACAAAAGGAGTTCGAAAACGCCTTTGCCTACGAGGAAACGCCCGACCAACTCAAAGCCATAGCCGATATCAAGGCGGATATGATGTCCCCGCGCATTATGGATAGACTAATCTGTGGCGATGTCGGCTACGGCAAAACCGAAGTGGCGTTCCGCGCCACAATGATAGCAATAGATAATGGCAAGCAAGTGGTGCTACTAGCGCCAACAACAATTTTGAGTGAACAGCACTATAAATCGGCACTATCGCGCTTTAAGGACTTTGGCGCCCGAATTGCAGTGCTAAATCGCTTTAAGAAAACTAGCGAGCAAAACGAAATACTAAAAAAGGTGGAAAGTGGCGAAATAGATTTGCTTATAGGCACGCAAAAAGTACTATCGGATAAAATAAAGTATCACGATTTGGGTCTGCTAATCTGCGATGAGGAGCAAAAAATGGGCGTGCGCGATAAGGAAAAAATAAAAAAACTTAAGCACAATATAGATGTAATATCAATGTCCGCAACGCCAATACCGCGCACACTGCATATGTCGCTAGTGGGCATACGCGATATCTCCACAATCACAACCCCGCCCAAATTGCGCAAAAGCGTGCAAACCACCATCTGCGAATATAACGATGCCCTCGTAAAAACAGCAGTCGAGCGCGAGATGGAGCGCGGTGGGCAAGTGCTAATTGTAAAAAATAGGGTGGAAGGGCTTGCCGAATATGTCTACAAACTGCAAACGCTTTTGCCACATCTGCGCATTGCCTATGTGCACGGACAAATGGAAAAGGATAAGCTCGAAAACACTATGCTCGAAGTGTTCGATTGCAAAATTGATGTGCTTGTTGCAACCACACTTATCGAAAACGGCATAGATTTGCCAAACGCCAACACAATGATTATTGTAGACGCCGATAAATTCGGGCTTAGCGCATTGTATCAACTGCGCGGGCGCGTGGGTAGGTCGAGCCAGCAAGCGTACGCGTACTTCACATTTGGCGAGTTTAGGAGCTTGAGCCAAGAGGGCGTAAAGCGCCTGCAAGCAATGCAAGAGTACACCGATTTAGGCAGTGGCTTTAAGATTGCTATGCGCGATTTGGAGTTGCGCGGAGCCGGCACCGTGCTAGGCGAAAAACAAAGCGGACACCTTGAAAAAGTGGGCTACGATATGTACTGCAAGTTGCTAGAGCAAGTTATTGCAAGCTTAAAGGGCAAGCAGGAGCAAGAGACGGCGGAAATTAAAGTGGATGTGGATATCCCAGCCGAAATACCTAACTACTATATAAGCGATAGCCAAATAAAAATGGAAGTTATCGATAGAATAAGCAAAATTACCGATAAAAATATGCTAAATAGCACCATACAGCAACTATCCAGCGAGTTTGGCGCACTGCCACAGCAAGTGATAAACCTTTGTAAAATTGCAACACTAAAAAATGTGTTTAAGCAGTATTCAGCAAAAAGTATAATATTTAAGCGCTTTGGCAAAAATCAAATTGAGTTTATAAGCAAGCCAAACTTGAACGCCAATTTGCAAAAACTCGGCGTTTTGACGCAAGAAAACGGAGTTTTTGTGCTAAAATTGCCTAAAACTGATGATATCCTTTCGCAAATCGAGCAACTTATCAATAATTCCTAAATTTAGTTTACTTAAATGTTTGCTTTTTTGGAAAAGATTTGATATAATCATAGCAAACTTTTTTGTAAATTTGTAAAATCAATTTAATGGAGAAATATCGTGAACAAATTAAGTTATGTAGTCTTGGCGGTTATGATTGTGGCTATAACAGTTTTTAGTGGCTGTTCATTAATCACAACAAACCAGCAAAAATATATGTCGCAAATAGTTGCCAGCGCAACCAGCGCCGATGGCGAGTATGAAGTCACCGTTTCAATGGAGGAGTTTTTAACATACTACTCTAACTACGCATCTAGCTATATACAAAACGGTATGACTAATGCCGAGGCAACCGAGGAAGTTGTAAACCTTATCATAAACCGCAAACTCTTTGTAGATTACCTAAAAGATTATAAGGTAGGCGATACTAGCACCTACGCCCTTACTAACGCCGATATCAACGAGTGTTGGCAGGAAGTGTACAACTATATCTACGAGCAACTAGATAGCTACGAGGCAGAAATCTACAACGATTGGGGCATTGAAAGCGATTCAACCGCCGATGCCGAGGAAAGCACCGAAAACGAGTTTGTCGGCAGAACCTCCTACCAGCACGAGTACACTCTTGTAAATGGCGTGCTTACTAAAGTAGAGCAGGAGAATACCGAGGATGAAAATGTCCCACTAAACCCTAACCCATTCAAGCAATATTTTTGGCAGGAAAGCGAGTCTAGTACAGCAGGCTTTACATCTGTTGGCGCAATAAAAACCAAAATAACCGAGCATAGCAACGGCATCCGCGAGGAGGAAATGGTCAGGTTTGTCCGCGATTTAAGGCAAGCCGAAAGCTACGAAAACCATAAGGATAACACCTCTTGGGCTATATTCGAAAGAGAACTCCAAAGAGTGTACGAAATTCAGGAAGCTAATAAGTATATCGAAAATTATGAGGAAAACTTTAACGATAGCTATATAATAAGTAGCAACGAAGTGCTAGAACTTTATAACGCAACCGTAAAATCTCAAATGGAACTTTATAATAACGATATCGAAGCATATAACGAAGCAATGGGCTCCGATAACTCTAGCGTGTACTACCACCCAACACAAGGCTGGTTCTATGTATCACACCTGCTAATAGGTTTTAGTGATGAGCAAACCGCACTAATCGAGGAGTGGGATAGCCAAGTATCTACAGGCGTAATCACACAAGTCGAGCGTGATGCTAATGTCGAGAATTTGCGCAAGCAACTCACAGCTACCGCGCGTGATAGCGAAGGCAACGAAACAAGCGTAACAAAATCAGCCACCGCTATATTAAACGAGGTAAACGATACACTCTCAGTTTACGGAAGCAATGCAACAGCGCGTATAAATGCTTTTACCGATTTAATATATAAATATACAACCGAAAGTTCTTTCTTAACGCGCGATTTTGACTACGCAATTCCGTTTGATAGCGAGTACGATACAATGGTTGCCGAATTTGCCGATGCCTCACGCGAAGTGCAAAAACAAGGACTATCCGCAGTAACAGGTCTAGTGTACACCGAGTACGGCGCGCATATCATAATGTTTACAGGTATGCCACAAAATGTCAGCATAACAGGCGAGAATACAACTTTGCAAGACCTCTGGAACACTCCGCTCAAAAGTTCTAGCGATAAAAATATGCTAGACCTTATGATAGAAAATGTTACCCGCAACGATTATTCCGTAGCGCAAACTCATATAATCAACCAGTTGCGCGATGGTATGGATATTGTAATCAATAAATCTCGTCTAAGCGATTTTTATGCAAACTAAAATAAAGTTTTTGTAAGTTTTTGGGCTAAAAATGTTGACTTTTAACATAATACAAATCCTATACAAATCAAAGTATAAATTCTAATAAATTTAGCAAATAAAAATTGAATAAAATTATAAATTATAAGACATATAATCTATAGATTATGTGTCTTTTATATAAAAGTGTTTTATAACCATTAAAAATGCTTTGAAATAAATAAAAAAAGATGTATAATGTTTTTATAATACAAGTGAAAAAGGAGTAAGAAAGTATGAAATTTGATAACAAAAAAGTAGGGGGGGGGGGGGTATTTAGTTCTAACCCAAAAAAAAGGAACGCATAATTTATGATAAAGTTAAAAAAAATAGATTATGCAAAAGCGCAAACAAAGCATAGCCCACTAACAACTGCGGTACTAATACTATCGTGGCTTTTTGTGTTATATTTAATGGTGTTTGCAGTGTTGTTGCCAAATTATCAAAATAAGCCTTTGGATAT
>CALVJT010000046.1 GCA_944332315.1 uncultured Clostridia bacterium
CAAAATTTGCCTGCTGGCAGTTTTGTACAAAATATGAACGATGTACAGTTGCAGTTGCAAGTGTATTACTCAACTGATGGCGATATCTACAAAACTATAGATGGTGCAAATGCCACAATAAAAATTAATGTGGTAAACACTTTAACTCCGCCATCAATTGTTCTAGATAGCAATGCTCAAAACTTACAATTAACATATTCCGCTTCAAGCACAGGTGGCGCCTACACATATGATGAGTTTAGCGCCAATGTGGATAGTGCAAGCATCTCGCTCAATGGTAGCAATGCTGTTTATTTGCAAATATCATTTTCGCTAGATTATGCATTAAATGCAACAAGTGTTAATACCAACTTATCGGGATATAACTACGATATTAGCATAAGCAATAATACCACACAGGTTAAGATAACTTCTCAGACGCAAGTTAATGGAGTAGTGGATATTTTTAGCGTAATGAACAATTTGCTAAATGTTTTAAGTAGTGCTAGTGTAGAACACTCCCAATCTACACAAGTAAGCATAGCATATTCGTTTGATAATTCTGTGTTTACAACAGCACAAACTGCAACTTGGAATGTGGCTACCGAATTAGTAATAAATAATTACATTGAGTTATCTAGTGGCTATGAAAATTTATTTGTTAAAACTCCATATACTAACAATAGAGGTCAATGGATACAATTAACCAGTACCTTTGTTGTAAATGATAGTAACGCTACATTTACAACAAGGGGTGTGGCATCATACTGGCGTTTGCAGTTTGGATGTAGTGTAACACCAAGGTCTACAAGTAGCAATTTTACATATGGTAACTATGATTGGACATATGCTTATTCTGATGGAATTGCTACAATTACATCGCAAGCCATGATTGAGCCTGATACATCAATTAATTTATCCTTACTTGGCAGTGTTATGATGTATTACAATATGCCATTTGGCGAGTCTGAAACTTGTACAATGCTAGTTTACTATTCGTTTGATAACATTGTTTGGCATCAATACGAAATTGATTGGACTTTTGATTTTGTAGGAGAAGCTCATTATGGTGGATCTAGTGGTTAATTTATTCGCTTAACAAATAGCAAAATAAATGATGAAGCGGTAAAATCAAAAATGATTTATATCTTTTCAAAAATATATTCTTTACTTATGGTATTAGTTAAGAATATATTTTTTCTATATCTCCCCTAAAAAACAAAATAATTGGGCTATTTTAGGTATAAAAAAGAATGTCAATTTTGTGTTATAAAAAAAATGTGTTATAATGTATGCACAAAGGAGAATTTTATGGATATAGAAAATTTGGTAAAAGTTTTAACCCAAAAGGGCTTGCACATTGCTACTATGGAATCTTGCACTGGGGGTGGGCTTGCTAATGCAATCACTAATGTGGCAGGGTCCAGTGATGTGTTTGAGTTTGGCGCAGTAACATATAGCAATGCTTACAAGGTAAAAATGGGTGTTCCGCAAAAAATTATAGATGAATTTTCGGTTTATAGCTCGCAGACTGCACAGGCAATGGCTCGTGCTATTGCTGAATTTACTAACGCTGACTATGGCGTGGGCATCACGGGCAAACTGAAACGCGCAGATAAGAACAACTTATTTAATAATGATGACCTTGTGTATGTTTGTGTTTATGATAAAAACAACGATAAGATTTTAGAGCGCAATTTGAATGTAACATTTGATACGCGCAAGGAAAATAAGCAGGTTGTTATAGATACGGTTGTACAGATGTTTGATTTGATTTTGCAATAATTTTTGTTGTAAACTACAATAACATTAGTTTATGTTTTGCTAAACAGTTATTAATAAAAATACTTTGATGTTGCGCTGATGCATAAAAGCAAAGTTTATTTATCCCAAAATGCTTTATTTATTGAGTCATAGTATTGTAGTTTAATTAAATAAAAATCAATCATTATCTAGGTGTTCAATTGCATTGTATTTTTTTGTACAAAGTGGTATAATAAATAGAATTTAAGAGGTGAAAATATGATAATAGATGAAATTAAAAAAGCTAGTATGCAGGCTTTGAAAGAGCACGATAAAGTGGCGCGAGCAATATACGAGGTAGTACTAAACAAGTGCCAGATAGTGCTTGTTGAAAAGCGCGCTAAGGGTGAGGAACTTGTAGATGTGGATGTTGTGCAAGTGCTACAAAAGGTAGTAAAAGAACTTAATGAGGAAAAGGAAAACTACATTAAAGTAGGCAATGCTGAAGAGGTTGCCAACATTGAAAGGCAAATAGAGGTGGTAAAGGGCTATTTACCGCAAATGATGAGTGAAAGTGAAATTCGCAAAGAAATAGAGGCTTTGCCAGATAAAAGCATTGGGAATGTTATGAGGTATTTTAAGACAAATTTTGCAGGCAAAGTTGATATGGCGCTTGTGCAGACTGTGCTTAAAAGTATGTAATTTTTTATGTAACGCAAATTTTAGGTGTGCTATGGGCATGTGAGTACAAAAAGTGTATGAATTTTAAGGCTAAATATTTTGGCAAAGTACTTACATATTACAATAAGAGGTGCACATTATGTTAAAAGCAACAAAATTTTTTGTTTTATTAAATAGCTACAGATAAATAGCTAAATTATAGGGGATTAAAAATGGATATAGCAACTTGGTTTAATGAATTTTGGGAAACTACAGGCATAACTTTAATAAAAGTGCTTGCCATAATAGTGTTTGGCATATTGATTATAAGAATTATTATGCGATATACAAAGCGTGCGCTTATGGCATCCTCGCTAGAAACAGGTTTAAGCTCGTTTTTACTATCGGTTATAAAAGCGGTACTTTATATATTGCTAATCTTTTTGGCGCTATCCACGCTTGGGGTATCGATGGCGGCATTCATCGCGGCACTATCGGCGGCGGGTCTTGCAATAGTGCTTGCGCTAAAGGATAGTTTAAGCAATTTAGCATCGGGCATTTTGATACTTGTAAACAAGCCATTTGTGGAGGGCGATTATATACAAGTTGGCACCGAGGAGGGCACAGTTAAAAGCGTGCGAATTTTTACAACTCAAATTGAAACTTACGATAAAAAGATAATTACACTGCCTAATCAATCTATAGTAAATGGCAATGTAATAAACTACACATCAAGTCCGCTAAGGCGCGTGGATATTAAATTTTGCGTACCTTTTGGCACTGATCAGCAGTATGTAAAAGAAGTGGTAAAAGAGGCTTTTAAGGATAACAAAATAGCACTCAAATCTCCAGAGCTTTATATAAATGTGGATGCCTACGATGAGCACGGCTTGTTGTTTGCTTTTAGAATATGGGGTAAATCGGAGGACTACTGGGATCTTTATGCCGATGCCTACGAAAAATTGACCGATGCCCTTTATAAGGCTGACATACAAATTACTAACAACCTAAATATTGTAACACTTTCCGAAAGCGAGCGCGCGGGACGAAAATCTCAGTTAAAGCAAGCGTACGAAAATAAACAGCGCCAACAGCAAGCCGAAAGCAAAAAGTCTAAAAAAACTAAGGTAGAAGTTATGGATGGTGAGCAAAAGGTAGATTCCACCATAGCAGTAGCTTATAGCGAGCCAACCGCGCTTGATACATCCATAATAACGCAACCTTCCGCGCTACTTGAGCCTTCGGATGAAAAACCACAGACAAAAAAGAAAAAGTGGAACTTGTGGGGGCGCAAAGATGAAAAATAGTATTATATGTGCAATTTTTGTGTGCATAACCGCAATATTTGGCGCTTTAAGCCTAAATTTTACAACTGCCAACTCAAATGCTCCACAAGTGCTTGGGGTGTATGTGCAGGGCTTTGAAAATGATAGGTACACTAAGCAAAATTTTACCGCTTTTACAGGGTCTACCGTACTTATAGAGGTGCAAAGCGATACAAACTTGCTTTATCATAACTACGATGGTGCTACTGTTATGCTTGTTTCAAACGAACAAAATGTTTACACAATTAGCATTACTAGTTTGCAACCTATGCAAACGCAAGTTGTGTTTGAAAATGATTCGGGGTACGATTTTATCAATGTAGAGTTTGTAGAAAATGTGGTAAATGATATTACGGTTGAGGCGCCATTTATGGTTTCGAATGTGGTAGATAACGCATTTAATTTGGTGTACAACCATAACTCGATGCTAAAATATGAGGGGGCTGTTGAATACTCGCTAAAACAGGATGAGGTAGAAGTGGCGCTTAGGCAAGATTCTGCGTATGTGGTGGATATTTCCAATGCTGGCATTACGCTAGATTTTAGCGCAACTGCAGGCAATACCTCAGCAACATTATGCATAAAGGCAGGCGAAAGTGCTTATGAATATCCATTTACTATAAGTGGCAACCCTTTGAGTGATAGGTTTTATGTAAATTCTAGCAGTGTCGGCTATCTTGATGGCTCCGAAACTGTGGTTGTTAATGTAGAAATTCAAGCAGATAGTCTTGCTAGATTTGATGTGCCATTAAACAATGTATGCATTGTGGATATTATATTTTTGAGTCAAGCGGATGGGCGCGATACTTATGTTATAACATTGGATATTTCTAAACTAGATTCGCAAGAATTGGTTCTTATCGAAGCGCTTACCGCGCAGGGGCAGGTTTTGCGTGGCGTAAATTTACACAAAATAGATGCGGTTACAAGTTTTGAAATTACAAGCGAAAAATCTACTTTTTCGCCTAACGAAACTATTGTTATAAGCGCAGTTGTGGATGGCAACGAAACTTTATCGGGCAACATAGTTTGGTATGTAAATGGCATTGAGTACTCAACCGGCGCTACACTTACTATGACGCGCAGTGAGGGCGGAAACTTTACCGTTTATGCTATGATAAACGATGTGCAATCTAACACACTAAATTTATCAATAACATACCAAAGCGTGGAGCTTATAATTTGGTACTGTGTACTTGCTATAACAGTGCTAGTGTTAATTGGCTTAATTGTGTTTAAGAAAAAGAAAAAGAGCTACTATATGTCTACATCTTTGCTTGAACGCGCAAGAAAGATTATTCCGCGCTACGAAACATTTATAAACAATTATAACCGCAGGCAGTTTAAGAACTTAATTTACGATTTGGCAATGATTAAAGATGATACCTATTCTAATTTTAACGATACCAAAGATTTTTGCTTTGAAAGGGCGGGACGCGGATTTGCGGGCGCGTTGAGCGAAATGAAGCAGATATTTAAGGCAGATAACGATAAACGCAAGGAATTATTTATAGAAAATACAAAGTCTATAGAGGACAATATAAAAATGGCACTATCAGCCCTCGAGGAATACAGCCAAGCACACCCTAACGAAAAAATATTTGCTTTTAACCGCAAAAAAAAGAAAAAACAAAAAGTAGAAAGCGATAATAAAAGCGATAGTAAATGATTATTGCATAATTAAATATTAATTAGAAATTTTATTTATTAATTTGGGTTCCGCTATGCGCTTTTGCAACAAATATTAAAATGGTATTGTGTGTAGACTTAAAATAAATTTTCAATAATAATGCAACATTTGCAATAAAAGATTTAGGAGTTATTGTACTACTAAATCTTTTTATAATGGTTCTTTTATATTTGTGTGGGGGGGTAGTTAAATATATAGCTGAAAGAGCTTAGCAAAAGTCTAAATTTATAACTTTCTATATTCCGTTAATAAACAAGCAATCTTTTTTCTAATTTCTTTTTATATAAAGTGTTAAAATTATAAAATGTTTTAATTTTGTTAAAAGATTACAAATATAATTTAATTATCAGTTAAAATAAATATTTACATAAAATTGTGCAAATTACACACTTGTGCAATAAAACGGTTGCTAGATAAAAGTTTTTATGCTATTATATTGTTATGAAAAGAGTTAGCGCAAGAGCAATTATAATCGAAGGTGATAAAATTGGCTTGATGTACCGCAAAAAAACAACGCACGCATTCTATTGTCTCCCAGGAGGTAAGCAGGAAACGGGAGAAACGCTTGAGCAAACAGTTGTGCGGGAAATTAAAGAGGAATTTGGCATAGATATAGTTGTAATAAAAAAAGTTTATGAATTTGTATCCGAAAGTGCACACCAACATTTCTTTTTGTGTAGGTGGGTGGATGGCATTTTTGGCACAGGGCAAGGGGAGGAATTTACTGTTCCATCCGATAAAGGCTACTATGAGCCAAGACTTATAAATGTGGAGCATTTGAAAGAACTGCACATATTGCCTAAAAAAATAGCAAGGCAACTGCGCCGAGATTACGAGCGTTTTGGCGAAAATCTAGATAATAAAGTAAAAGTGTTTTACGATGATAAACCTACAACCATTCCACCAAAATTTCAAAAATTTCGCCGAAAAAGCTATAAAACAAAACACGCATAAAAAACTCCACCTATGTGGAGTTTTTATGAAGTCTATTGATTTTAACCTTGCAAAATTTGTTTGTCATTTAGCAATGATAAACACATAGCTGAATCAATTAGCGTATATTGGCTATTATAATGCATTTACTGTAATTCATTGTAAATACATTTGCTTTATAATTTAAGTTTAGTTACTTATTTATTTTTTTATTTATGCTTATGTTTGTGTTTTTTGTATTGGAATTAACTGTTTTGGTATTTGCATTTTTATTTTTGCTAGGTAATGGTTCTTTTTTGTTGTTTGCAGTTTTGGGGTTTGTTTGCGTAGCAACACTGTTTGCGGTTGAGGTGCTTGTTTTGTTTGCAGATTTTTTAGCCTTTTTAGATTTTGTAGTTTCAACTTCGTTTTGCTCGCTCAAATATTTTGCGCGTGTACGTTCGGCAATCTTTGTAATTTGAGCAAGCACTTTGCCTTTGTGTAGCCACCAATCACGGCTATAAACTCTCAAAAGTTCCCAACCTCTACTCTTTAGAAAGGCAGGGTGGTAAACATCGCGCTCAATTAGGCTATCACTGCTTTGGTAGGCGGTATAATCGCACTCAATGCCTATTAAATAGCGGTCTAAGTCTTTATCATATATGGCAAGGCTTATTTTATAATCGGTGTTGCCGATGTTTGTGGCAACATTGTAGCCTAGTTTTTCGAGTTCTTTTTTAATTTCGCCCTCAAAATCGCTGTTCACTGTATTTAATTTAGGTGTTTCCTGAGTATCATAGCTGTTTAGTATAAGTTGTGCCTCTAAGGCGTTGCCATTAGATACGGCGCGCACATACCTTAGGTAGCTCTTAAATATCTTTGGTCCTGCATTTTTGCTGTTTTCTACATTTAGTTCCTCGGGCTCGATGCTGGTTACAACATAAATTTTTTCTTTTGCACGAGTGATGGCAACATTCAAGCGATTTTCGCCTCCCTCAACACTCAAAGGCCCGAACTGGGCTACAACTCTGCCGTACTCATTTTTGGCGTAGCCGATACTAAATATTATAATATCGCGCTCATCACCCTGAACATTTTCTAGGTTCTTTATAAACAGACTTGTATCCTCGCCATTTTCCTTACGATTAGTTTCAAGCAAATATTGGTCGCGGAATTTAGGGTCTTTGGCGCACTCGGCATCTAAAGCGTCCTCAATTGCAGATTCTTGCTCGGTATTAAATGTTATGATGCCTATAGATTGGTTGCGCTTTCTTGTCTTAAATATTTTTTTGACGATATCCACAACTTTTTGTGCCTCGGCATCGTTGTGTCTGCCAATCCACTTGCCATCCACCAAAATGCGTTCAATAGGCTTTTTGCCCTTGTTTTTAGTGGTATTAGGGGCAATTTGCAGTCTGCCCTCGTAAAAAGCGTGATTTGAAAAGTTGATAAGCTCCTCGTTACGGCTACGATAGTGATATGTTAGATGAGTGCATTTGTAGCGCGTCATAGCAAGGTCTAGCAAGCTTTCCACTTCAAGCGCTGCCTGCGTGGAATAATCGAGATTTTCATCCACATCTGCGCCAAGGTAACGCTTCATAAATGTGGCGGTTGGACGCAGTTGCTTGGAATCGCCCGCAACTACAATGTTTTTGCCTCGATATATAACCGGCAATGTATTTTCTACAAACACCTGCGAAGCTTCGTCAAACAAAACTATATCAAATAAGTTTTTCTTGAGTGGCATAATTGTGCTTACGCTTTCGGGCGAAAGTAGCCAGCAAGGGAATAGGTCGAACATATAATCGCCGTAAACTTCCATAAAGCGTCTGATTGGCCACTGATTTTGTGTTTTAGATATTTGATATAAAAAGTTTTTGTTTTCTTGGTCGCCATCATATCTGCCGATATAATCATCCTTAAAGGTGCCATCGCAAATGTTTCGGCAAACATCCTTTAGGTCGTGATTAAGTGATAGTATGCGGTTGCGAGTGTTTTCATAGTCTAGTATTTTGGAAAGATTTATTTTGTATTTTTCCTCTAATTTTACAATTTCGATGTAAATGCGCACGCACATAAGCATATCTAGCGTATCCTTAAATCTTGCATAAGATTCTGTCGATTTGTATGCAAAATTGAGAATAATTTTTTCGTTATCGCTCAGCGAACTTAGTACATTGTTAAGGTCGCGGATATCTACATAGGTTGTAAGCGCATTTATAAGCAGTTTTAGGTAAAGCGTGTTACCATTTAGAATATTATCTACCATCATAATGTAGCCATCCTCGGTCAAAACTTCTTGCAAAAAGGTATAGTCTTTTATGTATTCATCAATGGCATCCAAAGTTTTCCTAAAATTCTCCTCAATTTCTTGTTCAATTTGATTTGTCTTGTGTTTAGCAAATGGCAGTAGCGGTAGCAACACATAACTTGTTTGCAAGGTGTTGTATGCCTTTTCGTTATCTATTTTTGCCACGAATTTGACTAAAGGTTTTAGGTCCTCGGTATCAATTTTTTTATCGAGATAGTAGGCTATAAGTTGCTTAGAGTTAGGGTACTTTGCCGTATCAAATGGTACTACTCTAGAACTTGTAAGTGCCTTTAATTTAGATATTGCAGAGTTTATAGTATGTATGTTCAAATCTGCTTTAATTTTATCTATGATAGGGTTGTTCTTTTTTGCCTCAAGGTAGTTGTAGTAATGTTCACCCTTTTTCTTTTCCTTAATAACGCGCAAGGCCTCCTCGAGTTCTTGGTAGGTTAAATCCAAAAGTTTTGGCGCGTTTTGGATGTTTTTATAAACAGTGTACTCGTAGGTGTTTTTGCCTATTATGTGCGAGTTTGCGTACATCTGTTGTAGAGATATTCCAAATTCGGTAGGCTCAAAAAGGGTATCGGATATAATTTTTAGCTCACGTTCTTCACAGGTAATTTTATCGCGGATATTTTCGTAGTTTTCCATAAAATCCATAAACGTGTAGTTTAAGGTTTCTAGGTGCGTGGTGCGGGCGCGCTCGTAAAACTCATTTTTGTTCTTTTCAGGGTCGGTTATAAACATCACCTTGTTGTTTAGTGTGCCAAGCCTATTAAATACCACATCCAGCGCTGCCTTTTTTTGCGAAACTACAAGTACACGCTTGTGCTTGCAGAGCGCATCTGATATTATGTTTACAATAGTTTGCGATTTACCTGTTCCTGGTGGCCCGTATATTACCATATTGCCATCAATGTTTACATTCATAACACAACTTGTCTGCGCGTAGTCTAGGTCGTTAATAGTATATAAATTTGTGTTTACCTTTTTTATCTTTTTAGGCAGGGTGGTGTTGAGCAATTCGTTGATAGCCTCGTTGGTAAGGCGCCTTTTTTCGAGAGCGGTGTAGTCGTTATAAATTGAGTTTGCTAGCGGGAACCTACCCAGCACGCACAGTTGTTTAATATCTAGTCCATCATTAGGGCTAGGGTCCTTTACGCGCTCATAATTAAACATCCCTTTACGGCTTTGGTACGAAAGTTTTATGCCAAACTTGCGCAAGTACTCTACAACTGCATTGATGTTTTTGAAGGAACTTGAAAGCGGACTTCTAAACTCCATTTCTAGATCCTCAACATTTAGTCTGTAGTGCTTTGCGTAGGCAAGTATGAACACCTTGTTTAGTTGTATGTTTTCATCGCGCTTGAGTTCAATTTCGCAAGTCTGCTCGTCTATAATGTTTATTATGCAAGGAAAGAGTATTAGCGGAGCCTTTATTTGTAAGTCCTTGCCGATGTAGCCAGTTACAAACGGATAGCCCACATACATTTCGTAGCGTCCAGTTTCGCGCGCAAATTCCTCGATATCGCGTTTTAGATTTTTTAGGTCATTGATTTGGGAGAGGAGTGCCTTTTTAGTTTCCTCGCGCGCAACGCGCTGTATCTTAAAAGCTTCCTCGCTCTTTTCTTTACCCTCTAGTTTTTCGAGATTTTGCTTGCGTAAATTAATATCGTGTTCTACGCCCAAATTTTTGGCGAGGCGTTCCTTATCGTCCTTTTTGATTAGCGGAAAACTGTAGCGCCTATCACGCCACAAAAAGTCAATAAACTCATTTATGGTGTCATAATCGCCATCAAAAATTTTGCCTATATCAAAAGCATATTTTTTGCTTATTTTTTTGGCGTACAAACTGCGGTTTCTACCGCTAATTTCAATTAATCTTTCTTTATAATATGTGTAAATCGATTTCATTTTTTGCTACCCTCTAATATAAACAAATTATAGCAAATTCAAAAACATTTGTAAAGGGCTAGCCTTTGACTTTTTTGTTTTTAATTAAATTTTTAGAAATTTTTGCTTTGTTAAGACTTAGATTAAATAAGGACATTGTATTTTTTTAGTATCATTTATTTTGTTTGTGATAAAGCTTTTAGCATATAATGGCATAAATTTATAGGTAAACCTACATAAAATAAATATTAAAATGCCAATATTATGCAAATTTAATGCGTTTTCTTGATAAGCGTTTTTTTGCGTATAAAATAAATGTACAAGCAAAAAATAAATTATGGTTATAGAAATTATTGTATCAGTAGTACTTTTTTTAATATTTTTGCCTATAAAAATAAATTTTTTGTTTTATATAAATTTATTGATGAATAGAGGCGCTGTGGCAGTGCAAGTATATAAATTTGCAATTTTACAAGATAAGTTCAAAATAGCGGATGGTCAAGTCACAGCCAAAAACCAGCGTGATAAGGAAAAGACGATTGACCTTTCGCAAGAGGATAAAAGTGTGATTTTTATACAGAATTTTGTAAATGATGTCATACACAAAATAGTGCTAAATCAAACTTATGTTGGTATAGAAATTGGCAATAAGGATGATGCTATGGTAACCGCAGTGCTATCCGGCACGGCACTAATGGTTGTGGACCTATTGTTTGCACAAGTGTTTTCGCGCAAAAGTGGATCGGTGCACGATGTGGATAGCGAGCCACTGTTTTGCCAAAACAAACTTGTGCTGTGTATGCAATCTAACTTTTATTTGACAGTATTTGATATAGCATTTGGTATACTAAAAGCTTACCTAAAAACTCTCAAACGCCTCAAACAAATTGAACACGAAAAACAGCCTTGCTAATTTATATAAAAAATAAAGCTTACATTATCACCACCATTAATCTTTTTTAGTTTAATTAGTTTCATACAAATACCTTTAATATAATTATTGCCTCTGGTCAAGGGCTAACAATAGCGTTAATGTGTACTATTTAATAGAATATCTATTATATCAGTACACACCATTGCCTATGGCAGAGCGCCATTTTACACTTGTCTAAGGGGTTGTAGTAAAGGGGGGGAGGTGCTATAAATTAATATAATACCGAATCACAATTATAAATTTGCAAGCATAATATAGTATTCGAAGGAGATTTACATATTATGGCAAATGCTGGTTCTTTTATAATTGGGGGCAATGATGAACACGGAATAAACCCACCTACAATAGGAAAACGCACCCCAGTTATGCCTTATCTAAACCGAAGTATTTACGAAAATGAATTTAACTACCCAACAAAAAACTACTTTTTAATTGCTTGTTTGCGCACGGGCTTTAATATTTTTGATGTAAAACCGGAGCGCACGGATGTAGCACTAAATACCCGAGTTGCGCGCGTAAATGCACAAAATTTATCGGCGCTCGTCACATTTGCGTACAATGCGGCGGGCAACGAGCTTGTTTTTAGTGATGCAAATGGCGTTGAGGTTTACTACTCGCCACAAAATGCGCAGGCATCGCGCAGTCAGGAACTTGCAAACGATGTATACGAATATGTCATTCAAGGCACTCCTCAAGCAGGCAGGGGCGTAAGGACGCTAGATGTGGCTATGCTTACTGCGGTAAATTGTCCCGCAACGCTTGTTGAGGCGGGCTTTATGACAAATTTTGCAGAGGCAAAACTTATGCTGGATCCTGATTTTCAAAAGGAAACGGCAAACGAAAGTTGTCAGGGCGTATGTGAGTTTTTAGATGTGCAGTATGTGCCTGAGCTTACTAGCACGCAAGGGTTGCCACTCTTGCGCAGTGGTAGCAGGGGGCGCGCGGTGCAGGCTATGCAGTACTATTTAATACAAAATGGCTTTAACCCTGGTACGCCAGATGGCATTTTTGGAAACAACACATTAAATGCAGTGCGCAATTTTCAAAGCCAAAATGGGCTATCGGTTGATGGCATTGTTGGCCCTAATACTTGGAACAACTTGCTGGTGCTTAATCCGCAAAATGTGCTTTTAAGGCGGGGTAGTTCTGGTTCCTATGTGCGCTACTTGCAACAAAAGTTGACTGCAAAATTGTTCCCACTCGGCACAATAGATAATATCTTTGGCTCACAGACTGAGAGCGCGGTTAGGGCATTTCAGGAGGAAAACGGCCTAGCAGTTGACGGCATTGTTGGCCCTAACACTTGGGCTCAACTTATACCTATTGGCGGTGGGCGCCCATACCCTTATAATTAAGTTAATATTATGTTACATATAAATAAAAAGCTCTTGTAGTAGACAAGGGCTTTTTGCGTTATTATAGACTATATCAAAGCAAAAGGGTTATAGGTGTTTTGCTAGTTTACAAAATGGACATCCTGTTCATCTTTAAGAAAATCGGGTATTTCCTCGGCATCAATACTGCTATCTTTAATTTCGCTAGCAAGTTGTTGTAGTTTAGCATCAATCTCTGGAGGTTGTTCGGCTTGAGTAGAGTGTTCCTCTTGCTCCTCCTCTGTATCATCTATATCGTACTCGTTGTACATACTTTCGGTAGTGTTGCCTACATTTATTATTTGTATGCGCTCTAGCAAAGATTCATAATTAGGCAAATCGTCTAAAGATTGCAAATCAAAGCGTTTCAAAAACTCCTCGGTTGTGCCAAATAGCAGGGGCTTACCTACAACATCTTTGCGCCCGACAACTTCAATAAGGTTGTGGCTTAAAAGTACTTGTACGGCATAATCACTGCTCACCCCGCGTATGCTTTCAATCTCTAGGCGCGTTATGGGCTGTTTGTACGCGATTATTGCCATTGTTTCGAGTGCGGCTTTTGTGAGTGCTTTTTCCTTTATTGGGTTCAGGACATCTGCTATAAAATCGGAGTACTCGGGGTTAGAGGACAACTGCGCTTTGTTTTTGTAGGTTATAACTGTTATACCACAAGGCGCGGTGTATTTGGTTTTTAGATTTTCTATTGCACTTTTAACTTTATCTACACTTACATTTAGCTTAGAGGCTATGTCCTCCAATTCCACGCCCTGACCTGCTACAAACAGTATGGACATTATAATTTCGTCTAAATTATCCAATCTTTCCATAATTTCTCCTTTTAACCCTCATCATAATCATCAATGGTGGCATCGTTTTGCCCTTCAACATAGTCGGGGTTTTTAATTAGTAAAATGTCATCAAACAAGCCGTTTTGTTGCACTTTCAAAAATTGCAGTTTCATAAGTTCGAGCATCGCTTGAAAGGTGGATATAATTTCCGATTTTGTGTAGTCCTCGTCAAACATCTCGCTAAAATGCATTTGCTCGCGCTCGTTCATAATAACTTTAATCGAAAATATTTTTTCCGCTACGGTAAAGCGGTCTTTTTCTATCTTTCTTTCTTTAGAAATGGTGGTTTTTTGTTGCAACTTAATCATCATTTTTGTAAATGCGTTAAGTAGATTATCCATATTCATTTGTTTTAGCACATAGCGGTAGTCGTTTACCGATTCATCTGGGGCCTTATAGAAGCGGTCGATATCCTCAATAGCTTTGAGTTCCTCGGCGGCTTCCTTCATAATTTTGTATTCCTCGATTTTGCGCAAAAGCTCTTTTTCGGGGTCTAGTTCATCATCTTTTGGTTCCTCGGGTTTAGGAAGTAGCGCCTTTACTTTTATTTCTAGCAAAGTGGCGGCTACTGCTAAAAAGTCGCTTGCTTGGTCTAGGTCGAATGTATCCGATTGCCTTATGTATTCTAGGTACTCATCAGTAATTTCGCTCAGTACTACAGTTTTTAGATCTACCTTTTTATCATCCATAATGGCAAGCAAAAGTTCGTACGGGTTATCATAATTTTTTATATCGTACTTGTTTTGGCTCTGCTCACCCGAGTCCCCACTTTTTAGTGGGGCGACTGCGTCGTTGACGGCATCCGCCGTCTCGCGGGCGGGCGCGCTCTCAAGCTCCGCTAAAGCGCTATCTGCCCCTTGTTGTTGGTTGCTGGAAGCACTATTTATTTGGGGCTCAGTTATATTTACTTCAATATTGCCTTTGCTATTGTCATCTTGTTCGGCAAAATCTGTTGCAGGCAAAACTTTGCTATTTTCTGCCAAAGTCTTTACATTATCAAGTTCATCATTTTCGAACTTATCCTTAAATTGCCCCTCGAATTCAACATCAAATTCATTATTTGATAAATTTTGTTTTGTATTTTTATTTAGTGAATTCTGCTCTAAATCTCTTTTATCCATATCATACCCCAAAAATGAGTTGCCAAAGCGATGTGAACCCTAGTTGTACACCACTTACAAGAAAACTCAAAAAGCCTGTCAATGCCTCAACTAATATAACAACCATTAGTAAAATCATACCATAGCGCATATTAAATTCTACATACTTGTTATCGTACCTTAAAAACGCATTTACAAAGTTAAAGCCATCTAGCGGATAAATAGGTAATAGGTTAAATATAGCAAGCGCAATATTTATAATAACGCCAAAGCCAAATAGGTAGTATAGGAAAAATTTACCTAAACTATCGGGCATAAGTGCTACAACTAGCACATAAAAAGCTGATAGTACAAACGCTATAGCCAAGTTTGTCAGCACGCCCGAAAGTGATACCCAAATTGTGCCTTTTTTGTGATTTCGAAAGTTCAGAGTGTTTATTGGCACAGGTTTTGCCCAGCCAAAGCCAAAAATTACAAAGCACAAAATACCAAGTGCATCAAAGTGTGCAAGCGGATTTAGTGTTAACCGCCCGTACGCCTTTGGCGTGTTATCGCCCATTTTGTAGGCAGTGTAGGAGTGCATAAACTCGTGTGCAGTCATGGCCACAACAATGGCAATGCAATATGCTAAAAGCAATAGGCAAGCCTCGCCAGCAGATAGCCCAGCTAAATAACTAAATATTAACATAGTAGCTCCTTTTAAATTTATATTTTATTGTGATGTATTTATAGAATTATACACATAAAAAATTTTTTATGTTTGCTTTTGTAAAAATATTAAAATATTATAACAAAAAAAAACAAAATTTACAAGCATTTGTATTAATGCACATTGCCGTACTTATTTTTAGATATTTATTTTTGAATTAATTTATTAGGTGTTTATGACAAATTATAAACTAGATAGATACATATGAGCAACAATTAGATAAAAAAGATTATACAAACAAAAATAAAAGGGCAGTTGAGCCCTATCAAATTGCAAATATAAATTAGAGTATACTAAAAGGCAAGTTTTCGAGATATTTAAGTGCTTTAAGATTTGTAAAGTGCAAGTACACCGATTTTAGGCTTTGAGTAGATTTATGATATTTTCGGTTCAAAGTTTTATCACCATATTTGCCATCGCCAAGAATGTATATGCCGTGATAGCTCAACTGTGCGCGAATTTGATGTGTTTTACCTGTGTGCAGTATGATTAGCAGGGTGGCTAAATCATTATCAACCGAAAGACACTCGTACTCAAGGCGCGCATCCTTGCCATCGTGTAAAGGAGGGGCGAAACGCACAATGCCTGCATTTTTGTTGTAGCTATCTAGGAACTTATCGCTAGTTTTTACATTTTTAGATGCCACTGTGGCAACATATTTTTTTATAACTTTGCCATTTTTGAAGGCGTGCAAAAGTTCTGTTTCGCTGTTTTCATTTAGAGCAAACACTATTATGCCAAGGGTGTTGGTATCTAACCTGTGCACGGGGCGCGCGGTAGGATACTGTGCTTTAAGTTCGGTTAAAAGTGTCTGCTTTTGATCATCTACACTGTTTGTTTCAATTCCAAGGAGCTTGTTTAGCACAACTATGTTGCTATCACTATATATAACATCGTAGTACTTGCGTGGGGATAAATATATTTGCACATAATCTCCCTTATTTAGGGCTATATCTGTATGTACGCGCTTGCCATTAACTTTTACATCTTTATTTTTTAATGCGCGTGCAATATCAAAACTGCTAAATCCTGTCAAGTTGTTTTTTAGTAGTGCTTTTACTGTAGTTGAGGAAAAACTTTCAAAAGAGTAAACTTTCATAACTATTCCTTTATGCTTTTAATTGCAACATAGCCTTTGTGTTTATCTAAAATTTTACAATTTGTAAATATGCCTTCTATCTTTTTTATGTAGGTATCCGCACCTTGTTTTTTGCGTAATACCGCATAAAATGCACCGCCTGCACGCAATTTTGCATAGCTATCCTTAAAAAACTCGAAAAGCACAGCATTGCCTGCACGAATTGGTGGATTGGTGATTACAAAGTCAAAATCACCTTCTACTATATCTTTGGCGCAGTTCGAAACTATTGCTTTGCAATCTACATTGTTTAGTGCAAAGTTTTGGTTGGCAAGGCCTACCGCGCGCTCATTGATATCGCAAGCAATCATCTTTACATCGGCATTTAGTGCAAGCATTATGGATATTGCGCCATATCCGCACCCTAAATCTAGCCCCGTTCCGCACACACCATCTTTTAGCGCGCAACTTGCTAAGAACACACTGCCACTATCCATCTCACGCTTGGAAAACACGCCATCTTGCGTGATATAGTTTATAGTTTTACCGTTAAACGCAAAGGTGTTTGAATATGATTTGTGTTGTTTTGTGTTGTCGTCTACAAAATAATGACTAAATTCCATAATAAACCTATAATTAATCAATTTGCCAATCTATTGGCTCTTTGCCCAGTTGCTTTAGTATTGCATTGGCTTTAGAGAAGTGTTTGCAACCAAAAAATCCTTGATTTGCAGATAGCGGGCTAGGATGCGCGGATGTGAGCACATAGTGCCTAGAAGTATCTATGTTGCTTGCAAGCATCTTGGCATTGTTGCCCCACAGCATAAATATAACAGGGTCCTCGCGCTCGTTTAGTAGGGATATGATTTTAGCAACCAAAATTTCCCAACCAGCGCCTTTGTGAGAATTAGCTTGTCCGCGCCTTACAGTTAGCACACTGTTTAGTAGCAGTACGCCCTGCTTTGCCCATTTGGTTAAGTCTCCGTGTGTGGGGATGCTACAGCCGAGGTCGCTTTGCAGTTCCTTATAAATGTTTTGTAAACTGCGTGGAATTTCCACATCGGGCTGAACCGAGAAGCATAGCCCGTTTGCTTGATTTGGTTCGTGATAGGGGTCTTGCCCAATTATCACCACTTTAACTTTATCGTACGGCACGCAGTTTAGCGCATTAAAGACATTTTCGGGAGCAGGATATATTGTGTAATTGTTATATTCATCACTCAAAAACTTTGTGAGTTTTTTATAATACTCTTTACCAAATTCATCTTTTAATAGGTTGTACCACGATTTTCTTATCCTAAACATAATTTATCCTTTGTTTGTTTATTATAACAAATTTTTTTAGTAAAATAAAGTAGTTTGTTTAATTATTATAAAATTACAAATACTACATAAGGGTTTTACTTATGATAAAAAAAATTTTTAATATATTGCTTGTTGCGGTTATAGCCGTATGTGGAGTAATAAACTACGCAGTACAAGGTGAATACTTACAAGATGAATTTATATCGGTTGCTTATTTAAGCCGTGCAGAAAATACAAATAGTATTAAGAACTGTGTTTTAGATAGTGTTGCCTATCATAAACTAACTAGTATAAGCAGTTATAATGATGCCTTAAAAAACAAAAGCAATATTAATAATGAACTAAACGGGCAAGATGTTGCCACTTGTATTGGGCAAAACAGTGGCATATTATATAACATTAACAATCGTTTATCAAAAACTGATATTCTAAATAAAACTGTGTACGATAGTTTTGGTACTGACAGCAAAGCTTTGCAACAAGTTCGCAATTTTAGCACTCTAAACAATGTGGATATGTGCAAAAGCATTTTGCAAACTGAATTTAATAAAAAATATTCTAAACCTAGTGCTGAAAACGCAAAAACAGATAAAGTGCCTTACTATAAGTTCGACCTTATGTTTAACAACAAAACTTATAACTTAAAGTTTGATACGCAAAAGCAAAAAACAGATAACTTTTTAATAGCGCAACAATCACAGCGCTGGGGGCGCGATGGCAACCATAAGGAAGCAGTCTTTGCGCTTTCCACACTGATAAAAATGGGGGTAGCACCATCGGTGGCGTTTGAATTTTTGTTTCCTAACATAAACAAAAAAATAGATACCATACTAAACAAAGTAAATATTTATCCAAAAGATTCCAAAGTGATTTTTACCCCCAACTTTATGCAAAAGTTTATTATTACTCAGGAAAAAGTGGGTTATGTTGTGGATAAGGAAAAACTTTTTGTAAACATTTTGCACGAATTTGAAAGTTCCCCGCAAGTAAAAGTATCTTTGCATCCTGAAGAAACTGCGCCACAAACCACGCGCAACGATAATTTGCAAAGGACGCAACTGCTATCTAGTTTTTCTACTAGTATTGCTAGTTCCACGCCCGCAAGGCAAAACAATGTTAAACTTGCGCTAAAGCAGTTTAATGGTATGCAAGTTATGCCTAATAGCGAAGTTTCGTTTAATGCCACAACGGGCAGGCGTACCGAAGCCAAGGGCTACAAAACGGCGCACATTATTTTAGATGGGCTTTTTGTTGATGGAACAGGCGGGGGAGTTTGCCAGTCTAGCACTACGCTTTATAATGCCTTGTTGCTGGCAGATAATGTGGAAATTTTGGAGGCAAACAGACACTCGATGCCGGTTAGTTATGTAAAACTCGGGTTCGATGCTATGGTGGCATTTGGCAGTAGCGATTTGCGGTTCAAAAATGTTGGCGAATATCCTATTTATATACGCACCTATTCTAAAAACGGTTCGGTGTTTGTAGAAGTTTATGGCAAGCCCATAAGGGATGGAGTGGAGAAAAAACGCCGTAGCGAAGTTATAAAGTACATAAAACCAAAGGCGGATATAGTTAAAAAGGATACTAATTGCGAGTTTAGTGAACTTATGGATGAAAATGGCTACTACCGCCAAAAGCGCAGTGCGGATGGTGTAGAGGTGCAAACATACCTTGATTACTATGTAAATGGTACACTTATCGAAACAAAAAAAGTGCGCCACACTACATATCCCGCACAGCGCGGAATAGTTTATAAGGGCTCACCTAAAAAGCAGGAACTCCCCGTTCAATCTGTGAGTGAGTAAAAGGGAACTACTTGTATGATTGTGTAGGTGATTAACAAAAATTTTACTTTTGCGGTAGCAAAAGAAACTATTGTTTTGTTTTAGTACTAAACTAAGCTTGTATTCCATAAGCCCACAGGTGCAGGACACTGTCCTGCCCTAATGGGTTTTAGGGGAACGGGGAGTTTCCCTACATTAAAATGATTTATCAAGTTTAAGGGTATTATCTTGGCTTGCCACGCAAACATTAAAATCGTGTTGCGTATCGGCACCATTGCTTTGCAGTAGATTTGTAGTATTAGATTTTGCAAGTGCAGGGGTGTTGTTCTCTTTGGAAAGGTGCGCCAAAATAAAATTGCGTGTGCCACTGCCAGCAAGGCTCAAAATTGCGTTTGCGCAAGCCTCGTTGGAAAGATGTCCCCGCTTGCCCAGTATGCGCTCTTTTAGTACTTGCGGATAGTGCTCGTTTTGCTTTAGCATAGATACATCGTGGTTGCTCTCCAATACAACTGTGTTGCTACCTTTAAGGCTTTCTAAAATATTATCATCTATGTAGCCTAAATCTGTGGCAAGGCTGAACTTTTCGCCCTGATAGTAGATGCTGTACCCGTTGCAGTGTATGGAATCGTGCGAAACTTCAAACGGTGCAATGGTGAGTTCTCTAAAATAAAAATCTTGCGTCATAATGGCATTTAGGTTTAGCGGTTTTGTTATGCCAGAGTGTTCGTATTCGTTTAGTGTAAGCGCATTTGCAAATACGGGCACATCAAATTTGCTTGCAAAGTTTTCTAGCCCCAAAGTGTGGTCTTTGTGCTCGTGCGTAAGCAGTATGCCGTTTATATCGTTCGGTGCCACGCCAAGTTCTTGCAAGCGCCTTGTTGTTTCGCGGGCAGAAAATCCGCAGTCTATCAAAATTTTAGTGTTTTCTGTTTCTATAAGTGTGCAGTTGCCCTTTGAGCCACTACCTAGCACACTTATTTTTAATTTTGCCATTTTAATTCCTTTTAATAAATATTTAACCTTTAATAAACTTTATTATATCATAAATAATTGAATTTTACAAAGCAATTGTTTTTATTTTTTAATAGTGCAAGTGCTATGTAGAATTTTGCAACCAATTGGTGCCCATTAAGTATTTTGTATAAGCTACTATTTATTTATATTGTGGATAGCCTAAAAAAAAGGATATTTATTTGCTTTCAAAAACTTTTGACACTAGTTAAAAAAATCGATAAAAATAATGCATCAATAACTTGCTCAATGCAATTTTTTACAAACGAGTATTTAACTATGATTTAATATAAGTGATTTTAATGCAAACAATTATGAATAATTTTTTTATTTTTAGGCACACTAGAAAAAATTGGAAATTTGGAGGGCAAAGTGAAAGACAACGATGAACTGCATGATGACCCAGTTTCGGGCATTCTGGATAAAGCACTGGGCAACCTAAAAAGCATAATAGATGTAGATACTGTTATGGGGGACCCTGTGGGGCTTGAGGATGGCAGCGTCATAATACCTATAACAAAAGTATCCGTAGGTTTTGTGGCGGGCGGAGGCGAATATACGGTGCCGTGCAACCACAAAAAGTCGGTGGGGTATCCCTTTTCGGGCGGTTCGGGCGCGGGCTTTTCGGTAAAGCCAATAGGCTTTTTGGTGGGCAAGGACGGCGGATTTCAATTAATAAGCATACAGGAGGAGCCCGCATATAAAAAACTTGTCGAAATTGTATCCGATTTAGCAAAAACCTATCTAAAAACGCAAGCAAAATCTAATATAGCCGAATCAAAAGCCAAAGAGGAGGGCTTTAAGGCTAAGCAGGGGGCAATAGTAGATAAGGAAGGCGAAAAATGAAACATGATAAACAAAAAATAAAAAAGATTTTTTATGCCATAGTTCTCATCCTTTTGCTATTTGCATATTTAGTGGGCGGGCTTGTGCCGAGAGCCATCAATGTCAGCGCAGAATTAGGCGTACCTTGTTCCGCTTCGGGTATGGCAGTGCTAGAAATGGAAACTGGACGAGTGCTAGATAGCAAAAATATGGATAAGCAACTCAAAATGGCAAGCACAACCAAAATTGTAACGGCACTTACAGTTATAAACAACTGCGAAAATTTAGATGAGCCTTTTAAGATATCCGATAAAGCCGTTGGAATAGAGGGCACAAGTATTTACTTAAGGCGTGGCGAAGTTTTAACTGCGCGCGAACTTTTGTACGGGCTAATGTTGCGCTCGGGTAACGATGCAAGCGTTGCCCTTGCACTGCACTGCGCTGAATCTGTAGAAAAGTTTGCCGAACTTATGAACAAGACTGCGCAGGACTGCGGAGCAAAAAACAGCCACTTTGTAAATCCGCACGGGTTGGATGCCGATGGGCACTACACCACAGCATACGATTTAGCACTCATAACCACAAAAGCCTTGCAAAATTCTACTTTTAAGGAAATTGTATCCACAAAAAATATCAAAATTAGCGGAGGGGAGACGGGCACTAGATACTTTGTAAACAAAAACCGTTTGATAAATTCGCTAGAAGGTTGCGTAGGCGTTAAAACGGGCTTTACAAGCGGGGCAGGCAGATGTCTAGTTTCGGCGGTAGAGCGCGATGGTATGACAGTTGTTTGCGTGGTGCTAAATGATGGCCCTATGTTTGAGGAAAGCGCCAACCTATTAAATCGCGCGTTTGAGGTGTACCACAATGCCGAACTTTTGCCATCATATAACTTTATTTGTAATATCCCCACTATAAACGGCGAAAAAAATAAAGTGCGTGTGTACAACCCCGTAGGTTTTTCGTACCCTATGACGGCGGAGGAGCAGGCGCGTGTAAGCGTGGATTACGATTTGCCTAACCAAATCTCTGCGCCAATTGTTGCCGAGCAAAAGGTGGGTACGGCACGCGTGTACCTTGATGATGAGTTGTTGTTTGAAACTGATATCCTTGCAATGGAAAGCGTCGATTCGGATAAAATTATAGATAAAATTAAGGATATTGTAGATAAATTTTAGTTTAAGGAGTTATGTATGAAAAAGATATATATTACACTGTTGACTTTAATACTAGGGGTGCATCTATTTTGTTCGCACCTACCAACAATAACAGCGGTAACGGCTGAAAGCCTTGTCGATTCCCTCACCGCAAAATCAGCAGTAGTTGTAGACTACGGAAGTGGCGATGTACTGCTTGAAAAGAATCCCGATAAGCGTCTGCCTATTGCCAGTATGGTAAAGCTTATGACAGTTTTGCTTACTATGGAAAGCATAGATTCTGGTACCCTTGCCCTAGACCAAATGGTAACCGTTTCTAAAAACGCCGCGGGGATGGGTGGCTCGCAAGTTTTCTTGGATGCGGGCAGTGATTATAGCGTGGAGGACTTGCTAAAAAGCACTATTGTGGCATCCGCCAACGATGCAAGCGTTGCCCTTGCCGAAACTATCAGCGGGAGCGAGCAGGAATTTGTAAACAAAATGAATGCGCGCGCGCAAGAACTAAATATGACCAATACCAACTATGCAAACGCAACGGGCTTGCCTGCTGTGGATGGCTATTCGTGCGCAGGCGATGTTGCAAAACTATTAAAGCAAGTGCTAAACCATGATTTGTACTACAAATATAGCACAATTTGGATGCAAGACCTTGTGCATCCATCAGGGCGCATCACAGGGCTTACAAACACAAACAAACTTATCCGCTACTATAAAGGTTGCGATGCGGGTAAAACTGGTAGCACCAGCGAGGCGGGATACTGCATTGCCGCATCCGCAAATAAAAATGATATGCGCATAATAGCTGTTGTAATTGGCGCCGAAAGTGGAGCAAAGCGCTTTAGCGAAAGCGCAAGTTTGCTAGATTGGGCATACGCCAACTACGAAAACAAAAAGATTTTTACCGTTGCACAGGAACTTGACCCTGTTAATGTTAGCAAAAGCCGTCAAAAGCAAATAGTGCCTATTGTAAGCGAAGGTTATAGTTGCGTTGTCAAAAAGGGGAGTGAGGCAAATATCACAACTAAACTAGAGTACAACGAAAACATCTCCGCGCCACTCAAAAAAGGTGAAAAAATAGGTACTGCCTATGTGCTCAAAGATAATGTAGTGCTAAAAGAAATTGATATAGTGGCAAGCGCCGATGTAAACAAACTAACCTACTTTGACGCACTAAAAGATATTGTAAATACTGGGCTATAAACTTAAACATTAGTTTATTAATCTTAAATAATATTAGTTTATAAAACTAAGTTAATCTATTCAACTTTAAGTAGTAGCCTATTAAACTAAAAAATGGGGGAATTAATTTGGCATAAAAAATTAGATAGTTTTATTCTATGTTTATAAACTTAAAACTTAATATAAATAAAAATCTTTACTTAATTTGGCAAAATCGCATAAAAAGTAAAGATTTTTTGTTTTAACACATAAAAAGTAAAGATTGTTCTAATATACTAGGTTTAGAATGCCTACCCTTTTGTATAAGAATAACAACAACATAAAATGGTTAATATTTTATATTAAAGTAATCTAAAAGTATCTTGTATTGGTCTTGGCCAAACTTGCAGGTTTCTATCAAAAAGTTTTTATCGTTGTGCCATTCTTGTAGCCCGCGATAGTATAGCCACTTATTGGTATCGTCTATATAAAAAGGCACTATGTCATTTTTTAGACATTCCTTAAAGGCAATCAATCTGCCTACTCGGCCATTGCCATCTTGAAAAGGATGTATCACCTCAAATTTATAGTGGAATTCCACAACATCCTCAAAAGTAACTTTTTTTAATTCGCTGTACCACCTTAAAAGTTCTTTAATTTTGTGCGCTACTTGTTGGGGTGGGGTGGTTTCTATTCCGCCTACAGTGTTCGGGAATTTTTTATAAATGCCAGAACCGTAGGTGTTAGCATATTCGGTGCCAGCTTTAAGCAAGTGTTGCAATTTTATAATTATTTTTTCGGTTAACTTACAATTAGCAATGTCTATGATGTAATCAATGCACCTAAAATGATTGTTGGTTTCAATAACATCATCAAGCTTAATATTAGGGGGCAGTTTGCCAAGAGTTTTTGTTTCAAAAATGTACCTAGTTTGAGATTCTGTCAGTGCGCTACCTTCAATGTGATTAGAATTGTATGTCAACTTAATTTGCGTTTCGTGGTACAACCCTCCGCTAATTTTTAGTTGCTTTTCGTGTTGTAAAGCCTGCAAAATGCAATTTGTTTTTTTAAGTGCATCAATATTTATGCCAAAATAATCTGCAATTTTTTCAATAACTCTATCATTGATGTTTTCGCCTTTGCTAATTTTTGCCAAAGTGCGTGATGAGATTTTTAGCGCCTTGCACAAATACGATTTTGTAATTCCCTTTTTGCTCAATAATTGCTTTAATTTTAGTGCATCAACAATCATATAACACCTTTTCTTTACTTATTGTAGCAAAAATGCATAAAAAAGTAAAGATTTTTTGCTGTATAAACTAATAAAGTAAAGATTTTGCCATTAAATAAATTTTGCATATTAAAACGAAAGCATCAATTTAGCCAAAAAATTTTGAATAAAAAAGAAAGGATAGTAGAGAATTAATCTCCACTATCTTTTGCTAGTTTCTAAACTCTTTATAGCATTTTGCTTTTGGTGCAACCGAGATGATTCGAACATCCGACCTATCGCTTAGGAGGCGATCGCTCTATCCTGCTGAGCTACGGCTGCATATTAATATAATTGTTTTTGCAAATACAAAGTGCATTTAATTTAGAATATGCTAAATAGTAGTATAGCATATTTTTTTTATAATTTCTAGCGTTTTTATAATTTTATTTATAATTTTTATAAAATTGAGCACATTTTGTTAAAAAGCTATGGTGGGGTTATCTATAAAGGTTTTTATATCTATAAAGTTTGCTTGTTTGCTATCTTATATGCTTTAGTACTTAATCTTGTTGGGCTTTAGCTGTTGTGTATGATATTATAAACGCATAATTGTATTGTCGTATTGTTTGCAAAAAAATAAATTGTTTAAGGCAATTATTTTAGGAGGGGTTTTTATGAAAATCTCCTACATCGGGGCTAACTGAACTTACGACCCACATATAAACGCACAAAACTTAAACTTTACGCGGAATTGGAATTTGAATGCTCTAATAAATTTTATTATTCAAAATAATTATAAAAATTCAAATTAGAAGCACAAAAAATATATATTTGCATACTAAATTAGTTGATAAAAAAATAAATTTTGTGTTATACTAAATTATAAAATATAAAAATTGCGAGAGAAAATATGGGAGGAGCGCATATGTTTTTTGATAATAAAAAAGTAGGGGGGGAGGGGGGAAGGTAGTTCTACCCCTATAAAAAAGAGCAAAAAAATTGAAAAAAAATTAAATGAAAAAAGGGTTTATAAAAATAACAAA
>CALVJT010000047.1 GCA_944332315.1 uncultured Clostridia bacterium
AACTTGCAGGGGCAGTTCCTGTTGAGGTTGATTAGCCGAACAAGTTGGTGGTGGAACTTTTGTTAGGCTCTGCAAAGGCTTGCGTGCGACTCGCGGAACAACTGCCCTATCTGACTCGGAAGGTGCATGTTGTAGAGGTACCCGTTATGTGGTTGAACCCTCGTGAGGGGGCTATAAGAGTTTGGTACGCAAAAGTGGGGTATAAAACCACATCGTAGGTCTATAAGATAGCATTATACCAGTCAATATCCTGCTTGTAGGTAAAAAAATCCTATCGGGTATAAAATTGAGGAGTCGCTCTCCTCAACGCCTGTGGCTGAATATGCATTGTTTAGCAAAACTTGGGGTACTTGGTAAAGGGTATCTCCTGCAACCATTAAGGTCGAACTTATAGTTCGGCCTTTTTATATTAAATAGATAGTACTGTGTCCCAAATCCTTAAATTGGTATATTGATTAAAGTACTAAAAACATAATTATATAAAATTAAAAGCAAGAGGGCTTATTTTGTAGATATTAAAGCGCTTATAATAACAAATATTAATAATATAATCATTCAAAATATTCTATCTTAATCACTATAATCTTATAATTTTTGTTGTAATGTTTGCAAAGTCATTAAAATCGTGCGTAACGCACAAAGTTAGGCGTGGTTTTGTTTTTAATTCTGCAAATATATTTTCAAGACAAATGTGTTTGTTTTGCACATCCAAACTTTTTGTTGGCTCATCCAGCAAAAGCACATCGGCATCAAACTTGAGTGCGCGAATCAGTGAAACTCGCCTTGCAATGCCACCTGATAGTTGTGCGGGCTTTAGTTTTAGGTAAGGGGCCACTTCGAACTCGTCTGCCCAGTTTTTAACTTGCTCCTCTGTTGCAGATAGCGCAAGCATCAAATTTTCTTGCACGGTAAGCGAATCTAGCAAAATATCGTCTTGAAACATATACGATACTTTATTTACTCCTTCCACCAAACCAGTGTAATCAGTAAGCCCCGCCACAATATTTAGCAATGTAGTTTTGCCTACTCCACTTTTGCCAATTATGGTTACAAAATCGTTGTTTTGACATTCAAAATTAAAATTTTTAAATATAATTTTATCATCATATCGTTTGCTAATATTTTTTAGTATCATATTTATCCTTACCCAATATACATTATCTACCTACAAAAGTAAAAAATTACATAATACTTGCTACATACTTAAAAAGTAACCCTCCACTTTTGCATAAAGAATAGCGCACCCTTTTAACTCTAATTTTTGATTTATTTTTGTGGTAGCGCATTTATTTTGTGTGATAATACACCACAGTTTTTGTGCTAACACTTATCTAACCTTAAAGCGGACAAATTTTAGCAGTGTGATAAGTTTTTCGAGAATAATTGCCAAAATTACAGTTATAAATGCAAGTGCTAGCAGTTGCCCCATTTCAAAGTACACACTGGCGCTTTGCATCATACCGCCAAGGCTCATATATGTGTGGGCAAGCACTTCGCTTGCAACCATTATTTTTAGGTTTAATGCAATGCTAGATGCAAGCACTGGCACTAAAGTGTTAGTTATTACCGGAAAGTATGCATACTTAAAATATTTAATGCCTTTAATGCTATATATTTTACACATATTTTTAACTGAATCTTTTACTTGTACCCCCTGCAATCCAGCAAAAATTATAGGCATCACCACCAATATACATATAACGGTGGGTGCTATTTGCGAGTTGGTGAGTATCACTAAGAACAGTATTAGTGCTATTGTTGGCACACTGCGCAATGTAGATACCAAACTTAAAACAAAAGTGTTTGCAAATTTACAAGATTTTGACAAAGCATAAAACAGTACTGCAAGCAAAACAGCCAGCGCAAACGAAATAAATGTTCTTAGTAACGAGTAGGCAAGCGATATATAAAAATCGCCCTGCCCCAAAGTACTATAAAGGTCGCTTACGGCTTGTCCAAATGTAGGCAAAAGCAGTTCATTATCTACACTAACTGCCACCACTTGCCAAATGCACAACAAAATAAAAATAGATAGTACTACATAAAGCGTATTTTGTACGCAGTTTATTGCAATTTTTAATTTTTTATGCCGAGATATCATAGTAAGCCCCGCTAGGTAGAATATCGGCAGAATTTATATTTATTTGCCTTAAAGCAGTTATATAATCGTCAATTTTTTGCTGATGTTCTATGGCAAGTTCAAAGCCTACATTGCATCGTGCAACCAAACTGCTAGTAATTAATTCTTTTTGAAAAGATGTTATAACACCTCTTTGTAGGTGTGCAACAATAATATCATATATTTTATCATAATTTGTGTGCACAAACATTGCATTTTTTTGCAACTGCTCTATCAAATAATTTATATCATCCGCACTAAAGATGCCCTTTTTTACCACAAGAACGCTTTGCGGGTACTCGCCTAACACCTCTTGCACATCACCAACCACCTGCAAGCCCTCAACCTTGTTCAGCATCATTGATACTGCGGGTTCCGCAACAATTGCATACTCCACTTTGCCCGCCTGAAAGCCTCCTATTATTTCCTGAGCTGTGGCGCCTATTAGCATTACATTGCTTTGCGTTTGCGATACCTCGCTGTACTCTATATCGAGTTTTTGTAGCATTATTTTAGTAGTAAGGCCTGGCACATTGTTTAGATTTATTACATAAAGATTGTGCCCAACCATATCATATATCGAACTACCTATATTTGATACCAAATATAAATTGCCAAAAGTCATAACGGATAGAATTTGATAATCATTTCCACACACTTTTGTTGCTAAATTTAACGGCAACACCGCCAAATCTGCCTGCCTGTTGGCAACTAAACCAGCAATGCTATCACTGCTGACAATGCGATACTCGGTATCTAGTTCGCCAACTTTATATTCCGTGCTCATAAGTTCTGCCATACTCAAAGCAGGTGCACCATCTGGCATAACTACAAGGATACCCTCTTTTTCGCTGCAACCAACAAAAAGCATTAGCCCTAGCAAAGTTGCTAGCAGTAAACAAATAAATTTTTTCATGCTTTTAGTTTACCACAATACACAAAAACTATCAAGCAAAATTTGCAGGGTTTTGCAAGCATTATTTGGGGCATCATCTATAAATATCTAATAAGGCATTTATTCCTCTTTTATGATAGTTCCATTGTTCTATTGAATAAAGCACATTGGCAATTTTTTTTTATTAAAATTAAATTTCTTTATAATATTAATTTTGATTTTGGCTATAATAAACGTATTAAAGGAGAATTTATATGAAAGCAAAACTAAACGGAACACAAACATACCTAAATTTAGCCCGTGCATACGCTTCGGAATGTCAGGCCCGCACTCGGTACGAATTTATTGAGTACGGAGCGCGCTACAACGATTATAAAAATATAGCAGATATAGTGGATGAAATAGTGTATCAAGAATTTAATCATGCTCGTATGTTTTACACATTTATTCAAAAAGGACAAGATGAACAAATTGATAACATAGATATTTGTGCGGGCTTTCCTTTCCGCGAAAAGTGGGATTTACAGGAAAATTTGCGCCTAGCCTCGTTAGATGAGCAAAAAGAAGCAGAGGCTTATGAGGAATTCGCAATTACTGCCGAAAAAGAGAATTTTCCTGAAATTGCACAACTTTTTAGAGATGTAAAACAGGTTGAGGAGTATCACCGTCAAATATTTCAAGAGCTTTATGAGCAAATGAAAAGTGGGACACTTTACAAAAAAAATCATCCCGTAACTTGGGTTTGCGCCGACTGTGGCTATATGGCAACCAGCGAGGAAGCATGGGATGAGTGCCCTCTTTGCAAAGCAAAGCGAGGCTCAATAAAACTAATATTAAATGCAAGATTACTAAACCAAAAATACTGCCCATAACATTGTATTAATGGAAAAATTAGACCACAAAAAAACCTTTGCAATATAGCAAAGGCTTTTCATTTAATATAGGATAAATAACATAAAAATTAAAACGCATAGTTTATAAAATTATTGTATGCTATAGTCATCCTCTTTTTTTGTAGAATTAGGTTCGTAAGTTTGATTTTCATTATAAACATTGCTGACCGCCTCTTTATAAGCGGAGGCATGTTGCATATTCATACTTTCTAACTTATCAACAAAATCGGCTAAATTTTCAACAAATTTTTGCATAAATTCCTCGCTGACATCAATCTCTGCCGAAACAATGAATATATCATCTAACAGCTGAACAGGCAAATCTAAATATTTCATCAAAGCATCCTCGCGCTCCAATTCTTTATCTTGAACTACACCCTTATAACTTACCTTAAAAAATGTACTTGAGTCCATATCCCTCATAAGATCTGTATGTAAAGGGAAACCGGAAGGATAAAGCGAATATATAAAATCTGTTGCGCCTACTATGCCCTGCAAAAGCGTAACTTCGCCTTTTTCGCCCTCGTGCTGAATTTCTTTATCAAACATGGCAAGCAAACGGCTCTCTATTACCTTTATTTCGCACAACTGCCTAAGCCCTTCAAATTTATTTATAAAATCATCATCAATTATATAGCCATCCTCGCTTTGAAATTTTTCGATATCCTCGTAAAGCGCATCGTAGTTTAACCTAAAGCCCTTTTGTATAGCTGATTCGATAATACTCCTTTCTCCACTTAGCATTCCATAAAACGACCAATAGTCTAAAATGTCTTTGCTTACGCCTTTGGCATTTTCATCAATCAGTTCGTTATTCAATACTCTTTTGAATGCATAAAACTGTAACTGCTCTACTAAAATATTATCCGAAACATAAGGAGTATGCATACCATCAGATAATATGTATGGGTGCTCAGAAACACTATCCACCATCACACCTATGCCAATTTTAGAATTCATAACTATCTCCTTTGAGGTAATTATACCACAAAAATAAATTTTGTCAAGATATCCCCTAAATTTCTACATTAAATAGAGGTAAATTAAACTTGTTTTTAGCACGATAAAAAATAAAGGTTATAATATTCGTGGGGAGCAATTAAACATTTAGCAGTATTACTGGTTCTAAATATTCGTAAAGGTAGTTTAATATTTAGCAAAAAGAACTTAGCAAAGGCTGAATCTTTAACTTACTTGCAACCAACAATAATAAAGAACCTAAAAACATAGCAAAAGCCTGAATTTAAAAAATAACCAAAATAAAAAGCCGATAAAATTAATCGACTTTCAAAATATACAATTGCTTCCCGTTTGATGTCATAATATGTTGCCCGCCCAAGTTGCCTATTATGTTTTTTATTCTATAGTTGGATATATCTATTTCAAACCTTAAAACATTTATGCCCTTTTGCTCAACTATTTCAACTAACTTAGCAAATAGATACTTCCCATACCCATTCGACCTTTGATTTTCATCGATATAAACTTCTATAGGATTTATCTCTGTATTTTTTATAAAGCCGTAGCCTATTTGCACCCCTTTGTTTACTAGTGCGTACTCAGTTGCATTAGGCACACGCGAATTTTTAAGTTCTAAAATTTCCATTATAGCCTCACTCTTACCTTTCTATATGCTTGTCGTTTGAATTATTGTTTATTTTAACTAGCTTTTTGAGAGCATTGTTTATAATTTTGTTCTGCTCCTCCAAATATTTCAAATTCTCTTCCAGCTCTTTTGTGCTAGAACTATAGATATTTTCATATTGCTGATCTAATATATTTATCTCATTGCTATATTCATCTTTCCCATCATAAAACGAATTTAAATATTCATTATCCATATTGTTAATTTCATCTACCTGTGGTTCATTTGTTATATCGGGGAACGCCATTTCAAACTCTTTTTGTTTTTGCGCTTCATAATTCTCCATAATTTGAGCAAATGCACCAGCCGACGAAATGTTTTGATTATAAAACCTTTCAAAACTTGCATAACCTTTTATAACTAATTTGATATATCTGTTCATGCCTTCAAAAACTTCTGGCTGATGCACATTTTCTTGTAAAACATTTGTAAATTGATAATCCACAAACTTTAATAACTGCTCATCGTTCATTACTTTTTTAAATTCTATATCGCCCAAACTTTTAACAACTACATTGCCTGTATACTGCCACTTCTCGTCAAATTCTGGGCTCACCTCAAACTTAGTTTCTTGTATATTATTTAATAAGTCAATAATACACGCAGAATAGGTTTTTACATAGTCAACTTCATCTACATACGCTGGAATGGTGTACTTTTTTCTTAATCTTTCTTTACCTATTTGATCATTTTCATCTAACATAGAAAGTTCTTTTAGGTAGTGCGCTTTAAGCACATTAAATCTGTGCATCCCATTGCTTCCAACAACAAACTTACCTTTATCAGCCTCCTCTAGTTTTAAGGGTTCTTTTTCGTAGCTACTTTTAAGCTTATCCACAACTTCATCGGTAGAATATTCTAGCATTGATAACGAACGCTGTTGATAGCCATCGCCAGATTCGCTAAAAAAATTTGACATATAGACAAATAAATTTTCAACAAATTTATTAGTTTTATAGCCCCCATCCGCGTTAAGATGCTCGTAATCATACCCCCATACATCAGCAATGCTGACCATTTTTATTTCATTATCCCCTTTGGATATTCTATTATTTCGAATAACACCGTTTATATTACTAGCAGATTGCAACTGTGCTTCATCTAACCTATTAATTTTTGCTAGATCCATTCCTTGATGTTCGATAAATTTTTGTATAGTTTCATTCATAATTAAAATATAACACATAACAATAAATTTGTCAACTTTAATAAAATCCTTCATAATGCGCCTAACTAATTAAATTTTGCCTTAAGCCATTTATAAAACATATTCAATTGTTAATGCAAGCAAAAAGCGTACCATACATTTATAAACATTGTAAAATAAACTTATTTTTTTAATAACTCAACTAATAGATTATTATACTTGCAAATTCAATTATTTTATGGTAAAATATTTTAACATTTTATAAGGTTTATTTTTGCATACTTTAGCACTTTATAGGCAAAATTTTTATGTTAGCTACTAAATTTTGCTTTTTTATTGCAAAACATACCCTTAACCATTTAGGAGGAACTATGATTACTATAACTAATTTGGAGTTGCGCTTTGGCGGACAACTGCTGTTTCAGGATGTCAATCTAAAATTCGTACCTGGCAATTGCTATGGCATAATAGGAGCCAATGGTGCGGGCAAATCCACATTTCTTAAAATAATTTCGGGCGAAATAGATAGCTACAAAGGCAATGTTGAAATTGATGAAAAGTGCCGTATGAGCGTCCTACAACAGGACCACTTTAAGTACGATGATTTTACTGTGCTTGATACTGTTATTATGGGCAACAAAAAACTTTATGATATTATGAAGGAAAAGGATGCCCTTTATGCAAAACCCGATTTTTCGGAAGCCGATGGAATGAGGGCAGCAGACCTAGAGGCAGAATTTGCAGAGATGAACGGCTGGGATGCTGAAACCGAAGTTGCACAACTACTAAACGGGCTTTCGTTGAATGATAGCATTCTTTATACCGAAATGAAAAATCTAAAAGAAAGCGAAAAGGTAAAAATTTTACTTGCGCAGGCGCTTTTTGGTTCGCCCGATATTTTGCTACTTGATGAGCCTACAAACGGTTTGGATATAAAATCGGTAGAATGGCTAGAAGATTTTTTAATTAACTTTGCAGGCACAGTGATTGTTGTTTCGCACGATCGTCACTTTTTGAACACTGTTTGCACACACACTGTGGATATAGATTACGGCAGGATTATCATTTATGCTGGCAACTACGATTTTTGGTACCAAAGCAGTCAACTAAATCAACAACTTATGAAAAATCAAAATAAGAAAAAAGAGGAAAAAATTGCCGAATTAAAGGCATTCATCCAGCGCTTTTCCGCAAACAAAAGTAA
Organism: uncultured Clostridia bacterium; assembly: GCA_944332315.1. Lineage (GTDB taxonomy): Bacteria > Bacillota > Clostridia > Christensenellales > UBA1242 > CAKVOD01. The sequence goes on from CALVJT010000047.1 coordinate 7,904, forward strand.
ATCAAGACAAGCAACTTCAAGAAAGAAAATTCTCGAAAAAATTCAAATTGAGGAAATGCCTGCCTCTAACCGCAAATATCCTTATGTAAACTTTAAGGCAGAAAAACCCCTTTCTAAGGAGGTTCTACAGGCAAATAACCTGACGGTATACAACGATGAGGGCAAAGCGGTAATTAACAATGCTGATTTTAGAATTAATAAAGAGGATAAAATTGCAGTTATTGGCGATGATATCTCGGTTACCGCTTTCTTTAAGGCGCTTGCAGGCGAAAGCAAGTACGATGGCTCAATATCCGTAGGCGCAAACACAAAGATTTCTTATTTACCAAACGATAAAAACTCCTACTTTGATTGCGACTTAAACATAGTAAACTGGCTTTCACAATTTACTAAGGAAACCGATGAAACTTTTATTAGAGGTTTTTTAGGCAGAATGCTATTTACCGGCGAGGATGGCTTAAAAAAGGTTAAAGTACTATCGGGTGGCGAAAAGGTTAGATGTATGCTTTCCAAAATGATGTTAGAAGCAGGCAACTTTTTAATGCTAGATCAACCAACAAACCATTTGGACCTAGAAAGCATAACTGCACTAAACAACGCACTTATTGATTTTGATGGCGTTGTTATATTTGCTTCGCATGACCACGAGTTTTTATCAAGCATTGCAAACCGCCTGTTCATAATTAAAGATGGCAAGCTAATTGACCGTATGGAAACATATGAGGAATATATAAGCAAAAATTAAAATACTTATCTAACCCATAAATAGCAACGCAACAATAATAATATAAAACATTTGTTGCACAATACAAACAATATTATAAAAAGGCACAAGATTTTTATCTTTCGGTGCCTTTTTAATAAATCATTAAGGCTCAATTTTGCATTAAAAAATTGTAAATTGTTTTCAAACTCATCTTTTGATAAATCATAAAGCATAGCACTATATTTTAGGTTATCGTATATACTAAGTTTTTTATCTAAAACCGAAGTTTGAAATACTATACCTATGCTAGGCAGAATTTGAGCAATGTTATCTATGCTTTTGCCCTCTATATAACAATCGCCCGAATCCCTTTGCTGAACGCACACCAAAATGTTTATTGTAGTGCTTTTGCCCGCGCCATTTAGCCCCAAAAAGGCAAACAACTGCCCCTTTTTTACAGCAAAAGAAATGTCATCTACCGCTTTTTTATTCCCAAACGATTTTTTAAGGTTTTTTATTTCAATTATATTTTCCATACTATCCAACACTAAAATACTAGCATATTTGCATTGTAAATGTCAATTATAGCATCTAACCCAAATTATATATTATATAAAAAAGTCCTTATGCCATTAGGCTTAAAGACTTTTTTTGTATTAAACTATCCACCAATTGTTTGGTATACTGCCACCGCTTACAGTGATTGTATACTGCGTCTCGCTAGTATCTGCGCTTGATGCCGTGAATACATAGTTATCGTTTTGTACACTGCCATTACCTGTGTACTCTACTTGCCATGTATATGGCTTAGATACTATTATTTTGTACTCTGCTCCCTTGGTTAGTTCTACACTTATAGTTTTTGTTTCCCCCATCACTACAAACTGCTTTGCAACCTTGTTGCCTTGCACAAGATAAATTATAACTCCAGCCTCGCTCGGTGTTGCTAGCGTTATTGTCAGTTGCGCTGTAGTTGTTGTTTTATCCCACTCAGCATAAAGCGTTGTACTTGCACTAAAGCTGTAGGGTTTCCCCGCAGTGTATGATGTGCCAGTTCCTCCGCTATTTGAGTTCCAGCCAACAAATGTGTAGTTTGGTCGCGGTGTCGTGTTGTTTGCAAGAGTTATCTGCGTACTTGTTGGAGTGGCGCCAGTTGCTTGCCCATTTGCCGTCATTGTAACTGTGCCTGTACTGTCTGCTTCACTTACACTGCCACCATTGCCGTTGTATGTGATAGTTATAGTGTAACTAACCCGCGCGTAGTACGCTACATCCTCACTTATCGTTATACCCCCAGTTGTATTTTCGAGTGAACCATCTTTTATCCACCCAACTGCTGTTATATTAGTTGCACCCGCTATGGATGGTGATGTGTTTACCGCTGGAATATCAGTGATATTGCCACTTGTAGCTGTATTATAAATTGTTACATTTCTAGTTTCAGCACTAGATGTGTTTATTTGATAAAAACTTGCCGTCAAGGTTTTTGAAAATATTGCATATAATGTCACCGCTTCTGCTGGCATCTGCAATGAACTCAAAGCGCTTTGTGCGTTGCTATCTGTGTTCCAGCCGACGAATATCCAACCATCCGACTTCGTCGCATAAC
>CALVJT010000048.1 GCA_944332315.1 uncultured Clostridia bacterium
GAAAAAGTTCCTTATTGTCAAACAAAGGCATTTTAGCACAATTAAAATAAAAAATAAAGCAAAAAAGCATAGATTTGTACAAAAAATGAAAAATATTATGTCGTATTTTGTCGAATAATGTCGAAAAATAGATTATTCAAAAAATGTTTTAATCTTAGCAAATGGCAAAAACGCAAAGAATAAAAAATGATAAAAAAATACTATGATATGCGTGGTGTACGCTTTTGGTGTGAGTTTGGTTGTGCAAATTATATTTTTGTTTACAAGCGTGCGCGCCATTGTTTATACCTGCTTGCTTAGTTTTGTGGCTAATAAATGTGTGCTTAAATAAGAAAATATTGTTAAGCCATAAAAATGTGTGCCGTGTAGTTTATTAAAATATAAAAACAAAGGCTTGCTAAATTGATATTAAATTGCTATAATATTTGTATGGAAAAAGAGAATACAATTGTTGCCGTTGCTACGCCTATAGGCAGTGGTGGTGTTGGCATAGTAAGGTTGAGCGGGGCGGATAGCTTAAAAATTGCACAAAGTATGTTTGATAAAAAAATTGTTGAGGCGCGCCATATGTACTTAGGGCACATTAAAACACAGTTGCTTGATGAGCATGGCTTTGTGGTGTACTTTAAGGCGCCACATTCTTATACGGGCGAGGATGTTGTGGAATTTCAGGTGCACGGGGGAGTGTTGATTGTAAACGAAATTGTGCGCAAGTGTGTTGAACTTGGCGCCGAACTTGCCGAAAGAGGCGAGTTTACAAAGCGTGCATTTTTGAACAACAAACTCAGCCTTAATGAGGCGGAGAGCCTTATGGACTACATCAATGCGCAGAGTAGTGCGGAGCTAAAGGCGAGCCAAAATTTGTTGAGCGGAGCATTTTCGAGGCAAATTGATGCGTTTATGGAAAAGCTCAAAGATTGTCTTGCGCAAATAGATGTTACCTTTGATTATCCAGAGCACGATGACGAATATCGCACTGCACAGGAAATTAAGGGCGATATTGCCGAGTTAAATGAAAAAATAAAACAACTTTCAAATACATTTAATAGCGGGCGCCTTATTAAGGATGGTATTAATGTCTGTTTGGTGGGGGCGCCCAATGTTGGCAAATCGTCTATACTCAATGCGCTTATAAACAGCGATGTTGCCATTGTTACTGATATTGCAGGTACTACTACCGATACGCTTACCGAAAGCTATGTTTATAAAGATGTCCGCTTTAATATTATGGATACTGCAGGTATTAGAGAAAGCGATAACCTTATTGAAAAAATGGGCATAGAGCGCTCGCTAAAAAATATTGAGCGCGCGGATATAGTGCTTTGCATAATTGATGTGACAGACTTAAAATGCGAAATCCTTAATAAAATAAAAGATAAAAAGCACATTTTAGTTTTTAATAAAAGTGATCTACCTTTTGACGAAAATGCCATTAAAGACATAGCGCAAGGGGATGACTACATTGTTATCTCGGCAAAAGATAACGAGCAGATAGAAAAATTAAAGGAACGCATTTTTAATAAAGTTTTTGCCGAAAAACTGGACTACAATTCCAGCATTGTTATGAACGAAAGGCATTATAATTTACTAAATAACGCGTGCAAAAGCTTATCGCGCGCGCTGGAAAACATAGATAGCGTTACGCTTGATTGCATTGCCACAGATTTGATGGAGGCATATGGGTATTTATCGCAAATTACTGGATATGGAGATATAGAGGATATTTTAGATACGATTTTTTCAAAATTTTGTTTAGGAAAGTAGTAAAAATGAGTGCCAACTACTATTTAGTAAGTGCACTTTAATACAAATATATTTTATTTAATCTAATATTTTTTAATTTATAAATTTATTTGCTTTAATTGTTGTTTATAGAGAGGATAAGTGCAAATTTAGTGGGGGAATATTATAAAAAATAAATGGAAAAGGATAAAAAATGGATAATTTTGATAATTTTAGTTTTGTGATGCAAATTAATGATGTATACAATTTTAATAATGGCGTGATGATAGGTGGCCCAATACTAAAGGGGGATGTTAAAGAAAATGATACTATTTACTATGTAGATGCTAATACTAAAATTGAATCGGTTGTAGGTAGGCTTGAAGTTTTTGGTAGAATGGGGGATGGAACTGCGCACTGTGGCGAATACATATCAATAGTACAGCCAAATATAAAAAAAGAGCATATAACCGGAAAAGGTTACATAGTTGCTTACTAGCAATTCTGTTAAAATGCAGTAAAAAGTGGTTCTTTATTATTGAATATTATAATTTAGGTATTTGCTAAGCTCTTTTGTTAAAATTAAGCTAACCTCCACGAATATTATATAATCTAAAAAGTTTATGAACATCTAAAAAGTTTAAGAATAAGTTTAGATACGCACAAGCAATAGAGGTTTGCCCGTAATCGTTATTATTGATAAAAAAGTAAAAAGTTCTACAAAAGTGGGCAAATTGCTTGACTTAGAGTAAACTTTATGTAGTACAATCATACAAAGTGCTAATTGATATATGTGGTTCAATGCACTTTGCTAAGTTTATAAAAAGGAGTTATATATGAAAAAACAAACCGCTGGTAGAGATAACTTAGGTGATTTGGCGCCTAAGTTTGCAGAACTGAATGATGATATTTTGTTTGGGGAAGTTTGGAGTAGAACGGATAAACTTTCGCGCAGAGAAAGCCAAGATGCATCTACCGAAAAGAAAAATTGGTAGCTTTATAGAGGGGCAATTGCATTATTTACATCAAAACATAACTTTTGACATCATAAATACATAAGTGCATAAAAATGAATTCATTATAAAAATAAAAACGATAGGTAAACCTACCGTTTCAGGCTGTAAACAAACTACAAATAGAAAACGCAATATAATTTGTAATTTACTTTTTGCGAAAGCAAAAAGTAAAATATTAATGTGTTTTGTGCGCAAAAACTTATTTTTTGTTATTTTTTTGACCACGGGTCAAGGGCGAGAGCCCTTGGACTAGGGTTCTAGGGGATGGAATATCCCCTAGAATTTATTTGTCTACAATCTGAAATAAAAACGATAGGTAAACCTACCGTTTTTATTTTTCTTGTGCAATACTGTGATTGTTGTTATAAACTATTTTGTAAAATTTATCTAATGTAGGAACAATTTGACTTTTCTTAAAAGCCATGCACTCCATAGGGGGAGAAAATAACGAATCGGGAATTTCCATACCAAAATATTTATAATATTCTTTTGTGTTTGGGGTGGTATCCAAACAAGTTTTTGCCCAAGTTATATCTACAACCCTAAAATGCCCATCTATATTTATTACATTGTAGGAGTGCAAGCTAGGTATGTTTATAAATTCGTTTTGTATACCTAACCTATCCATAGCTTCCTTAAAGCAGCAGGCAAAGCCCGCACATCTAGCGTATCCTGATATCACAGATGTCAAGTTTCTCTCCTCTAATTGGCAACTTTTATCGTAATCGTAATTAATATCTTTTAGCAGCTTGAAAAACACAAAGGCCAATTTTTCTAAATTAGTCCAATTTTTATCTAACATACTTTCTAAATTATCATAGTACTCAATAATCTTTGCAAGTGTAGTGGAATTGTACAGAGTTCTAGAAACATATTTATCCTGCTTAAAACGCTCAACTTTGTTGTAATCGTATGCACCAATAACTATAATTTTTATGTTTGGATTAATTTGGCTTATTATAAGAGCATTTTGTCCTTTTGTGTTTTTTAGTATAACTATGGAACTAGTTTGCTCGTTTAGCTTTTTTACATCATCTTGCGTAATAATTCTATCTACTATTATCATTAATTTTGCCCTCAAAAAATTATAACACACAATATACTTGCTGTCAATATTTGATTTTGATGCTACGGTTTGATTTTTCACTATGCGAGCGATAGACAACTGGTTGAATTTTTTAGAATTATTTGGTATACTATTCATAGTGATTTTTCCTTTGTTTAGTTTTTTGATTAGTTTATTATACAGGAAAAATCACTTTTTTTGTAGCAATTTTTGTTGCGTTTAATTTTTCAATCGACCCTCTTATTTGTTTGACTTTCTTGATATAATATTATAAAATAATATTAACATTTGGAGGGTAATATGCAAAATTCACATA
>CALVJT010000049.1 GCA_944332315.1 uncultured Clostridia bacterium
TGTCGAGGAAAATTGCTCACTTTTAAGGTGTTCAAAATTTTGCGTGCGATAAAAAATCCAAAGGTAGTTGATTTTGCACTCGTTTCAATAGCATCTGATTATCACAATAAAGGATTAAACGGCATAATCTTTTCAGAACTCGTCAATAGTATGTCCGTGTACGATATCGAAGCATGCGAAACTAATTTGAATTTGGAGGATAATCTGGCCGTTCAAAATATGTGGCATAATCTTGAAAGAGAGCAACATAAGCGCAGACGCTCGTACATAAAACAAATTAATTAAAATATAGCAATATTACAATTTTATCTTTTACAAACACTGCGGTTATGTAGGTTAATCAATTAAAATAATTTGACATAAAATAAATTTTATAAAAGATGCACGGTATAACGGCATCTTTTTTATATTTGTAGGTTAAATAAATATACCGAAAGTATTTTTATATGATGTACAGTAAATTTAATAATGCAAGGAATTCTAAATTATATCTAAAAGCAAACTTTATCTCGTCCATAACAAATGGTTTAGGTTATATAAGTTCTATAATCTTTATACGCAAATAATTTTTATTACTCCAATAATTCATTAAATTTTCGGAACGGCTAATTTAATGTTGATAGGGTGCCACTTAAATTGTAGGCAATGATAGTTATATATAATAGTAAAGTTTATTTTACTGATTTTTGCTTATATTATAAAAATACTTGCAAAATGTTGTGGGCAACTTCGTAAATAATAGATAATTAATACCTCAATATTGATTATAGAATTATCTAAAAAAATAGGTAACATTAGTAGTTATCTATTTTTTGTTATTTGGGTATTTTATTGGTAGGGGACAATTTGTGTGTGATTTGGTTCATTAATATTAGGGCGTATAGTAAGTTATAGGTTCAGGTCTTTGCCAAATTTTTCTGATAACATTTAATTACACCACGAATATTATAGAGCCTTTAATATTTTAGTAATAAAACTTTAATTTTATAAGAATTTGTGAATTTGCATTTAAGTTGACAATTTTCTTGTTATAAAAATCAAAAAAACTTAAGCACAAAACTTGCAAAAAACAAAAAATGTATGCTATAATATTTTTAGTTTATTAAAAAATTGCTTTTACTGTTTAGATTTTATAATCAATATTGGATATTGATGCAGTTGATTTAGGTTTAATAACTCAACATTTTGCATACAATTATTGTTTATATAAAGCGTAAATGTAGTTCTTAATTAAAAAATATCAAAAATATTTTATTTTGATAAACATAATTTTATTATCATTATATTGGGATAGTTGCTTTATAATTTAGCACTACTATAATTAATTTGCATAGAATTTCAAAAATACAGTTTTATTATTAATAACTCAAAATTATTAAATTTTCTATGAAATATGTTGAGGAAAACTATTGTAAATGATGAAAAATTCTTAATCAAAATATTTACCCCAATAATGATTGTAAAAACTTAATAAATTAAACAAAAGAAAATGCAATATAAAAACAAAATTTTGTCAAAAATATTGGTAAAGTACTATGGAGTGGACATATGGGAATATTTGAATGGATGTACAAAGATGATGAACAGCAGGAAAAAGAGGTTAAAGCTCAAGAAAACTCTTTAAATAACCTTGTATCGCCAGAGGATGAGGATGCAAAAAGGCGCAAAATCGCTTTCGAAAAATTGACCCGTGGCGAAAATCCTATTGCTAAAAATGAACCTACACAAAATATATCTCAAACTACTAACGAGAGCACGCAGGGCTCACAAGAGGTGAGTGTGTTCAACATAAAGACTAATCAAGATTTAGAAGTTGTGGTAGATTATGTGACTCGTGGTGAACCAGTTATAGCAAATCTTGGCAAGGTGCCTAAAAAGGAACAACAGCGTGCGCAAGATTTTTTATCGGGTGTGGTATTTGCTTTGAATGCCAACATAAGCCTTCTTGTACAGGATATGTATTTAATAACTCCATACGGCATAGTGATAGATAAAAAGAGTTAACCTAAATTTTGAAGCGTTATGCTAGCATCTTTTAAGCTTTATACAAATTTTTGATTTTTGAAATATTAGAAAAATTTGTTAAATATATAGATTTAGATAGTTTTCATAAAACTTTTGAGTAATTAAGGCTAAAAATAATTAGTTGAGGCTTAGTACTATAAAGTTAGATTAAACAATAGTTATATTAGGAGATAAAAAATGGATGACAACAAGACAATCGAGGAACTAAAGGCAATGCCACTAAAAGAGAGGAACAAGCACATAGTTCCACGCAACTTTATTGAGCAAGAAATTGAAAAGGACATAGAAAATAAAAATATAACCGAAATTATAACGCGTTTTCCGCCTGAACCAAATGGTTTTTTACATATAGGGCACTGCAAAGCGCTTTGCATAGATTTTGATACTGCCGAGCACTATTTAGGCAAAACTAACTTGCGTTTTGATGATACTAATCCGCTTTCCGAGGATAAAATGTATGAGGAAGCCATAAAGCGCGATGTAGAGTGGCTAGGATTTAAGCCGGATAGAATTTGCTACGCTTCGGACTACTATCAAAAGTTTTATGAACTTGCGCTTAAACTTATAGAGGATGGCAAAGCCTATGTTGATGACCAAACGGCTGATGAGATTAAGGAAACGCGAGGCACTCTTACCGAGGCGGGCATGGATAGCCCTTACAGAAATAGGTCGATTGAGGAAAATCTAGATTTATTTAAGAGGATGAAAGCGGGCGAATTTGCCGATGGTAGCAAGGTATTAAGGGCAAAGATTGATATGGCAAGCCCTAATATGAATATGAGGGATCCTGTTATATATAGAATTTCGCGCACCAAGCACTATAGAACCGGCAATGAGTGGGTGATTTATCCAATGTACGATTATGCCCATCCGCTTGAGGATGCCATTGAGGGCATTACGCATTCGTTGTGTAGCCTAGAATTTCAGGACCACCGCCCACTATACGATTGGGTAGTGCAAAACTGTGGGTTTGAGAATCCTCCACGCCAAATTGAGTTTGCGCGTATGGGCATAGGCAGAACTATTATGAGCAAGCGCTACCTAAAAAAACTTGTAGAACTGAACATTGTAGATGGCTGGGATGACCCTCGTATGCCAACTATTGGCGGGATGCGCAGAAGGGGATACACAGCCGAAGGTATACGCGAGTTTGTAACGCGCGCGGGCGTGTCTAAAGCTAATTCGCAAGCTCAAGACCCTGCAGCGCTAGAATCGTGCGTGCGTGAACATCTTAATCAAATATCAACGCGCGTTATGGTGGTGCTAGACCCGCTTAAAGTGACTTTGACAAATTTTGATGATGGGTTTGCGTGCGATTGCCAGATAGAAAATAACCCAAATGATGAAAACGCAGGCACGCACATTGCTCGTTTTGGCAAAACTATTTATATAGAAAGGGATGATTTTGCTCTAATGCCACCGCCTAAATATCATAGGCTAAAAGAGGGCGGAGTAGTTCGCCTTAAAGGGGCATACATTATACATTGTGATAAAGTTATATTGGATGAAAATGGTGAAGTTAAGGAACTCGAGTGCCATATTATTGAAAATAGCCAAAGCGGAAACGATACCAGTGGTGTTAAAGCTAAAGGTGTAATTCATTGGGTAAATGCGGATGACTGCGTGCCTATTACTACAAAACACTACGATTATTTACTCAAAGAAAATACCGAGTTTGATAGCGGAAAAATTGATGAAATTATTTCTCAAGGTCCTAAGAATGTAGATAAAGAATATCTAAAAAGTGTTTACAGTGAATTTATAAATCAAGATTCTATTTTAATAAACAAAAATGCTTATGCCGAAAAGTTTTTGGAAACAGTGGATGCGGGCACGCATTTACAGTTTATGCGCAAAGGGTATTTTATAAAAGATTGTAATGATGGTAGCGCCTATATTGAAACAATAGGGCTAAAAGATAGCTATAATAAGTGATTGCTAAATAATTTTTTGTGGTAAATTTAATAAAATATTCATAAATGGTTGACATAAAACAAAATTCATTATATAATTATTTTACCATGTGCCAGTATGTTTGGCGTGCTTGCGTTTTTCGAAAAAAACGATTGCCGAACTACCTATACAAAGCAAGTGTTATGTGCAAGAGTGGATTGTATAGACGGCGGTTGTCGAGTGCGCGACAAACTGGCACTACATAGGAGATTAGCTCAATTGGTAGAGCAACGGTCTCCAAAACCGTAGGTTGGGAGTTCGATTCTCTCATCTCCTGCCAAAAACACTGGGTATGTGCTCAGTGTTTTTTAGTTGGTTCTATAATATTCGTGGAAATTTAGCGAAAAGAGTTTAGCAAAAGTTCGAATTTATAACTCACTATACCCCCATTAGTAATAAAGAACCTTTTAGTTAAAAGCGCTAACTATAAAACTAAAATTATTTGTATTTAGAAAAGTTGGGTTGCTATTTATTAATATTTGCGAAATTTGCATTAATAAATGGCACAAATAAAAGTCATAGGGAAACATCTTATAAAAGCGTGGAGTTACAACGCTGTAGTGGCATTAAATTAGTTTTGCAAAAAATTTAACCTTAAAATGCAAGTAGCCTGATGTTATTATTTTTTATTCTAGGCAATGTGGGCATTATAAAAGTACAAACTACTTGGTAAGTTAATAATAATTAAGTTTAGTTCTGCACATTGAGTTTTTAGTGTAAATGTGATATAATAACTGAAATATTAAGGAGAATATTATGAATAAATCGCGCTTTGTCAATCTATCTATACTGTATATTGTTAATCTTATACTTTTGTTGATACTTTGTTTAGGAATATCAACAAAGACAATGCAGAATACTCACGCGGATGAAAGCGGGTTTATGGTAGAGCAGATATCCACTAGCAACGAGTTTTTGTCAAGTGGGTATCTCGGGCATTATGCGTACGACACGGATACATCAAAAGATAAATACATAATCACATATACAAACAACGGAAACAATTGGGGCAGTAATGTACTTGCAAATGCGTTTGACCAAAACTTTAATACCTTTTGGGAAACTAATATTGTAAACAGCAATACTTTCAAAAATTGTGTAACAATAAGTTTTAACCAAAGCGTGGAGGCGGATAGATTAATTTATGCAACTAGGCGCGATGATAAACAAAAGGGCTTTCCTTTAACTGCAACATTTTACATATCAAATGATGGGCAGAACTTTGAAAAAATAGCATCCATCGATTGTGGGCTAAATGATAACATACTTTTGTACACTTTTGATAAAACCTATACATTTAGTTATTTTAGGTTTGAGTATACCAATGTTAATGCCAACAAAACGCAACACGCATCGGCATCCGAATTTTTGCTCCTTAAGCCAGAGGAGCCAGAAATTGTGCAAGCACGCAACTTGTTTGTAGATTATAAAAAAAGCCAAGTAAATCCGCTTTATACAACAATTGAGGATATTGTTGCGCTTGAAAATTCAATTAAAACAAACCCTATCTACGAAATATTTAAAGACGATTTTATTAGGGCAAGACAAGTGCTAAATAGAGAAATTATTTTTGATATCGAACATCGAGAGTTTAGTACAAATTTACAATCGAACAGCAAACATCTAAAACAGGTGGGCAATGTAGTAAATTATGCGCGCAACACACTAAAAATGACTTGGATGGGCACAAATAGGCAAGTTACAGGCATAAATGTGGGTGCGGGAGAGACTATTACAATTTATGTAGAAGCAGATAGCGGGGACCCACTACCAAGCCTAATATTTACTCAGCACCTAGGTTATTGGAACAAGTGGCTGAGTGGCACATATCCTTTATCGCGAGGGACAAATGTCATAACAGCGCCAAACTTGTATGATTCCTCTTGGTCGGTAAGCACATTAGCGGGCGGACCAATTTACCTAGTAAATCCTTACACTAGCAATGAGCAAAGCCAAAATGTAAAAGTGTACATAGAGGGCGGAGAGGTGTTCCCAGTTTACTATTTAGGTGATGATGAGGCTGATTACGAGCAAAAACTCATAGATTATGTAGCCTCATACGATAGTCAAACTGTTCAAAACATAACAGAAATTGCGTCCGATAATGTTATCTTAACAGTGCAGGCAACTCGTGCGTACGATTACTACATAAGTAATTCCTATAGCGTGCTACAAACTTGCAATAATTGGGATGAATATCTAAAAGGGCTTTATACTTTTGATGGAATAAGCTTTGACCCTAAAGATGAATATTACAATGAAATAGCAAATTATCTAAATGTAAATGTTAGAATAATGCAGCCTTATGCCGCAGCATACGCATATACTGAACACATTGGCATACAAGTAGGCGGGTGGCAAGATATAGCATTGCAAGGTAGCAACTGGGGCTGGGGTATGACCCACGAAATAGGACATATGATGGATATAGGGGAACGTGTAGTAGGTGAGACATCGAACAATATGATATCTAACTACAACAAATGTGCTAACGAAGGCACAGGTTCGCGAGAAAATCACTCCACCATCACACAACTTATGGCGCCAGATGGTGTTGATCCTTCGCAAGTGTGGTCTAAAAATCAGGGCAACTGCGCAATATGGTGGAACATAGAAAGCCTTTTTCCTGGGTATTGGGGCAAGCTCGATAATATATATAGGTATGGTCCAAGTGCTAGCGGTATGACAAAAGCGGAAAAACAAGTTTATTATAGCAGTATAGCGCTAAATATAGATATGTCCTACTACTTTGAGCGCTATGGCTATGCTTTTGGCGGAACTATGTTTGCCGAAAGTACAGCAAGTCAAGCATTTTTAGATGCTATGGCACAGTTGCGCGAATCGGACGAAATAGTAGAAAATCCGCTTAAGTTTTGGTATTTGGATGCAATGGAATATAACTATACATCGCAGTATGGCGACCAATTGCATATCTATGATAGCAATGACATTGTAAAAATAGAATCTGTAAATAAAACAAGTGCAGGTTATTCAATTATTTTGCCAAAACCCACTAATCAAATAGCTCACCTTGGGTACGAAATACTCGAGGGCAATGATGCCACAGGGTATAAGGTTATTGCATTTACGAGTAGTTTGCTTTATACCGATACAACGAGTTATACAGATGGCTATGTGCCAAACTATAAAATACGCGCGTATGACCGAACCTTGAGTGCCACTGCTTTGAGCGAAACCTATCAAATTGAGCAAGATGCTGTTTGTGTGCTGAACGATGTGGAGTACACAAGTTTATATCAAGCTATAGAAAACGCAGTTGATGGCGATACAATTTATCTTATTGATAACATAAACGAAACAAATTTATCAATAAATAAAAATATTACAATATCAATATTAAACGATACCTACAACATAGTAATACAAAGGGTAGATAATAACGATATCTTTGTTGTAGAAAGTGGTGCTACTTTGACAATTTCTGGGACGGCGGATAAGTGCATTACTATTGATGGGTTCGGGACATCCTTAAGTGGCAGAGTAGCAAATGTAAAAGGCAACTTTAATCTTAATTATATAATAGTGCAAAATGTCTACACATCAGCTTCAAGTCCTATATGTGTTCAACAGGGCGCAAAAACAAATTTTAGTAATTGTACCTTTATAAACAATAGGGCAACAAATGGAGGCGTTTTTGAACTCAACGGACAAAATACTTTTAGTAGTTGCACATTTACAAATAATCAGGGTTCCTACGGAGGCGTCTTTATACTTAATAGTGGCAGTGTATCATTTGCTCAATGCACTTTTGTGGGCAACACCGCAAGCGCTATGGGCGGGATAGGTTTTGTGTATGGCAATTCAACATTTAATAACTGCTCGCTAAGCTCAAACAGTGCTGATAGGGGCGCATTACTTTATATGCAAATGTATGGAGCATCCACTTTTAATCAATGTACAATATTCAATAACACCGCTTGGACAGAGGGCGGGACTGTGTATTGCAATCAATACGGCAGTACAACTTTTAATAATACAAATGTTTATAATAATAGCGCCACTAGAGGTTCCGCTCTATACCTAAATAGGGGCAGTGGTACCTACAACATAGGCACAGGCAAATTAGAGGGCGAAATTTACTTAAATACTAGTCCAACTTTAACGCTAAATGGCAATTTGAACGAAAGTATAGCGTTTATTCTAAACACATCAAAAGCACTGGGTGCTACCGTTATAAACAATAATACCACTATGACTCTGCAAGATTTAGATAACATTCTATTAAATGATGCTATATCTAATAGGTATGTATTGCAACTATCAAACAATAATAAATCTATAGTGCTCGGCGAAAGAGTTTTTGATGTATATATAGATAATCAAGGCACTAGGCAATTGTTAGGGCAATATGCTTATAATGCTACTTGCAAACTTCCTCAACAAATAGATGCGCCAAACAATACAAAATTTGTGGGCTTTAACTATAACGGCACTATGTATGGTTTAGGTGAGGAAATAGCAATTATAAATGCAACCGATATAAAAGCAGTATTTGGCACTTTGCAAACTTTAACTGCAGTTATAAACAAAAAGTCCGTGCAGTTGCCAACAAAATACATAGATGGCGATACAATAAATCTAAACGAAATAGTTGTGGATAATGGTTATAAAACTGTTGGCTACATATATAACAACAAGGTTTATAAATCTACCGATAG
>CALVJT010000050.1 GCA_944332315.1 uncultured Clostridia bacterium
CCCTAGTCCAAGGGCAAATATACTTAGGCTTACGCACTTTTATAAAATAGAATATAAGTGCAAATATTAGCACTCACCTAAAGACCACGGGAGTGCTCCTCAGCACCCCTTGAACCCGTGGTCAAAAACAACAAAAAAATGTTTTTGTGTACAAAACACAATAATATTTTGCTCTCTACTTTCGAAAAAATAAATTGGAAATTATATTGCGTTTTCTATTTGTGGTTTATCAGTAAAAAGCTTATTGAATAGCTTTTCTTTTTATTAAATTAATTATCGTAGTAATCGTCATCCAGCAATTCGGAATTTTCGTTTGCACTTTGCTGTTGTGCGCCCTGCTCTTTTAGCAGTTTGTTTTGTAGTTTGCGTAGCCTTTTTGCGTAGTCATCTATAGTATCATTTAGTGCATCGATGGCTAAAAATATTGAGTACATTCTTTCTTGCGGGATATCGTCAAACATATTTAGCACTCTTGCCTCATTTAGTTCCTCCGCCTCGATAATTGGCATACCTATTATCATTTGCGCTGTGGCATCTGCTACTGCAATTACTACTGGGGAGCCGAAAGCTTTGAACTTGGCTTCACAAATCACGGCATCCTCGTTGACATTTATATAAAATTTAATCATTTCGTTGGTATTAGGGTCTTGCGCGGAACCCACACCATTTGCGCCCCTTATTATGCCGGCGTATTTGGGGCTAATAAATCTTTCCATAATATCTTTGTTATACATTATCAAATTCTCCTATACTAGCTTTTGTTAAAGGCGATATTGCGCGCAATTTTTTAACAATCACCTCTAATTTTTCTACAACAAAGTCTATATCCTCTTTAGTAATGCTCTTTGAAATTGTAATGCGGATAGTGCCAGCGGCAAGCTCTGGGCTCAATTTTATTGCTTTTAGCACATGTGATGGCTCTACTGCGCCTGTGCTACAAGCCGAACCCACTGATACGGCTATGCCTTCTAGGTCTAGCATCATCATAAGCGCTTCGGCCTCCACCATACCAAACGATAGGCAGATGCTGTTTGGCAGGCGCTGGAATTTGTGGCCGTTTAGTTTTACATAAGGTATAGTTTCCATAACCTTATCTACAAAATAATCTCGCATCCTGCGCAACTTTTGGCTGTTGATTATGATATCGCGACACGCTATTTCGCACGCTTTGCCCAAGCCAACTGCCCCTGGGACATTTACTGTGCCACCGCGCAAACCGCGCTCCTGATGTCCGCCAAAAATAATTGGGCTTATGTTTACATTGTTTGCTATGTACAGGGCGCCTATGCCTTTTGGCCCATTAATTTTGTGCCCCGAAAGCGTGAGCATATCTATGCCCATTTCCTTTACATTTATATTTACTGCGCCAATGGCTTGCGTTGCATCGGTATGGAAAATTACCCCCCTTTCCTTAACCGTTTGCGCAATGGCTTTGATATTTTGTATGGTACCAATTTCGTTATTAGCGGACATTATGGAAACCATTAAGGTATCGTTATTTAAGTTGTGCAAAAGCTCGGCTATACTAACAAGGCCTTCGCTATCTACGGGCAGGTAGGTTACTTTATACCCCATAGATTCCAGTTGTTTGCAAGTTTCAAGCACGGATGGATGCTCGATTTGCGAGGTTATGATGTGCTTTTTATCGCTATTTTTATAAAAATTTGCAATGCCCAATAGCGCCCAGTTGTTCGATTCGGTGGCGCCACTTGTAAAATAAATTTCGTTGGGCTTTGCGCCTATTGCGTTTGCAATTCTTTCTCGCGCAGTATCTAGGGCATCATTTGCTTCGCGCCCAAAGGAGTGCAAAGATGATGAATTGCCGTACATATTGGTAAAGTATGGCATCATTTCGTTGAGAACTTCGCTAGAAACAAAGGTGCTAGCTGCGCTATCTAGATAAATTCTATTCATTATTTTCTCCTAATTACATTAATTTTAGCACTTTAGTTGCAATTTGTCAATAGCAGGCGCTAAAATGTTAAAACTTGAACACTGTTAGCGGTTGTGACACTACAAATTTACATCAATTTTTGAAACACTTTTGCCGCCGCCACGGCATCGTCCAGTGCGCGGTGCGCCGAAACAAGCTCGATGCCTAGGTGCGTTACCACGGTTTTTAGTTTGTAGTTTGGCAAGCCCTTTACCTTTTGCCTTGCTAGCAACAAGGTATCTACTTGCTCGTTATCAAAATTAAAGAGTATTGAGCGCCCGTATTTTTCTAGGAATTTTGCATCAAACTCTATGTTGTATGCCGAAAGCACGCATCCACGCGTAAATTTATAAAAATCTGCCAAAACTAGTTCGTAGGATGGCGCGTTTGCTACCATCTCCTCGGTTATGTGCGTGAGTGCGGTGATTTCCTCTGGAATTGGCACAGGTGGCTTTACCAAAGTTTCGAAAGTTTCGGTTAGTTTGCCGTTGTGTATTTTTACGGCGCCCAATTCTAGTATGTACGAATCATCTACATTTAATCCTGTGGTTTCAAAGTCAAACACCACTACATCGTGCGTTTGCAGATATTCCGATACAATCTCGGGCTCGGTATCTAGCAATGTCAACTGCGAAACTTCGATATACTCCTCGGGTTGCACAACTAGGTATTCATCAAATGGTTTGCGCCATTGAGTGTTATCTTGCGGTTTTTCGTTTAGTTTTACGCGGGCTATGGCGCTTATCTTAAACGAAAAGTTGCCGTTATAACTTTCGTAATCGCCCATAATGGCAAGTTGGTCGCCCTCTTTTAGCTGTTGCACTGCTTCCATCGTGTTCTGGTTAGGAAAGTACACGCATCGCATTTTGCCCCAATAATCCTCTAGCATCAGCGAATACAGCACTCGCTCTTTGGTTTCGTCCTTTTTATCGGGATATCGCCTTTCGTTAAAGAACTTTAGCGTGCCGGCTATGATGTTTTTTTCGCTGGCGGTTTTTAGTTGGTCTAGGCGGATGGCATAATTTTCGGGTATCTCCCCCACCACGCTATCTAGAAGTTCAAAGCCGTAGTACTTATCCTCCTCGGGTATAGAAACATCGCGCAAGTAGTTTAGTTCCGTTTGCCTATTGTCGTTTATTTTTAGCACGGTGTTTAGGTCGGCTTCCTGCAAGGTTGGGTCCAAGGTTATAGATATATTGGCGCAAATTTTATCTTGCAGGTAGTCTATTAAATTATATAAAACATTGTTTTGTTCGAACACATCATAAAGCGATTTTGGAATTGTTAAGGTGATATTGTAGCAATTGTAATTTTCGTTTTGCTTGTTTTCTATTTGGTCGGGCTCTATTTGTTTTACCGAAATGTTTTCCTTTTTTATAAAGCTATCCACAAATTTTAGGTGCTCCTCAAAATAGCTTTGCAGAACATCCCATACAACTTCGGTATCCACATAACTTTTTTGGTATTTTATTGTGATATCGTATTTATTATCTACAAATTCTTTGGCAAGCGCCAAAACTTTATCTTTTTCCTCATCCGTCATTGAGCCAAATTTATCAGGAAAAAGCAAGTGCAATTCCACTTTTTTTATTTTTCTATCTTTAGGGTATAGGGCTTGTTTTATTTTAAGTTGCCCCAGTTTTTCATCTCTTGCTTTCAAAAAATCAATAAAATTCATTACTTTATCCTTTTATATGTATCAAATTAAAAAATGTATTAAGTCTATAAGTACTACAAACACCAGCAGTACTATCAAGCCCCAAAAGTGTATGTACCCCTCTATTCTACGATTTATCGGTTTACCGCGTATCCACTCTATTGTTGTAAACACCATTCGCGCGCCATCTAGCGATGGAATTGGCAAGATGTTGAACACCGCCAAGTTTACTGCTATAAACGGCAAAAATACAAACAAGTTGGCTATAGATTCCTCGGAGTACGATGCTATGGTTGTTATAGTGCTTATTGGCCCTGTTACGCCCGATAGTGATACTTGCCCTGTTATTAGCATAAACAGAAAATATATCACCTGCCAAGCCATTTCCAAAGTGACGGGCACTGCCCGCGCCATGGCTGTCCAGAGGCTTTGCGGGGTTGGAGCCACAGATATGCCAAGATTAAAGTATGTAGTGCCATCCTGCTCCACTGTTTCAATATTAAGGTAGGTTTGTATTTCCTGCCCATCGCGCTCGACCAATATTGGCACGCTTTGGCTATCTATATTTTCGGTTAATAAGGCATTAAAAGTATCCCCACCATAAAAATCTATTTCTACGCCGTCAACTTGTGTAATGACATCGCCAACCTGCAAATGCGCGTTTATTCCGTTTGCATCAATTTCTGTTACCTTTGGGATATCGTAGCCAAACGATACGAGCAGTATTATTGTAAATAAAATTGCCGATATAAAGTTAAATAGTACGCCCGAAAATTGCACTATCAGCCTTTGCCAAGGTGGCTTGGAATTAAAATCGCCTTCCTTTGTTTCGGCGCTATCCTCGCCGGCAAAAGCGCAGTATCCGCCTAACGGCAGTATTCGAATTGAAAAGACTTCGCCATTCTTTTTAGTTTTTTTATAGATTGCTTTGCCAAAGCCTATGCTAAATTCATCTATTTTGAACTTAAAAATTTTGCCAGCGGTATAGTGGCCAAGTTCATGGATTGTAATCATTAATAGGAGTACGCACACCGCAAGCAATATGTAGCCTATATAGGTGAGAATATCCACAAATGATGTTGCTACCAGTTGAGTTAACATACTCCTCCTTAAGATTAAAATAGGTTTTTTATTAATGTAGGTACTAACTTTTGCTAAGTTTTTTATACTCCCCCACAAATAATATTAAAACTAAAAAATAATTATAAGGTTCTATAATATTAGTGGAGGCTAACAAAATTTTAGCGGGAAAAGATTAGCAAAAGTTCGAATCTATAACTCACCATACCTTCCATTAATAACAAAGAACTAAAACTAAAAATATAGGCGGAAAATACATTCCGCCATTGTTGTAGACGAGCCTAACACAGCGGTATTATTCCCCTATCTACCATTTATCAAAAGAATATTATAAAGAATACTAGCACTATTACAAGATTAAAGCATATGCCATTAAGCCTGTCCATAAAGCCCCCGTGCCCAGGGAATGTGCGCCCAAAGTCCTTTACAAACGCCTTGCGTTTAAGGAAACTTGCAAAAAGGTCCCCCAAACTTGTTGCCACCGCGCCCAAAAAGCCAAAGAGTGCAAACTGCCATACACCCACATTTACTGCGGTAAATACGGAGTTTGTGCTATCAAAAGCGGTAAATATCCAATAAAGTAGCATACTTGCAAGCGTACCCATAACAATTCCGCTAATAAAGCCGGATATTGTTTTGTTAGGGCTTATTAGTGGGCACAATTTTTTGCCCTTAAAAAGCATTCCGCCTAGCATTGCAAAAGTATCGGTTATCATTGAAATTATAAACACCATTAGTATGGCAAAAAGTCCAAACACTTCATCCGTAGCCCCGCTATCTACAAGCCCTATTGTGTTTATGTGGTTTAGCATATACATAAGCCCTAGTAGCAGTGCTGGATATATTATTATATTCAATGTTGTAAGCGATTTATTCATTAAATATTCGCGCGGACTAGAAAATTTTGTTTCGTCATACACAATTTTTTTACTAAAACAAAACGGCAAAATTAGTAGTACCAGCGAAACAGCTATTAGTAGCGTGAGTTCCAAAATTATCATTTGGTAAAACTCCAAACCTAAAAATTTGGATATTAGCACTATAGCCAAAAATGCTACACAGTAGGCGTAGTTTATCCATTCAAAAGCGGTGTTGCCACGCCTTTTGAATACGCGCAACATTTCGTACACCGATACAATTACTATTGCTAGCCAAAACGCATCAAAAACAATAGGTTCAAAGTACCTTATAAGTAGCACGCACACTAGCACGCCCAATATTAATGCCGATGAATATATTCTATCTTTCATCATTTGTTGTTCCTCATTTTAATTGCCCAAATTTTCTATCGCGCTTTGCATACGATTTTAGCGCTTTGTTTAGATGTTTTGCTGTAAAATCTGGCCAATAAGTTTTAGTAAAATATAGTTCGGAATATGCCGATTGGTACAACATAAAGTTGCTAAGTCGCACATCTCCAGCTGTTCTTATAATAAAATCGGGGTCTGGCAACCCGCCCGAGTATAGCGCGTTGCTTATATCTTGCTCGCTAGCTATTGTTTTGCCTTGCTTAATTAGCGTATTAAAGGCGTGCACGATATCATCACGCCCCCCATAGTTCATTGCAATATTAAGCACAAAGGCATCGCAATCTTTGGTTCTTTCCTCGGCCTTTAAGATTTCCTGCTCTAAATCTTTGGGCATCATACTCAAATCGCCCATAGTTCTAATTTTTATGTTTTTAGATTTTATCTCTTGCTCCTGCTGCTGTTGCCCTTTTTGATTTTGCTTTTTTATATACTCACGCAAAAGCCCGAATATGTAATCTATTTCCTCTTTAGGGCGCTTCCAATTTTCGGTGGAAAACGCAAAACAACTGACATATTTTATTCCTAACGAAAAACAGTGCTCCACAATTTTTTCAAGCACTTCGGCGCCTTTTCTGTGCCCCATTTTTCTAGGAAGTCCGCGCTTGGTTGCCCAACGCCCGTTGCCATCCATAATAAAGGCTATGTGTATTGGTAATTTATCTAACTTTTTTTCCATTTTCAATCCTTTTTGCCATAAAATTAATGACAGTCCTACTATAGTTTACGCTGAATTTTGCAACTTGTTACCTTTAGTAAAGGATTGGTAATTTTATATAAATTTATACTTCCATAAGCTCGTTTTCTTTATCTTTTGTCATAGCATCAATTTTGTTTGTTGCATTATCAAGCACTTTTTGAATCTCTTTTTCGGCAACCTCTAGTTCGTTTTCGGTGATTTTGCCATCCTTTTTGAGAGCCTTATATTCATCTATACAATCACGGCGGACATTGCGCATAGCCACTTTTCTTTCCTCGCACATCTTTTTGACAGATTTTACAAGGTCTTTTCTGCGTTCCTCGGTTAAAATTGGCAGTGATAGACGAACTACTTTGCCGTCCTCGCTAGGGTTCAATCCTAGGTCGGAGGCCTGTATAGCCTTCATAATATCCTTTATTGCATTGACATCCCACGGAGAGATGACAATTGTTCTTGGGTCTGGGCACATAATGTTTGCCATTTGGTTTACTGGCGTCATTGTGCCGTAGTACTCTACCATAAGCTTATCAAGCAAACGCGGATTTGCTCTACCCGCTCTTAATGAAGCCAAATCTCCGCTAAATGCAGATACTGCTTTATCCATTTGCTCTTGCATATCCTTTATATAAACTTCGTTTTCTTGATTTTGAAATAACATATTATTCTCCTTTATAAACATCCCCTTTTATAGGAGATATCTTTGCATTAAATTATACTAGAAAAAATTAAAAAATGCAACTGATTATATACTGTACTGTATTATAACGGTCTAATTAATTATAAAGTTGCTAATTTTAGAGTGCAAGCCAAGTGCCACTAAATTTGTGCGAACGCTCAAAATTACAACAATTGAATTTATTAAATAAAATTACAGCCTATGCAAAATGTTAAGGTTTATTGTTCTATTTTGGTAGCTTTTTGCTTTGCTTCAGCATCAACTGCGTTTTGCTTTTTAAGTTCTGTTTTTTGTTCGTTTGCATCAACACTGTTTTGCTCGGTTGATTCAGTATTATTTTGCTTTGTTTCGGCAACTTTTTGCTCGTTTACATCAACATTGTGTTGCTCGTTTACATCAACATTGTTTTGTTCTATTTCGGTAGTTTTTTGCTCGGTTGGTTCGGCACCGTTTTGCTCGGTGGGGTCAAATTCTTTTTGTTCGGTTAATTATGCATCGTTTTGTTCATTTACTTTGCCTGCTTGCAATTTTATTAAAGTGCTATCCAATACTTTACCCTTTTTATCTAGTTTGCATAGGGCGTTTATGCTTTTATCCTCTAAGATTATTTTCAAAGCAAGGTCTGTATCTTTAATGCGCAACTTTTCCAAAAGTATTTTTACGATAATTTCGTCATCCACTGGCATTTTGTTTAGGTGTTTTACTATTGCCTTTTTAATTTCACCGGCGGTTTTAGGGGGTTTTATAAAGTACTTTAGCAAATCCATTTTACTTTCTTGCCCACGATATAATCTTAAAATATTTCCACGATGTCCATAAAACAGCAACAAAAGTAGCAGTGCTAGCACTATATACAGCCCCACATTGTTGCCTTGTGGCACGAATATCATTTGCAGTACTACTAGTGTTGTGATAAACAACATCGAAATTGCGCTCATATACTTTAGCGCAAGCATACACAAAAAGCAAATTATAAACACAATTATAGTTAGTATTGGTTGCGCCACCAAAAATACGCCAAACATTGTGGCTACGCCTTTGCCACCCTTAAACTTATATATTACCGGAAAGTTATGCCCCAAAACTGATGCAAATCCGCACAAAAACAGCGCAAAGTAGCTTTCGTTTGTGCCCATTAAAACTATATGATGCTCAATACCCGTGTATCCGCCAAACGCAAACACGGCAACAATTGCAGGCACAATGCCTTTTAGGATATCTAGCAAAAATACTAGTATGCCCGCCTTGCCACCAAGCGTGCGCAGAGTGTTTGTAGCCCCTGGGTTGCCACTGCCTTGCTTTGTGATATCCACATTTTGCTTCCACGCAATAATTCTAGCAAAATTGATATTACCTAATAAATACGAAAGTATTGCTATTGCAATTAATAATGTAACTACCATTTGATGAACTCCAATATTTTATTATTTTATCATATTTTTTTTATTATATCAACCAATTACTACCAAAATTATTATAAATTGAATGGCTTGCATAAATTTTTATAACTAAGATAAAAAGTCTTTACTAACTAAATGTTTAACTAACCACCACGAATAACAGAAAAAAATACCTCAACAAAAGTTGAGATATTTTAGGCTGTAGACAAATTAAATACTAGGGGATATTCCATCCAATTGAGCCCTAGTCCAAGGGCAAATATACTTAGGCTTACGCACTTATATAAAATAGAATATAAGTGCAAATATTAGCACTCACCTAAAGACCACGGGAGTGCTCATCAGCACCCCTTGCACCCGTGGTTAAAAAACAACAAAAAATGTTTTTGTGTACAAAACACAATAATATTTTGCTTTCGCAAAAAGTAAATTATAATTTATATTGCGTTTTCTATTTGTAGTTTATCTACAATATAAAATACCTCAACAAAAGTTGAGGTATTATATAAAGTATATTATATTTATTAGAGTTTTAGATTAATTTTTAGGTTTTATTTATAAATTTTAATCTAAAACATTTTGCATAAAAACTTTAATAATTATTCGTTCCAATTTCTTTTTTCCATACCCTCGCCAACTTCAAAGACAACGAATCTGCGGATAGCAATCTTTTCGCCTGTTTGCATTGTTGCCTCGTTTACAAGGTCGGTGATTGTGATATCTGGGTTGCGGACATATTGTTGGTCGTTTAGGCAAACTTCTTTATAGAATTTTTCGATTCTACCCTCAACAATTTTATCCAAAATTGCCTCTGGCTTGCCTTCCTCGCGCGCTTGTGCACGAGCTATTTCCTTTTCCTTATCCAACACTTCCGCTGGAACATCCTCGCGGGTTAGGTACTGAGGTCTTGCGGCTGCAATGTGCATTGCAATGTTGTTTACAAGTTCAACAAACTTATCAGTTTTGCTGACAAAATCTGTTTCGCAGTTCACTTCCACCATAACGCAGATTTGGCCTTGATTCATATGGTTGTACATACCAACTCTGCCGTTAGATGCAATGCGGTCGCTCTTTTTAGCGGCTTTTGCCATACCTTTTTCGCGCAACCAATCTACTGCTTTATCAAAATCTCCATCACATTCTACAAGTGCTTTTTTGCACTCCATCATACCTGCATCTGTTTTTGCTCTTAATTTCGCTACATCTTGTGCTGAAATCATAATTATTCTCCTAAATTTTTATTTTTTCCCTGCAAAAATTGTGCTTTTGCCACACAATATATGCATTTAGCACTTGTGGCAAAAATAAATATGATTCTATAATAAATATTAAGGTATTGTTGTAGTTATTATCATTTATATAAGTTTGCCCCAAAATTTACATAGAATCACAAAATAAATTGTAAATTATACTATTTTTACCCTGCACCTACAAAATACAAATTACTATTTATATATGGATTTTGGCATTAAGAATTACTTTTTCTGCTCGCTTTCGGCTACCTTTTCCTCGATAGTTTTTTCTTTAGGCTCCTCTGCTTTTTCTGCCTTTTCCTCTTTTACTTCGGCTTTCTTTTCCTTATTATCCTTTTTAGCAGGCTTTTTAGATTTCTTTTTAGCCTTTTTGTTTGCTGCGTCCTCGGCAAGTTCGCTTTCAACGGCAGCGGTGATATCGGCAGTTTCAAGCGCGCTCTTTAGGTCGATTTCCTCATCGTCAAAAGCGCTTCTATCAATTTCAATGCCCTCGCGTGCCTCGATTACCGCATCGGCAATAGAGCCTGCAATCAACTTGATTGCACGAATTGCATCATCGTTACCAGGGATGCAGATATCTACATCATCTGGGTCGCAGTTTGTATCAATAAGCCCGATTAAAGGCACATTCATAAGGTGCGCTTCTTTAATAGCAATAGCCTCTTTTTTAGAGTCTACAACAAAAATAACGCCCGGCATTGTTGTCATATCGCGGATACCGTTTAGGTTTTTAGCAAGTTTTTCGTGCTCTTGCTTTAATTTTAGAACTTCCTTTTTAGGCAACAAATCGAACTCGCCTGTCTTTTCCATTTGCTCAATCTTTTTCATTTTGTCAACGCTTGTGCGAATGGTCTTAAAGTTTGTAAGCGTTCCGCCAAGCCAACGGTTGTTGATGTAGAACATTCCGCAACGCTTTGCTTCCTGCTCAATTGCCTCGCTAGCCTGCTTTTTGGTGCCGACAAACAAAACTGTCTTGCCCTCTTTTACAATTTCCTTTACAAAGTTATAAGCTTGCTCGGCAAGTTTTACAGTGTCCTCAAGGTTAATGATGTGGATATCATTTCTTGAGGTAAAGATATACTTTTTCATTTTAGGGTTCCATTTTCTTGTCTGATGCCCGAAGTGAACCCCAGCTTCAAGCAACTGTTTCATAGATATTATTGGCATAACTTTATTTCCTCCTCGTTTTGCTTCCTCAAAGGTTAAAAACTCCGTAAAGAACCTAATTTAGGCACGACTTTACGAATGCTCTTTGAGTGAATTATATTATGAACGATAGTAGTTTATCACAAAACAAAAAAAAATGCAATAATTTTTATGCACTTTTCTTTAATATTGCATATTGCGTTAAATGTTGGGGTTTATTTTTTGAGGAATAAGTAAAACCCCAATTACCCTCATCAACGCCCCTATATTGTTTAGAACCCAATTAATCCTATAATCAATATTGGGGTATTGATGTAATTTAATTAGATTTTGTCTATTAAGTATGTGAGTTTGCGCCAACATTTTGCATGTAATCACAAAAAAGGTTCTATAATATTCGTGGGGGTTAGTTAAAAATTTAGCAGAAAAAGATTAGCAAAAGTTTGAACTTATAACTTGCTATACCCCTTTTAATAATTAAGAACCAAAACAAAAAAAAGAAGCTTTGGGGCTTCTTAAAATTACTGTACAACTGGTCTGATTTTTGCTTTTTTGCCAGTTAGACCGCGTATATAGTGCAACTTTGCTCTGCGCACTTTACCGTGCCTTACAACTTCCACTTTATCAATTCTTGGCGAGTGCACTGGGAATGTTCTTTCCACGCCTACGCCATAGGACATACGCCTTACTGTGAATGTTTCGCGCACACTGCCGTTCTTTTTAGCAATTACATCGCCTTCGAATACTTGTATACGCTCTTTATCGCCTTCGACAATTTTTACATACACTTTGACGGTATCGCCCACTTTGATTTCTGGAACATTAGCTTTTTGATACTCTTTTTCGATAACATCAATAATGTTCATGACTTTTCACCTCCTACTTTATTAGCGTTCGTATAGAATAATATCACGCAAAATTCGCGCCTATAGAGGACCGCCCGAAGTCATTGCAAATAGTATATCATATCCACATCATAAAATCAAGCATTTTAGCCAAATTTATTTGTTTATTTGGTTTGGTGGTATTGTAAGTTATAAAATGCTCTTTCTACCCTTACAAATATTATAAACTTTTATTTTATATTTTATAGTAAAGGGGCATATTATAAAAACAAACATTGCGCATATTAATTTTGTGTATATGTAGTTGATTAAGCAGTTGCCCACTATATTCCGCATAGAAACATATAGGTGCTCTACAAATTGGCGCGCGCCTAAAAAAGAATAAAGTTTTTATGATATTTGTGATAAATAAATATTTAATTAATATCTCACTATACTATCATTAATAATAAAGTCCCCCCCCCCCCCAAAAAAAACAAAAAGACAATGGCTTGTCTTTTTTGTTTTTAATCAAAAATTAATTTTAATCAATATGGATAATGATGCAGTTGGCTATTATTTAGCACTGCATACACCATCATATTGCATATAAACTATTTTATTCAAAAGTTTTATAATATTAATCAAACAGATACAAAATTATTTTTCTGGTGCAGGTCTAGCGGTTCTATCGAACTGTTTAGACATAAATTCTTTATTAATCTCGCTAGTTGGTTTACCTTTAATTTCATGCTCTTCGGCAGTTGGAGTGTTGATGCTCAAGCTTGGCATACTTCTGAGTTCCTCGACCAATTCCTCTTTTGTAAATGTACCGTTGCCTGTCATTTCCTCAATCACTTTGATTATTTCCACTGTAGAACTTGGGCTAGTTTCATCGGTTTTGATGTAGTAGGTGCGGTGCAACTCGAACATCTCTTTTAAGAATGCGCTGTGCATTTGTTTTTGGCTTTCCTCTAGTTCTTTTTCGCTCGTAACTTTGGTACTTAGGCCCGTGTTTACAGAATAGGTGTTAAAACCTTCCTTTTTCCATGAGGTGATGCGGAAGCCACTACAATTTTTATTCTTGAAGTTTTCGGCGCCAAAGCTTTCGAGGTTACGCGTATAGACATATGCTTTTTGCAAATCGTCAAATTCTTTATAGATAGATACATTTGGGCTATCCAAATCTAATTGCACATAGTATTTTGAATTTACGACAGTGCCATCAATACTTTCCTTATCCAAATAGCGTTCGGCATTAGAAACAGATTTGTTAAAATCGGAGTAGGCATCTGCAATATTTTTCATTCTATCGGCATACTCTGGTTTTTCTTTTACTTCCTTATAGAACCCCTCGTAGTCACCCAAAGATACGCCTTTACGCACTGGCAAAGGCATTTTTTCGACGCTCTCATTTTGCAATTTATCTAAATATTTTTCCTTTGTCATTAAAGGTGAGCGGACAAAGCGAGGTTGCAGACTTTCCATAACATCCTTTTTAGGGTTATAGGCAACAAGTTCATCCTCGGTGTTGGCTGAACCAATACTTTCGGCAACTAGCCTTAGCCTTGCAAAGATGTTCATATCGCCGGTAGACCTTTCGACATATGCTGGCATACCGGTAGCCTCTGGGCTATCGTAAGAACTTTCGTACTCGTGCATAAAGTGCTTTGCATAAAATCTTTTTAGCGCCCCTTTAGATGCTCCGTAGGCATAGATACCTGTTCTACCTACAGCGCCAATACCCAAAGCGGTTGCTCCTGCCACCTTTTTAGCCCCGCGCACAGTTTTTTTCCTTGCACTGCGGTATGCCATATTATCCTTAAAATCTTGCACACTGGTGCCAACTTTACCCTCGATATTATGATAATCTACATAATCCTCGTGCAGTTCGTCATAAACTCTGCGGTATTTTTCGAACTTTTTCATACGGTGGTCGTATATTCTTGAGCCTGGGGCAGTAAAACGGCCTAAGCCAGTTTTAGCCTCTGCTTCGGCATACACTGCATCATCGGCATTAAGTTCGTGCTTTTCCACATCATATGTGGCATAAAGTTTTGCAGCAAGACGCTTAGTTTTTGTTGCGTACATATCGTGCACACGATTAAACTTTGCTAAGTTTTTATCGCGCTTTTTGGTTAGGCTAGCGTATTTTCTATCGGAATAATCTTTATCCTCTAGTTTAGCTTGAATTTTTGCTGCTTTTTGTACACTGCGCTCTGCTTTATAGAGTTTATTATCTTTTCTTAACAAAGCGTACTGTGCGGCAAGCGGAACACTTGTTAAAACCGCGCCACTCACTAGTGTGGTACTTACGGATAGTAGCGTAAAGTATGTAGGTGCAGCAATCAACGGCCCTATTGCTGGCACTAGCATTGCTAGAGCACCACCTACGCCTGCTACGGCGCCCACTGTTATGTAGGAAGCTGTTCTCTTTTTAAGTGATAAATCGTTGCGTGCTGCTCTAAAATAATCTTTGTTTTCTCTTTCCACTATATAAGTTCTTAAATTCATAATAAAAACCCCTTTCTATTTGCCTATAGTATATAATAATTTTATAAATTTGTCAATAGTGTATGGCAAATATTTATTGATAGATAATTTTGCTTTTACGATGAGTTCGATATGCTAACTTAATTTATTTATAAAGGTATATTATTTTCTATATCATTATATATAATACGCAACTATTTGATATTTACAATATATGCTACTTTTTGATATTACATATCTACAATGCGTGTTTATAAATACTATCTATTTTTTATACAAATTAAATTACTTTACATTTTTATTATTTATTTAATTTATGCTTAAAGCAGGCAAAATATACAATTATCTATAGTAAAATGTGATACTATTCGGTTACTCAAAAATTTAACGGCGTTTACAAATTTGCTTGCTAAAATATTTACAAATGTATATAATAATACTTGAGGCTTATTATGAAAAATTTTGAACACACTACTTTAGATGGCAACACTGCCTGCGCTAGAATTGCTTATAAAGTGAGCGAGATAGCGCCTATTTACCCTATCACCCCATCTAGCACAATGGCGGAAATGTGCGATGTTTGGGCTAGCTCTGGGCAAAAGAACATTTTTGGGCAGACGATGCAGATTGTTGAGATGCAATCGGAAGGCGGGGCGGCGGGCGCACTGCACGGGGCTTTGCGCGGGGGCGCTTTAGCCACCACTTTTACTGCTAGCCAAGGGCTACTACTTATGATACCCGATATGTACAAAATTGCGGGCGAACTTTTGCCGTGCGTTATACATGTATCGGCGCGCGCACTTGCTACGCACGCTTTATCCATTTTTGGCGACCACTCGGATGTTATGGCTACGCGCGCAACAGGCTTTGCGATGCTATCCTCTACATCGGTGCAGGAGGCGCAAGATTTTAGTTTAATTGCTCACTCCTCTACCCTAAAGGCAAGCGTGCCGTTTTTGCACTTTTTTGATGGCTTTAGAACTAGCCACGAAGTTAATGAAATTGAGCTTTTATCTGATGAGGACATTGCAGAAATTATTGATTTAGATAAGGTAAACGAATTTAAGTTGCGCGCGCTACAGAACACGCAACCGCGCATGTATGGCACTTCGCAGAGCGCTGATGTTTACTTTGCTAATCGCGAAAAATGCAACTCCTTTTATGAAAAAATACCACATATTGTAGAGGGTGAATTTGAAAAACTCAAAAAATTGTGTGGCAGAGAGTATCACATTTTCGACTATTTTGGCGCCAAAGATGCCGAATTTGTTGTGGTTTGTATGGGCAGTGGTTGCGCTGTTATAAAGGAAGTTTGCGAGCAGTTAAACGAGCTTGGCGCAAAGCTTGGCGTGCTTTTTGTGCGCCTTTATAGGCCATTTGATATGGAATATTTTATAAACGCTTTGCCTAAAACTGCTAGGCGCATTGCTGTGCTTGATAGGACAAAAGAAAGTGGCGCCACGGGCGAGCCGTTGTTTCAGGATGTATGCGTGGCGATAAATCAAAGCGGGCGTAACATTTCGGTTATAGGTGGGCGCTACGGTTTGGGCAGTTTTGAGTTTAATCCGGCAATGGCAAAGGCGGTTTATGATAATTTGCAAAGCGAGGCGCCAATAAATCATTTTACTGTTGGCATAAATGATGATGTAACACACCGCTCGCTAAAAATTTATGAGAATTTTAAGATTATAAACGACAATCACAAGTGCGTATTTTTTGGCATTGGTGGCGATGGCACGATTAGCGCGAACAAAAACAGTGCCAAAATTATTGGCAATGCTGGCGGGCTGTATTCGCAGGCATATTTTGTTTACGATAGCAAAAAGAGCGGGAGTATGACTATAAGCCATCTACGATTTGGCAAAGAGCCTATCAACGAGCCTTATCAAATTGTGGATGCCGATTTTGTGGCGGTGCACAATTATAGTTTTGTTGCAAAGATAGATGTTTTGCAGTACCTAAAGCCTCAAGGCACGTTGCTACTCAACTGCCCTTTTGAAATAAACGAACTAGATAAATTTTTGCCACAAGATTTTGTGCAAAACTTAAAGGAAAGGCAGGCAAAGCTGTACATTATAGATGCGCTAAAGGTGGCAAAGGGCCTTGGACTAAAAAACAAGATAAATGTTATAATGCAGAGCGCGTTCTTTTACCTTACAAACATTTTGCCATACGATAAAGCAAAAGCAGAAATGGCTAAATATGTTGTAAAGAGCTATTCCAAATTTGGGCAAGATGTGGTTGATGCCAACATCAAAGCCATTGATTTTGGCGATAAAGTGATTGCGATTGATGTAGATAAACTTGTTGGCAAGGCGCAAAACGCCAAAATTAGTGACATTAAGGACGAATTTTACAATAAAATTATGTTGCCTATTGAAAAGTTGCGCGGGCAGTACATCTCGGTTTCGGCATTTTCGGCGGATGGCAACATACCAACTGGTACATCGCAGTACGAAAAGCGCGGAATTGCCACAGATTTGCCTAAATGGCACCCCGAAAACTGCATTCAATGCAACCTATGCTCGCTTGTTTGTCCGCACGCTGCTATTAGGGCAAAGGAAACCGCTGATGATGCTGGTGCGCAGAGCGCTGACACTATGGTAAAGGGGCGCGGAAAGTTTTGCATTGGTGTGAGCCCGCTAGATTGCACGGGTTGCGGAAACTGCGCTAATGTGTGCCCTGCTAGGCAAAAGGCCATTACTATGGAGTCTGCCGAGGATATACTGGATGCCACTTTGGAAAACTACCAAAAGTTTAATAAAATAAAATCACTGCCAAACACAAACAAATATCTACTAAAAAATTCGCAGTTCGAAAAGCCTTTGCTTGAGTTTAGCGGGGCGTGCGCGGGGTGCGGGCAGACATCTTATGTAAAACTACTTACGCAACTGTGCGGAGAAAGTTTACTTATTGCTAACGCCACGGGTTGTTCAAGCATTTGGGGCGGTTCCTACCCTTCTTGCCCATACACAAAAAGCGAGGACGGGCTTGGCGTTGCGTGGGCGAACAGTTTGTTTGAGGACAATGCGGAGTACGGGCTTGGCATTCGACTTGCTACCGAAATTAGGCGCGAAAGGCTAAAAGTTGTTTGGGGCAAGATTGCTGAATCGCACGAAAACTTTAAGCAACTTTACAATAAATGGCTAGAAAATATTGATAATTTTGAAGTTTGCAAGCAAGTTTACTTTGATTTGCTAGAGGCGCTAAAGAACAAACACAAATGCAAGAATACGCGTCAGTTGATTGCATTACTAGATGTTGTTATGCCTAAAAATGTGTGGATAGTTGGTGGTGATGGCTGGGCCTACGATATTGGCTACGGCGGGCTGGACCATGTGCTTGCAAGTGGCAAAAATGTAAATGTGCTTGTGCTTGACACCGAGGTTTACTCCAACACTGGCGGGCAGGCATCTAAGGCTACGCCTTATGGGGCGATTGCAAAGTTTGCACAAAGCGGTAAAAAGACGCAGAAAAAGGACTTAGCTGGTATGGCTATGCAGTACGATGATGTTTATGTGGCTAAAGTTTGTTTGGGGGCAAACCCTAATCAGACGCTCACTGCTTTTAAGGAGGCTATGGAGCACAACGGACCTAGCATTATAATTGCGTACGCGCCTTGCGTTTCGCAGGGTATTGATATGTCTAAGACGCCTTTGATTGAAAAGATGGCTGTTCAAAGCGGATACTTTACCTTATTGAGGCGCAAACCAATTGTGGAAAAGAGTGCTATTCAATGCGCGGAAGAGCGCTTAAAACAAAACAATGCTATGCAGGCAACTAGCACAACCACAATTAGCAACTCTAACCAAAATAGTGCTGATTTAGGTAAAGGGGAAGCAAATGTAGATAACCCACAAAATGCTACAAACGCGGAAAAGACAAAATATCAAGGCGGAGTTTCGGGCGAACTTATTATTGATAGTGGCACCCCTACTGTGCCTTTGGAGGAATTCCTAAAATTGCAAAACAGATTTAAGAACATCAAATAAATTATTTACTATTTTACAAAAATCCTTACACTCTCGTGTAAGGATTTTTTTATATTTATGTTTTTTTATGAGGTATTAAATTCATTGTTTTATTGTGTGTATTTTTTATATACCACTCCACCACTTGTACAAAGGCGTGATGACGCACTCCCGTAGTGCTATGTTGCTTTGTAGTATACCAATTGTGGCGTACCATCCCGCAAGTTAAATTTTGCCGTATTCTTTTAGATGTATGCAGGAGCCGTTTTTATTATCCTCGATAACAAAGCCCATACTTTCAATTTTATCGCGAATTTCATCGGCAAGTTGATAGTTCTTTTCTTTGCGCGCTTGTTCTCTATCGCGGAGCAAGAGTCTTGCATTTTGCTTTTCAAGTTGACTTATGCCTTGATAGTCCTCTAGTTCATTTAATCTATAATCGGCGTTTTCTAGGTCTAGCCCCAACACTTTATCAAACTTGATAATTGTTGCCAATTTATCCTCGGGCTTTTCCTTGCTATTAAGCAAATCCCAAAGTGATGTTATTGCAAGCGATGTATTTAGGTCGTCATCCAGTGCATCGCGAAAGGTGTTTAGGTACTTATCAACAATTTGTCCGCCCACATTATTCACTATTGCGCTTACGGCTTTCCAAATTTTTACAAGTTCGTTTTGTGCGTTGTGGATATTCTCCCAAGTAAAGTTAAACGATTTTTTATAATCACCCTTTAACAGCATATATCTTAAGGCTAATGGGTGGTACCCTTTGTTTTTTAGGTCATCCAAAGTGTAGCCGTTGCCCAAAGATTTTGACATTTTGGTGCCATCTACCATCAGGTGCCCACTATGTAGCCAATAGTTTACAAACTTTTTGCCTGTGGCGCCCTCGCTTTGCGCTATTTCGTTGGTGTGGTGTATTTTTATGTGCTCCACTCCGCCGGTGTGGATATCCACTTGTTCGCCTAGATAATGCAAACACATTGCACTGCACTCTATGTGCCAACCTGGGTAGCCTACGCCCCAAGGGCTATCCCACTTCATAATATGGTCGGGCTTATTTAGTATCCAAAGGGCAAAGTCCCAAGGGTTGCGCCTTTCGTCATCTACCTCCACCCTTGCGCCTGCTTTTTGATTTTCTAAATCTAGGTTGGCAAATTCGGCGTACTTTGCAAATTTGGATGTATCAAACTGCAAACCCACTTTTGTTTTGTAGACATATCCGTTTGCTTCTAGGCGCTTTATAAGTTCTATCATATGGTCGACATTTTCGGTGGCGCGCGCTATGATGCTGGGCATTGAGATGTTCATTTCGCTTAAATTTTCAAAAAACATTTTTTCGTACTTGCGCGCTATATCCCAAGGGGTCAAATTTTCCTGCTTGGCGCGGACTTCCATTTTATCATCGGCGTCATCGGCATCGTTTAGGTTGTGCCCCACATCTGTTACATTCATAACCTGCTTTACTCTGTAGCCTAAGTCGCGCAGATATCTAACTAGGGTATCGCTCATAAGGTACGCTTTTAGGTGCCCTATGTGCGGGTGCGAATACACTGTCATACCGCAGGAGTACACTGTAACTTCGTTTGGATGTATTGGCTTAAAAACTTCGTTTTGTTTGGTTGCTGTGTTATATAATTTTAACATTTTTATTCCTTTATAACTTATACTTTATTTATTAAATTAATTATGCTTTTATTTAATCAAATATAATTTTCGCCCTTATAATTTTAATTTTGTTTCCTTATAAATTATTTTATTAATTTTAACAATTTATTATATTATAAAATAATGATAAATTATTATATTATAAAATAATGATAAACTTAACGATAATATTATAGCACAATTTTATAAAAAAGAAAATTAAATTGTATAAAATAGTGCCCCTATGTTCAAATTGCGTGCATTTGATTACGCCAAAGATGATGTAAAACTTTGAAAGCCAAGCTGTATTTAATGTAAATTTACCCAAAATGAGTGCTTAATGGTAGAATAGTATTAGATTCGAATTTTTGCTAAGCTCTTTCTGCCACATATTTAACTCCCCCCCCACCAAAAAAAAATATAACAGTTAAAAGGGTTTAATTATTATATGTGTTTGATAAATAATATTTGTGATAAAAATAAAAAAACAGTTTTTTATTATTAATGGGGGTATAGCAAGTTATAAGTTCAGACCTTTGTTAAACTTTTTCTACTAAATATTTAACTACCCCACGAATATTATGGAACCAAAAAATACTTATATTTGATTTTTTAGGTTAGACTGTAAGCCGAGTTCTGTCGAGAGTGACCATCTATCTAGACTTGCCGTCACCGACAAGTTCAAGCGGCGTAGTTCGAAAGTCGGACGGACAGCCCTTTTTGACTTTCTGCCTTGCATCAGGTGGGGTTTACAGAATGCTTTAGTCGCCAAAAGCACTGGTGAGCTCTTACCTCGCCTTTCCACCCTTACCACAAAGTGGCGGTATATCTCTGTTGCACTTTCCTTAGAGTTGCCTCCACAAGCCGTTAGCTTGCACCTTGTCCTGCGATGCTCGGACTTTCCTAATTGCTATTACACAATTCGGTCACTTATCTAGCCTAAAAAATCAAATATAAGTGTAGTTTATTATATCAGATTATAAAAATAAAATCAATAATATGCCAACATTTTTTTATACCTCAATTGCAACAAATGATATAAAATCAAAAACTGTATAATAAAATTTAGGTTTTAGCCGTTAAATGCGCTTTTAATTTCCAACTTAGCCTTTAACTAAGTTTTGCCCCAAAATGTTGCATAGAATTTGTTTTTATAAGAACAAAAAGGTTATATAACAATACTTGTGGTTGATGTAGTTGATTTAAGAAACCACGCCCCATATAAAAAAAACAAAAAACACATTTTGTTTTTTATTTAGTGTATCTTTTATTTGCTTAGATTTTCCGAACCCCAGCTATGATGTTGAGTTATTTAGATTCTAATTCATAACAATCTTTTAATTCATTATATTTAATATTTTCGGCACAAGTTTCGGCAACATTATTTATTAGTTTGTTGTTGTTTGAAATTTGATTTGCATTAACCAAGGTTGCGAATACTCCCAAATAGCTTTATAAAAATTTATTTTATTGCCCCTTATTTGGCACACACAACAACTTTATAGTGCTGTACACGCAATTATATATGCAACATTTGGCATCTAAAAATGTATTAAATTGCATCACATAATTTATAATATTGTCAATATTTTTAATAATAAAATATTTTTTACACAAGATATTGTTGATTAAAAATATTTGTGGAGGCAATAATTGAATATAGGCAACAAAAAAGATAAAACTTGTAACAAAATTACAAAAGATTTGCATAAAATGGAAAAGGTAATGAAAAAACTAGACTTTGATTTTTTGCAGGTTGATACAATTTGCGTTGATGTTGAAAATGAAAGTTTAGAACTATATTTGTTGTACCTAAAAGGAGATTAGTGGATGACAGTAAGGCGCGGTGAAATTTATTATGCCGATTTAAGCCCCGTTGTGGGTAGCGAGCAAGGTGGCGTTCGCCCTGTGCTGATTTTGCAAAACGATATAGGCAACAAGTATGCGCCCACTGTGATTGTGGCTGCCATTACTAGCCAACTTACAAAGGCTAAATTGCCTACGCACATCGAATTGCCTTGCCAAAACTACGGCCTTACTAAAGATTCCATTATACTTTGCGAGCAGATTCGCACGCTAGATAAACGGCGTTTGGGTGAATGTTTGGGCATACTACCAAAATCTATGATGAAAGATATTGATTACGCCCTTTCGTTAAGTTTGGGCATAAACTCCTAAATACGGCACAACTACATATATTCCCATTACTATGGAAGTGCGCGTAAGGTTATTGAGTGTAGTGATAAACAAATAATTTAGCACACAATAAAATAAAATAAAAACTGCAAGAAAAGAGCTTGCAGTTTTTTAGGTTCTATAATATTATGCGGTTAATTAGCAGAAAGAGCTTAGCAAAAACAACTCTTTAACCCCCGAACCATTTTTTATAAAAAATATTTAACAAAATATCTATTGGTCTCAAATACTTTTTATAAGTGATTTCTTTACTCACTTATACTTTTACATAAATTTAAGAATTATAGAGTTGGCACTTGCTGATTGTTTATTCTTGGCGCGCTTATTTTTATTAAAACTTTACTTGGGGCGGGCACAATTTCTTTGCTAAAATAATTATTAAGATAGTAAAACAAATCGGTTTGTTCAAAATTATTAAATTTTGATTTATTCATAGGTATGCCTGCAACTAATGCTTTTTGGCAGACTGCTATGTTTGTTTTTTTATCTACAAGCCACTTTATAGGCTCTACTTTTACAAAATAATCTTGCCCATCCACAACTAAAACATCACCTAAATTTACTGTGCTAGAGTTTGCTCTATTATAAAGGTGTGCTGTTACTTTGATAAACTTATTTCCATTGTA
The DNA here is from genome assembly GCA_944332315.1 of uncultured Clostridia bacterium. Taxonomy (GTDB): domain Bacteria; phylum Bacillota; class Clostridia; order Christensenellales; family UBA1242; genus CAKVOD01. Next base: position 22,907 of record CALVJT010000050.1, read on the forward strand.
CTCTAACTCGGGCAACTCTTGGGGCTCAAATGCGCGCTCGCCCGCTTTTGCCCCGTTTATTGTGTAAAATTTACCCGTATAGTTTGCTAAATTTATGTCTATATTCTGCAAATTTACAATTGTTTGCGGATATTCGCCTGCAATACACACAAAACACTTATCGTTTTCGCCTACAATTTTGCAAGTATGAAAAAGTTTTTGCAGTTCGCTAAACTCCATTGCTGGCCTTATGGACATATATCTTGCGCGCATAGGGCTTATTCCCATACCCTCGTTATGATATACTGCTGTAACAAATACTTGATTGTAGGTAGATGACCACCACATTGTTGTAAAATTGCTATCATCTTTATTAAAATTTCCGCCCAAAAGCACTGCAAAATCGGTTGGTTGACACTTTTTATCGGCTTTTAGCATTGGCAACTCTGCTTTTATGGATGTATCCCAAATTTCATCCTCGGTCAATAATCTTATACTCATTTGTGTACCTCTTGCTTAATGATATCACATTTTTTGCAAAATTGCAATACAAAACGCAAAGTGTGGTGGCACACTGCCATGGTCTTAGTTAGTACTAGGCAAACTATTGTATATCTATATACTTTGTACTAAGCCAACTTCCGTACTTTCTATATTGCGGTGGCGCACTGCCGTGGTCTTAGTTAGTACTAAGCAAATTATGCCTCATTAATAAACTTTGTACTAAGCCAACTTCCGTATTTTCTATAGTGTGGTGGCGCACTGCCGTGGTTGTTTTTTTACTAATCGAAATTTGAGCAATAAACACAATTTGTATAAAGCCTTGCGTTCTACTTTTTTAGAGGCACGCAAATCCCTAAAACAACATAAAAGCACCTAAAGAGTTGCCTCTTTGGTGCTTAAAAATATCTTTATTGGTTCTATAATATTACTTGGGTGTTAGCAAAAATTTAGCAAAAAGAGTTTAGTATAAGTTTGAATCTATAACTCACTATACCCCCATTAATAATAAAGAATCTTATTATTTATGATGGCATTGTAAACACACAAAACTATTTGCGGACATTGCTGAATATTTCCTGCACTGTGCGCAGAGGTGAAATTTTTAGTGTGGTACGCGCAAGCGGACCAGAGATAAAGAAGCATTCACCTATATTTGCAGTTACTATACTATCTTGCTCATCCTCATTAATCTCGCCGGCGTTCCTATACAATGCAACAAGGTCGGAGATATCGTTAGGTGCAAGGCTAAATATCATAGAATACTGCGATGCGTTGATAACTGCGGTTGATTGACGCGCAATTTCGGGCGAGCCGACAAAGTCCTTTATGTTTTGCGTGATGATGATTTGCATACCACCGTACTTTCTAATTCTCTTTGCCATTTGCGCCATAAAGTCTAGCGCCATAGGATATTTAGGGTTAATAAATGTATGCGCCTCGTCGACTGCAATTACTATTTTACGGTTGCTATCGTTTAGAGTGTTGAAATCTTTGTTACGGATAATCTCGTTTTCTAGGTACTTAAACACCAGCAACATTTGTGCGTTTGTTGTTATGGTGTTTCGGTTAGAAATGAGTGATAGGAACGAGAATGTTACAAAGTTTTCGGCTGTTTCGATAGATGTTGGGCCGTTCCACAGTTTACTATTACGCCCACCGGTTGCGAATTTTTTTACATAGTTTTCGATTATTTGCAAGTTGTGCTTTTGATACTCATCAGTTTCGGTATCTATCCTTTCTAGCACAAGTTTATAAAGGTCATCGAAAATAGGAAAATCCTCGGGCTTTAGTTTGGAAACATCCGTGCGCATTGTAATGCCCTTTGTTGCGTAGGTATCGGCAACAAGCGAGTTTAGCAACTCAAAGGCATCGCTTGGCATACCCTCCATAATTATACGGAAAAATTGCTCCAAAAATTGTAGGTGCAAGGCGTAGGAATCACCTTCGGCACGCTTCTTTTCGGCGCGCTGAGCCATTTCCTCCTCGGTCAAATCCTCGTACTTATCGCCATATTCATCCTCATCCTCCTCTAGTGAGGCGTTGATATGGAATGGGTTTAGTATACCCGAACGACTGGAGCCGACATCAATAAGCTTACCTTTTAGATTTTTAACCAAAGGTGCGTACTCATCCTCGGGGTCGAGGATAAATATACGCGCGTTATCGGCCGCAAGATTTGTCAAGAGCGTTTTAGTTGCAAATGACTTACCCGAACCTGACTTACCTACAACCATAACATTACTGTTTACGCGGACACTATCGCGCTTATAAAAATCTACAAACACTGGCAAGGAATTGTAGCCTAGGTAGAACCCGCCCTCGTCCTGAAGTGCGTTGCTGATGAATGGGAACATACCTGCAATAGATGCAGTTTGAATACCACGCATTGCATCTTTTACATTATCTATTCTTGAGATATTGTTGCTGACAAATTCATCCACTTGCCTACCAAACATTTCGTTGTACTTAAAGCCGTTTTGTTTTAGTAGGGCTCTAACTTCCTTTTTAGCATTTTCCTCGCAGACGATATGGATATTTACATTATATAAATCCTCGTTAGCGTTTTTGATATCGGTTAAAAGTTGGTGCAGTGTTTCGATATGCGTTTGATATTCAATTTGCTTTGAACTACGCAAGGAGTACTGCGATTGCGATTCCATTTCGATAAGGGCACGGTCGATTTGCTTTTCGGCTTGGAACCTTGGTATTGGTTTTATGTTTACAACCACTTTTGTTCTATCTAGGTTAAAGAACGGATAACCCCAACCGTTTTCAACCGTGATAGGATAATCGGTTATAACAAAACTGCGATATTCGGTGCCATCGATTTTAGTTTTAGCCATTTTGAACTCGACAACATCGGGTGTAGCCCACTGTACTTGTTCTGCCAAAGGCACTACATCCACATCGCGCTGGTCAAAATCTTTACCGTAGTTAGCTTTTAGGAATACGGCAAGTTCCTCCTCCTGTAGCAAATGGCTAGACATTGGCGTTGCGCTTTGCCTTAGGCTTGACATCATACCATCTACTGTGATATCAAGCTGTTCTCTATCTTTATCGTAAACAACTAAATAGTAGGCATCCTTAAAAATTCTATCCGCAGTGTTAATGGTGCGCAGATAATCTAGGCGCGCTTCGAAAATTTCTGAGCGCACTTCGACTTCCTCGGCGGACATTTCGCCCTCGCTTTGCAGTTCCATAAGGCTATCGTACTTGCGTTCCTCGGATTGCATATACCTATCAAACACCATTGCTTTGTTAATTTTTACAATGCTTGCTTGCTGGCTTTGTTGCAGACGCTTGAGCGCATCCCCTACGGTATTTATTAGCATATTTTGCTTATAATCGTTAAGCATAAAGAACTCTACGGGCTCAATTTCGATTACTTGCGCAAAATACTCGCGCTGATAGCTTATAAAGCGCCCTTCTACTATGGCATCGTACGGGATGAGTTCCGACATAGGCGTATGCTTTTTTTGCATATGTTTGCTATACTTTTTCTTGAAAGCCAAAAAGCGGAACAGCAAGCCTATACTTACATATAGGCGCACGCCATCTGCAACTGGTATCCAAAAACTGATGCACACTGCAAGCCACGCGACTGCTATATACCAATTATATGGCAGGTTGCTTTGCGCAAACAAAATGAACCCTGCTATTGCTATTACTGCCAAAATAAGGTCACCGAGCGTCACGTTCTTAAAGAACTGCATCTTTACTTTGGTTTTTCTTGGAATAAATCTTTGCATATTTTTCCTTTGCTCCTAATGCTAGATTATTAGATAAAGTTGATTATATATTGTTGCCTTATATTTAAGCCATCGCTGGTTGTGAGCACAACATTTATATGTGCCTCGACAGTATCAAGCGGTTGCCCCGAGAATGTTAAAACTTGCACTCCGTTGCTTTCGGTTAAACGCACTTGATTTGCAGATTCGCTTGCAACCTCGTAGCTTAAAAATGCAGAGGTATTTGATACATTTATATCTGAACCTGTAGAACTTGCGTTTCTAAATACCAATGAGAACAGAGAATTTTCTCGCAAATTATAGCCTCCGCCCTGCGCATCGATATTTAGCGAATCTACTGATGCGGTGGTTGAATACTCGCCATCATCGTTAGCCTTCCACTGTATGCTGTTGCTTGCAACGCTTGTTAAATTACCTTTAATGCAAATTCTATCTGTGATAGGATTTGTGGCGTTTTGATAGGTTGCGGTTAGCACGATGTACGCCTCTTGGTCTAGTTCGTGAATTTGAATTCTATATACATTTTGGTTATCGACTGTAGCAGAAATTACGCTTGCTACATTCGACCTTGCGCCCTGTGCATCCACTACGCTATAGTTATAGGATGTATTTGATATTGTAAGAGCAGTTGGTAGCAAGTAGTCCTCGCCTTCCACCAAATCTTGTAGCACTTGCACTGTGCCCGCTTCAAATGTAGGTTGAAGCAACAAAATTTCGGTTAACACGCCAGAGGTGCTGACTGTGCCCCAATTTGATGTTATTCCTGTTACTTCGTTTACGCCATTTTGCATTTCGTAGGTGTAGTTGAGTTGTCCAGCAATTTCGTAGTAATCGATGTCATTTACTGTATCGGTAGGCGCTGTGTTTACATTTAGGCTTATGCTTTCTATAGGCACCTCGATTATATATAGGTGCAAGGTAAACACAGTTTCGTACCCATCACTAGATACATTAAAGTTGCCGGTGTAGTACTCTATTCTTATGTCTCTAGAGATGTACTCGCTTATATTGTAGGTATGGACATCCAAATTCAAATAGTAGTTTTGGGCATTATTGCCTAGGTCCTGCTCCTCTAAAGTTGCGCTAACTGTATCGGTATCGTTATTCACCACTCTTAGCCAAGTGCCACTTTCGGAACTGTTGTTGAACGCATCGAACAGCGCTCCGCTAGAGTTTGCAAACAGTGAAATTTGATGCCTTGATACACTGCTTACTGCTAGTATTTTAGAGTTTGTACCGTTTTGTGTGCTACCTATTAGCTCGGTTTGCCCTGTGCTTTCGATATTTATATAAGTTTCGAGGTTAGTCATTTGCTCGGTCACTCTAAATGTGACTTCATCACTGCTAGCAATAGCCACAAATGTTGGCACATTGGTGGTTATAACATCGCCGTTTTCATCTAACACATTGCCCGAACTATCAAAGCGCATAACATCGCCGTTTTGGTCTATAGGGTTGCCGTGCATATCGGTTTTTACAACATAGGCGCGTAGCAGAATGTTTCCGCGGGCAAGCGCTTGCACCACGCTTGGGTCACGCAGATTTAGTCCGCGTCCGCGTACCTCTCTGCCAAAGCCCGAAAAATAGGTGGAGCCCAATTGTATTATTTCCTCGCCCTGCTCGTTTGTATATCTACCCTCGGAGTACTGCGAGTTGTTGTGATAGGTGCCTTTTGCAAACACTTTTACCAAAAAGTACGAGGTTTGATTGCCACCATCGGTGGCTACAATTTCGACATTTTCAGTCCAATCCCAAGTATTGTTTACCGAAGTTATAACATCACCGTTTTTGGTTATGCTCATCTCTACCAAATCGTTGTGCGACATATTAGGGTTTGTTTTGCTTGTGCCTTCAAACTCTAAGCTCTCGATATCGTTGCGCAGTATCAAAAAGTTATTTAGTTCGGCGGATACATTAGGGTATGATGCCAATGTTACATACACCACAAGCCCTTGCATTGGCTCCTGCTCTACTGTAAACTCCCACTCGTTTGTATCGTAGTTTTTACTGATTATTAAGCCTTTAGAATCTGTTGTAAGGACGATTTGATTAAGTAGATTTGCAAAATATTCGTCATTGCCGTTGGAGGCGCTCATTGTTATTCCTAGTTCCTCGGCAGTAAATGAAGTGGTTTGGAATAGTGGCAACTCGATTGAGCGATTATCTACATCGATAGCATCAAGCGTTATTTCCTCTACCTTAATTACAAAACTTTTGGTTATGTAGCGCCCTTGCAAAAGCTCTGGCGGAATGTAGCCTATATCATCCCACTCTGGTATGCCTGATTGGTAGTTATTGATAAAATCGATATCGTCATAAGTGCGCAGGCACCTTGCGTACACAGTAACTTCGCCAGGATTTTGCGCAACAATTTCTCCAGTTTGAGAAATACTTATAACATTACTAGGGGAAGTTGCATCTAAATAATACTCCACTACTTTAGAGTTGCGCCTAAAATTATTAAATTCAGATTTTTGGTCTATATGGCTAGGGTCTTGTGAATTCGTAGGCAAAAACTGCGTGCTAATGTGTCCAATTTCATCCTCGTACAGCATAAATTTAGAAACTTCGTTTTCAACCACGGTTGACATATCGCTACTAGTTATTGCAAGGTCGGTTACAGGTATATCCACAAACACTACAAGCGGTCTGGACATATAAAGCCCTTCATCGTTCTGCACATTTATATAGCAGTACCCGCCCCTATTTACTCCATTATCATCTTTAGTGACAATTATTTGGATAGGTTCGCCGATATTGCCCTCTGATTGCACAGTGGCAACACTTGGGTCGGATGAAGTTAGGTAGATTTTTGTTTCGGTGACTGGATTTTCATCGATAACATTGCCATCCTCATCGGTAATTGGGGTTGTGCTACCGCGCACTACAAAAGTGGAATCTACCGCAATATTGGGGTTATCACTTTCGTAAATGCCGTTTATGCGCAAAACTGGATAGCCGTTTATAATTTCGATATTTTCATTTTCGTTTACATCGTCTATATATAAATCCTCGGCATAGACAGTTTTGGGTGTGTAGTACCCTAGGGCAAAAGCCATTATTATTGATATCCATATAATTGCTATTGCTGCACAAAAGCAGTATGCAACAACTGTCATTGCACTTAGTAATGTTGACTTTTTCATCTTATCCCCTTTTTGCGTATAGTATTTGCAAAAAATTTCTTTTATTTACAAAATTCAACATAATTATACCAATATTAACATTTTAAGTCAAACAATTTATGTGTTTTATGATGAATTATAGCCGATTTTCTATTATATCATTCTTTATGGAATTTTCCATCTTTTTATCTAGAGGATTAAAATAAAAAAGCTAAACAGCATTGCATAGTTTAAGCGTTGGTAACTCAACTCTTATTTAGCAAAAAAATTCCTTATTACTAAATTTTTTCGGTTCTATAATATTCGTGGGGGGTAGCCAAAATTAAAATTAGAAATAAAATTTAATACATGATTATAAAATTTTATTCAGTAAACAAAAAAATTCCCGTGCCGAGAATTTTTTATTTTTATTTTATTTATTTGTTGCATTTTTATTTTTGCTTATGCAATTATAGAACTTTTATAATGTCTAAAATTTATTTGTTATACTTTTCGTTATATCTAGCAATTGCTTCTTTTATAATTTTTTTAGCATCGTTTTCATCGCCAATACTTGTAATTTCGCAGTGTTTATTATCAAGGTCCTTGTACCTTTGAAAGAAGTGTACCATTTCGTCATAGACATGCTTTGGTAGGTCGTCCTTTTTAGTCATATGATTATAAAATTTATCTTTTTTAGGTACGGCGATAATTTTCTCATCATTTTCGCCCGAATCTACCATATTTAGCACTGCTATTGGTGTGCAATTTACTAGGCTCATACTTTGGATATTTTCCGAGCAGATAACAAGCACATCTAGTGGGTCGCCATCCTCGCTTAGTGTGCGCGGTATAAAGCCGTAGTTTGCTGGATACATCATAGAGGCTGACATAACTCTATCTAGCGCTAACATACCAGTTTCTTTATCAAGTTCGTATTTTGCTTTACTGCCTTTTGAAATTTCTATAACCGCAGTAAACTCATCCTCTTTTACTCTATCTTCACTTAAATCGTGCCAAATGTTCATAATAATCTCCTAAATTATAAATAGTTTATGATTTAGGGGCAATAGAAATACTTTTTAGCATTCTTTTGCCCCGAATTTTTTTGTTCCTTATTATTAATGTGGAAGTGACTTTGCTAAGCAAATTAACCTCCACAAATATTATAAAGCCATTTTATTAAAAAGTAGATTTTAATATTTCCAAAATATTTTGCAAGTTTTCGAAAATATCTCTTTCCTCGGCATCCTCACTCTTAGCGCCCTGTCCTTCGCTTTCAAGTTCGTTAATAGCCTGTTCAACTTCCTTAATCAATTTATCGCGTTCTTTTTTATCGACATTATCCTCCATAGCCATTGCGGCGGTTCTTTCGGAGAATTGACGCAACTTGTTGCCTATTTCCTTCTTTTTCTTTTGCTTTGCATCTACTTCGGTAGAAAGCAGAATTTTTTCGTTAAACATATGCCCATTTACTTCGCTAGTAAAGTTCATAATTTCAAGCAGATACTTTCCGCTCAACCTTAAAGTTGCTAGTAGTGGAACGATATCGCCTTTACCTGCCACAATACAAAATGTGTTTATATTAGGTTCGGTATAATTAATTGTCAAAGCATCCACAATCTGCCTTAAATCTAGCTGGCTCTTGTTCCTTTTACGAAAGCGCATTGTGGTGCAAGTGCTAATGCCGTAGTACGATATTATATCGTGCCAATTGGTGTGCTTGCGCTCGTTGTAGCCGTACAGCTTTATGTAGTCTAGACTGCCGAATTTTTTTAGGACATTCAAAATTTCGTTAAAATTATCGAGCGAAACATCTACATTATCAACATCAATCAAAAGTGCTATGTGCTTTTCTTCCATATTAAGTTCTCCTTAAATTGCGTTTATAATAGAACAAATATTGTTGAGCGTAACCCGCCAGACTCCCAAACCTTTTTACCATTGCCTCCGATTTTTTGTTGCGTGCAATGTGTAGGTCAAAGAACTCCTCGCACACCCTATCCATCCACACATCCACCGGAAAGACATCCACCTTGTTTAGCCCAAAAAGCAAAATGCATTCCGCCACTTTGTTGCCTACGCCTTTTAGCGATAGCAAGGTTTTATATGCTTGTTGCGTGGTTTGATTGGAAAGTTCATACAAGTAGTTTTGGTTTAGTTGCTTTATAGTTGCGTGCAAATACTCTGCCCGATACCCTGCGCCAAACTTTGCAAATTCCTGCACGCTGATGGCTTTTAGTGCCTCGAGCGTAGGAAAGGCAAAGTATCCGCCCATATTTTTGCCATAATTTGCGCAAATATTTTCTATAATTTTTTTTATTCTTGTTATATTGTTGTTTGCGCTAATTATAAAACTTATGAGCGTTTCGAGAAGGTTTTGCTTTGCAATTCTAATGCCGTACCCATAATCTACCGCTAATTTTAGTATAGGAGTCTTAATAAGTTCCGCTTTTATTATAGCATAATCGTTATTCAAATCAAAGTAATTTGCATAGTAATTTGGGTTTTTACTTTCAATAACTACACTTTTATTATCATTTTTGTGCACTATAGCCTCTAAATCGGTAGAGATAACTACATAATGCGTGCCTTTATCCTCGTAGCGGAACATTTGCCCACATTCGCATATGTGCTTTATATTAAAGTCCACTGGGTTTGGTATAATTATATTGCCATTTTGTATATAGTACTCCACTTTAAGCCTCGTTTTTTGCTTTATTTGCCCAATCTTGCATTTCTTTTGCAAACACTAGCGAATGCTCGCCTATATTTTCGCCTCCAGATAGGCGCGCAATCTCTTTTAGGGCTTGCTGGGCATCTAGTTGCTCGATTCGGCTGTAGGTTTTGCCATCCTTTTCAAACTTTTCTATTCTAAACACAAAATCTGCCATAGCCACAATTTGCGGTAGGTGCGATATGGTTATAACTTGGCAATCTTTTGATATTTTGCTCAACTTTATTGCTATAACTTGCCCAATGTGCCCGCTTATGCCGGCATCAATTTCATCGTAAATTTGCGTGCCGATGTTGCTGATTTTGGCAAGCGAACTTTTTAGCGCCAGCATAAAGCGCGAGAGTTCGCCCCCACTTATAATTTTGTTCAAGTTTTTTACTGGCTCGCCTAGGTTTGCCGAAAACATAAACTCTACCTTATCTGCCCCGCTGGCGCTAAACTCGCAAGGCTCGAATTGTACCACAAACTGCGATTTGCCCATACCCAAATCTTTGAGTTGCGATAGTATTTCGTTTTGCAGTTGCTCGGCGTACTTTTTGCGCGTTTTTGAAAGGCTTTCCGATAAATTTTGTAAATTTTGCGTTGTTTTTTCGATTTTTTGATTTAATTCTTGCAAAAGCTCGGCAGAATTTTGTAGGTTTGAGAGTTCCTCCTCTGCCTTTTGCTTTGCCTCTAATACCTCTAAAATAGTGTTGCCATACTTCTTTTTTAGCATTTTTATGCTATCTAGCCTGCTATCCACCTCGTTGAACTCGCGCTCATCGTATTCGCAACTGTTTAGGGCGCTTGTAATTTCGGATATAATATCATCTAGTTCTGCCTCTAGCGAATAGAGCCTTTCGGTGAGCGGTTGCATTGCGGGGTTTATATCTGCTATCGACTGCAGTTTGTTGCGTGCGGTGCCTATGCCTAGGCGCGCGCTGTACTCCTCGCCATCCAAAGCCGATTTGGCAACGCCGTATGCCTCTGCCAATTTTTCGGCGTTTACCATTATGGACTTTTGCGCTTGCAGTTGCTCATCCTCGCCAAGTTGAGGGTTTACTAAATTAATTTCGTTTATCTCGTACTGCAAAAAATCGATTTTGTTCATACGCTCGCGCTCATCCCCGCCGAGTGCTTTGATTTGCGCTTTTAGGCTCAATAGCTCATCGTAAACAGCTTTATATTCGTCAAATTTTTGGCTTATCTCCTGCCCGCCATAATCATCTAGCACCTGCAAGTGCTTGCGCTCATCAAGCAAATTAGTGTGCTCAAACTGGCCATATACATCTATTAAATTTGTAGTCAGCTTTTTTAGCATAGATAAAGAAACGCTTGTTCCGTTTACCTTAATTTCGCTTTTGCCATCCACAAACATTTTGCGCACAACAATTATGCTTTCCTCGGGCTCGACATCTAGTTCCTGCAACAGTTGCGAGAGCTTTTCATCCAAATCTACCTCAAACACAGCGGTGACTTTTGCGTAGTCTGCGCCGTTCCTTATCAGCGATTTATCCGCTCTAGAGCCCAGCGCAAAGCAAAGGGCGTTTATTATTATGCTTTTGCCGGCGCCAGTTTCGCCACTAAGCACATTTAAGCCCTTGTAGAACTCTATGTACTGCTCCTCGATTAGTGCAATATTTTCCACTTTTAACGATTTTAACATTTGTGTACCCCAAATAGAAAGTTTGTTTTAATAAGTATATCACAAACTAAAAAAATAGGCAACTTTATTTAGTTACCTATTGTAGCGCACAAATAATTTCTAGCTAATATTCATCTTTTAGAACAAAAGCTTCACCCAAATTGCTGGCATTGGCGCTTAGCCTTTGACCAAATTAGTGCTGCGCAGAAGTTTTGTACCGAATTTAGCAAACTTAAATGTGTATTTCTCTCCGTATTATAAAAATTTTATATAATTATGCCTACATTTATGTTTGGCACGCTTATTGAATAATCAATTTGTGTTGTTTTTATTTCGTTTAAGTAAACTTTGCGCCCATTTTGCGTTGTGTTAGTTGTGCTTGCCGATACATTGCCATAGTAGTTTAACACAAATTGTACATACACCAAGCTTACATCGGGTTCTAGTACTAATGTTGTGGCTATTGTTTGCGCATTCGGCAATATTTGTTGCACTAATTTATTATCGGCAAAGATATATATCATATAGTTTTGGTTATTGTAGTTTGTACAGTTTAGAGTTAAATCTAGATTAACTCCTTCTACCCAATTGGCTTTAAGAAAAATGCCATATTGTATATCACTACCCATAGAGGCAAGTTGGTCATCTAAACCTACTGTATCTGAAACCCATCCAATAACTCCTTCAATATAAAGAACATTTGTTAAAGCAATAGATAAGTTTACCATTGGTATCAAATCAAAATCTTTTATTCGATTAGCACTACCAACGATTGCTAATTGCTCATTTATATAGTCTACTATTGGTTGTAAATTAAAATCGCCACTATGCCACCCACTTTCTATTGCATAAAAATATTGATAATTACTATCATAACCAGTAGAACTGCTTGGCGAACACTGAGTTTTAACAATTGTACCTGACTTTTCAGTTTTATCACTAGCATCTGTTGAACTATTATATTGATAATAACTTATTGGAATAGACAACTCCACACCACTTAAGGCTTGCATATTTTCGCCTAAATCAAATAGTACTCCATGGGTGGCACCAACTTCACCGACGCCCTCAACAATATCCAAAGGCTTATTTTGATAATTTGGCAACAACACTGTAAACACCATTAAATATATCACAAAAAGCCACGATAGTATTAGTACCGCAGTTATTAGTGGGCTGTGCTTTGTTTGCGATTTTGCATAGTTTGTATTATTTAGTTTTATATCAAATTTTGTGTTCCTTTTTATTGGGTTAGAACTA